>JAILMQ010000027.1 GCA_024692605.1 Eubacterium sp.
CGTTTATTTTGATATTTGAACCGCTTACTGAATATGTGCCTAAAATACCTAGTTGTTCATAATATTTTTCCTTTTCTGTTACAGAATTAGACTTGGCCTGTGTGTCTATTTTTGAAACAGAGAAGCAGCCAAGAAGGATTACTAATGTCAGGATAACAGAAAAGAGTTTTCTTAATCTAATACTGTTCATAATTTAACCTCCTGTTATTAATATTTCCAAAGTGTAAGATCGCCACCACTATATCTAGGAACAAAGTAGCTTGTTTTTTTTCTGGAACCATCTGCAAACTTTTGAACACATTTTAATTCTTTTGCACCGTGTTTTTTGAATATACTATAGGTCACAGAAGATTTATCGTATATGTTCTTATAGGAAATATATATGGAAGTATTCTTCTGAAGAGAGTGGTTATAAACAACTCCTTCGGAGTAGTGTTCATTTTCTGTATAATACTGAGAAAGATTAATGTTCTTTCCGTTCTTAACTTTTTTTATTACAGGTTTTCCGTTTGTTCCTGTAGTTACTACTATTATTCCTGTGATTTTATAACCCGGACTTGCAACAACCTTGAGGTTTCCACTGTCAGCAGAAACCTTTGTATTTGTTATTGTTTTGGTGGTAGCGACGCCCTTCTTATATGTAACGTTCTGCTTATAAACAACTTGCTTTCCGTAAGTTACCAGCTTATAAGGATTCTTATATGCCTGAGCAATAACGGTGTATTTATATTTCTTGCCATTTACCTTGAAGGAAATAACGAATTTACCTGCTTTTTTAGCTCTGTATCTGATTTCCCAGTATGGGATAGACTTATAGGTGTTTGTCTTATCATCCCATTTTCCGGTGGTGCTTTTAGATTCGATACTTACATCAAGAGCTTTTTTCTTGTTAACCTTAATGTTGGTAATTGTATCTGTTTCCTTTACCATATAAACATAAAACTTGTTGTGATCGTCAAGGCCACAGTAACCAATCTTATCATTTTTCCAGCTATCAGAATCTTCATCGTATAGAGACTGATAACTGTTGGTGATGTAAACCTTGTCCTTGTGCGTTGCAGCTTCTACCTTAGAAGCCGGTACATTCAGTGAAAACGCAATTGCAAGGGCTAGCAAAAGCGAAAACACTTTTTTGGATAACTTTTTCATTGCTTTTCTCCTCTCTTTTTGGTGTATCACACCTTATTATAAAAATGATGCCATGGGGCAGTCCCCATGGCATCACCCATGAACTATTATACTATTCTGACTTTTCGGTTACAATACCATTTTCATCTACTGTGTAGCCGTTTATGGTTGTATTTCGCATAAGTCGTCCTGATGGATCGAAGTAGTAGGTCTGTCCATTTATTGATGTTGGACCTGTAGCTGCACTGCCGTTTGATGTGAGATAATAGTCGCAGCCATTATATCTTATCCATCTGTTCAAAAGAAGTACTCCGCCTCCTGAGAGGAAGTAAACTTTTCCTGATTGTCTGAGAATTCCTCGCTGAACATGTCCGGATTCATCCATGTAATAAATGTTTGAACCAACTCTGGTCCAGCCTCTGGCCATTCTTCCGTCTGAATTAAAGTAGTATCTTTCAGAACCATAATCCAGCCATCTGTTTTCATAACGGGCACCATCACTTCCAAGATAGAAAGTTCCATAAGGAAGAACCTTCCAACCGGTTTCTATATAACCCATATCATCAAAGTAATATGATTTTCCGTTGATGTAAACCCATCTGTCTCTAGGATATGATCCCTTACCGTTATCGTACCAGATACCCATTGAGCTTTTTCTGAAGCCCTTTTTCTTTGAGTAGTAGGTTGAAGCGGCTCTTGTTCTGGAGGTTACTATTTTAGAAAAATCTCTGTAGCAGAAATCAATATCTACGCTGTTTACATCTATTCCATCCAACAGAAGAGTGCTTCCTGCCTGCCAGATATCTCTGGAGATGGCTTCATTATAAATATTGTTGTAGCGGGCAATCCATTTGTAGGTGCCCGGAAGTTTATCTACATCGATAAAGTTAGTAGCCCAGTTTTCATTGCAGTAGATCATAGGTGTATAACCGGCAGCTCTTATCTCATCAAGAAAGGCTTTGGCTATCTTTGTGATCTTTGCTTTCCCCAAAGGTGCTACGGAATTATCTTCCATATCCAGAGCCACAGGATAATTAACTGTGTAGCCTCTCATCTGGTCGATTACCCATTTTGCATCACTTCTGGAAGCACTTTCGGATTTGGCTGTGCTGTAGAAGTATATACCTGTTTTGATTCCGGCAGCATGTGCCTTTATCATATTTCTCTGATAATAAGGATCCACATTGTGGTTTCCGTGACCTACACGGATAAATGTGAATTTAATTCCCTGTCTTTTGGCTGCGCTCCAGTCCATACTTCCCTGATACTGAGATACATCAATACCTTTTATGGAACCTGATTCATATTTGTTGTTAGGGATATATTCACCCATTGTATTGAAGTACATGTATCTTCCGTTTACGCGCTGCCAACCTATGGTACGCATACCTACACGCCATGCTCCGTGTGAAGAAGGAGCAAAATAATAGGTATGGCCTTTAATTTTATGGAGACCCGTCAGCATGTATCCACTTTTGTTGAAATAGTACCAGTTCATATTCAGATACATCCAGCGGCTTCTTACGAGACCGCTATCATCGTAGTACTGCATTTTGCCATTAGTACTTTTCCAACCTGCAGCATCTGATCTGAAACTGAAAGAGAATACCAGTATCATAAATGCTGCCAGAGTAAGTATCGCTTTTAATATTCTTTTTCTATTTACTAAAATAATATCAACTTCCTTTCTGTAAAAATGAATTGACTTATAGATTAACACATTTGCCCTGAAGTGTCAAAAATGCAGGGACTCCGAAGGGCTCATAAAGACTTGCATTTTTATTACGAAAATAGGATAATGGCTTCATGTAATTTTACTGATTTATGGAGATTATTATGCTCAGATACGAGGATTTGGATAAAATATCAGATGGCAGGCTTTATCAGATAGATGATAAGGTGAAGGCAGGAACCGACGGCTGTGCCGGCTGCAGCAAATGTTGTGAATCGGATATGGGTAATACAATAGTGCTTACCCCTTACGACATATTTAGTATGACCTGTGGCTCTGGGAAGACCTTTGATGAACTTCTTACTAACTTTTACATAGAGTTATCCATGGTTGACGGATTAGTTCTTCCTAATCTTAAGATGGATAAGGGATGTCAGTTTCTAAAGGATGGAAGATGCTCTATTCATAGTTTCAGACCCGGGATATGCAGACTATTTCCCCTTGGGAGAATCTATAATGAAAAGGGCTTTGATTACATACTTCAGACAGGTGAATGTCCTGTAAAGGATAAGTCAGAGGTTACGGTCCGAGAGTGGCTGGGAATTGATGATATTACCAGAAATGATGCCTTTATAAATAAGTGGCACAGGTTTCTCATCTTTGAAAGGAAGAAGGTGAGTCTCATCCGTGAGATGGCGGAGCATGAGGCAAAACGTATTCTGGATATAAGTGAGTCTGATCTGGAAACCTATGCCGGAATAATTAAGGAAACAGATGCGCTGGAGCAGATAAAGGAAGCAGGTCATGAGGGTGA
Source organism: Eubacterium sp. (assembly GCA_024692605.1). Taxonomy (GTDB): domain Bacteria; phylum Bacillota; class Clostridia; order Lachnospirales; family Lachnospiraceae; genus Eubacterium_Q. The sequence continues at coordinate 3,615 of JAILMQ010000027.1, forward strand.
TTACATTTCCGCATACAGAAAAGATAAGGCTGAGAGGATCCGGCAACAGGCAGAGACAGATGTGAAGGAAGTGATGAAAACTGTCCTTCGGATGATGTATATGGAAGGCTATGATTTTGAATCGGATTTTTATGCACAGTTTGATGAGAGATTGAAAAAGTGCTTCGGTGTTATCAGAAAATATAACTAGCAGGAAAGAAAAAATATGAAGAAATTAGTTGCAATGAGCGGCGGAGTGGATAGTTCTGTTGCGGCATATTTAATTAAAAAACAGGGAAATGAGCCCGTTGGCGTTACCATGATGCTGCATGATAATGACCTGGCATGTAAGGTGGGAACCCATAGCTGCTGTACCCCGGATGATATAGAAGATGCCAGAGTTGTATCCTCTAATCTTGGGATTCCATTCCATGTGGTGAACTATCTGGAGGGCTTCAGAGAGAAGGTAATACATAAGTTTATAAAAACATATCTTGCGGGAGAAACTCCTAATCCCTGTATAGACTGCAATCGCTATATGAAGTTCGGAAAGCTTTTTGAGATGGCAGAGGAAGAGGGGTGTGAAAAGGTAGTTACAGGACATTATGCTACCGTTGAGCCGGATGACAAAACCGGAAGATACAGGCTGAAAAGATCTGTGGACAGAACAAAGGATCAGACCTATGTGCTTTATTTTCTGAATCAGGAGCAGCTTTCCAGGCTGGAATTTCCACTTGGCGTATATGAGAAGAATAATGTCAGAGAAATAGCAGATGAGATAGGCCTCATGGTGGCAACGAAGCATGACAGCCAGGATATATGCTTTGTACCTGATGGGGATTATGCAGGCTACATAGAAAATGAAGGAAGAGATGAAGCTGAGAAGATACTTGGTGGTGATCCTATTCCGGGAAAGGGAGAATTCCTGGATATAGATGGAAAACTTCTGGGATATCATAAGGGGTATTTTCATTACACCATCGGACAGAGAAAGGGACTTGGTATTTCTGCAGAAAGACCTCTCTATGTGGTTGACATAATACCGGAACGGAATGAAGTTATCCTTGGTTCAAATGATGATCTTTTTACAAAAGAGGTTCATGCTACACAGTTTAATCTTATAAGCATGCCCGAAGAAGATAAGATTATCTCGGGGAAGAATGATGACAATGCAGATATAGTGTTAAAGGTATCGGCCAAGGTGAGATACAGAGCGGTGGATACACCGGGTGTACTAACCTTGCATTCTGATGGTACGGCAGATATGCTTTTTGACGAACCTGTCAGGGCGGTAACCCCCGGTCAAAGTCTGGTAATCTATGATGGAGAGTATTGCCTTGGCGGAGGCATAATCAAATGCTGATAAATACTGATAAAGGACACTGAAAAAATCGGTGTCCTTTGTTTTTTATCCTATTGTAATACATAATTAATGTGTGATATAATAACTCCGTGTGTTTTCTAGGAGGAAATGAAAAATGAGTAAAGCTATTGAAATCAGATGGCACGGTCGTGGAGGACAAGGTGCCAAGACTGCTGCACTGCTTCTGGCAGATGTTGCATTTAACACAGGAATGTATGTTCAGGGATTTCCGGAATATGGTCCTGAAAGAATGGGCGCCCCTATTACCGCCTATAACAGACTGAGTGATACAGAGATAAGAAATCACTCTAATATCTATAACCCTGATTATGTTGTGGTTGTTGATGAAACACTTCTTCACAGTGTGGATGTCACATCAGGACTTAATAAGGATGGGGCTATAGTAATCAATACCCCTAAGAGTAAGGAAGAAATCATTCCAATGCTTAAGGGCTACGAGGGAGAGGTTTACACCATAGATGCCCGTAAGATTTCTATGGAAACCCTTGGAAAATATTTCCCTAATTCACCTATGCTTGCAGCTATAGTTAAAGTGTCAGGAATAATGACACAGCAGGATTTCCTTGAGCAGATGAGAGGATCCTATAATCATAAATTTGCTAAAAAGCCTGAAGTTATCGATGGAAACATGAAGGCTCTTGAGCGTGCATTTCAGGAGGTGAAATAATGGCTAATAAAGAAAGACTTGATATAACAGTTTTAACAGAGACTGCACCTTATCAGGATATTACTCCGGGAAATGCAGTATATGGTGGCGGTGGCGCCAGAAGCTTTAACACAGGTGAGTGGAGAACTCAGACTCCTGTTATTGACTGGGACAAATGTGTTCAGTGCCTTCTTTGTGCTCCAATGTGTCCTGATTCATCAATTCCTGTAAAGGATGGTAAGAGACTGGACTTTGATCTGGAACACTGCAAGGGTTGTGGAATATGCGTAGGATGTTGTTCCTTCGGTGCTATTACAATGAAGGAGGGACTGTAAAATGGCTTCAAAAGAAAAGAATCTTAATGCAGAAGAGCAGGCAATGCAGGCTATCGATGCAGTTAATATGAATCAGACTCCAAGTGTAGAGAGTCCATTCGATGTTGAATATAAAGCAGATAAAAAGAAGAGGGATGGTTCAAAGACCAAGGGAACAGCTTTAAAGAAGAGAGACAGAATGTCTGGTAATGAGGCTGTTGCACTTGCTATAAAGCAGGTTAATCCTGATGTTATGCCGGCTTTCCCTATTACTCCTTCAACAGAACTTCCTCAGATGGTTTCAACTTATATATCTAATGGGGAAATTGATACAGAGTTCATTCCTGTTGAATCTGAGCACAGCTCAATGAGTGCAGCTATCGGTGCTTCAGCAGCAGGTGCAAGAGCACTTACTGCAACTTCATCAGCAGGTCTCGCATTTATGTGGGAAGAACTATATATAGCAGCTTCTGACAGACTTCCACTGGTTCTCTGTCTTGTAAACAGAACACTTACAGGACCACTTAATATAAACTGTGATCATTCAGACAGTATGGGAGCAAGAGATAGTGGATGGCTTCAGGTTTATGCTGAAACCAATGAAGAAGCATATGATAACTTCATTATGGCTTACCGTGTTACTGAGCATCCGGATGTAAGACTTCCGATGATGGTTTGTTATGACGGCTTCATCACAAGTCATGCCGTAATGAATATTGAGACTATTGATACAGCATCAGTAAGAGAATTTGTAGGCGAATATGAGCCTGATAATTTCCTTCTGAATAAGGATATGCCTATGGCCGTTGGTCCATATGCTAATTCACCATTTTACATGGAAACAAAATACAATCAGAGAAATGCAATGAAGAATGCTAAAAAAGTAATTCTTGATGTATGTGCTGAATACGAAAAGGTTTCAGGACGTAAGTATTCTCTTTTTGAAGAATATAGAATGGAAGATGCAAAGTATGCCATAGTTATTATGGGATCAGCCGCAGGTCAGACCAAGGATGCAGTGGATAAGCTCCGTGAGTATGGTATCCACGTTGGTATGATAAAGGTCCGTGTTTTCAGACCTTTCCCTGGAGAAGAACTTGCCCAGGCACTTAAGCATTGTCTGTCTGTAGCTATTATGGACAGAGCAGAGAGCTTCTCAGGAATGGGTGGCCCTCTTGGAAGTGAGCTTAAGGCAGCAATGTTCGATGCGGGACTTGATATACCGGTTGTTAACTATTTCTACGGTCTTGGTGGACGTGATTACACTGTTACCGAAGCAAGAGATGTTTTCAAGGATATTCGTGAGATAGTAAGACGTGGTGCTGAACCTGTACAGTTTAAATATATCGGCCTTAGAGACAGAAATGCAAATAAGCCGGAGGATATATTTGAATTCAAGGGACCGGATCAGATGGATATCAGAGTATCCGGCGACGGCGTAAAGATTTCAGAATAATTGTTTTATTAATTTATTAGAAATAAGGAAGCGAAAGAAATGGCATATAATTTAAAAGAAGTAATGAATAAACCGGAGAGACTTACTCCGGGACACAGACTCTGTGCTGGCTGTGGTGCGGCTATTACCGTAAGAACAGTTCTCAGAGCTTTAAAGGAAGAGGATAAAGCTGTTATAGGAAATGCAACCGGTTGTCTTGAGGTTTCCTCCTACTTATATCCTTATACAGCTTACGAAGACAGTTATATTCATAATGCATTTGCCTGTGCCGGTGCCACTCTTGCCGGAGTTGAAACAGCTTATAATGCATTGAAAAAGAGAGGGCGTATAGACGAAGATACAACCTATAAATTCATAACCTTTGGTGGTGATGGTGGTACATATGATATCGGTTTCCAGTCCCTTTCCGGTGCAATGGAAAGAGGACATGACATGGTTTATGTATGCTACGATAATGGTGCTTACATGAATACTGGTATTCAGAGATCATCAGCAACACCAAGATTTGCAGATACAACAACCACACCTGTTGGTTCCGTAAGTACAGGTAAGGTACAGTCACGTAAGGATCTTGCAGCTATCATGGCAGCTCACAACATTCCTTATGTTGGACAGTCAACCTTTACATCAGGAATGAAGGACCTTTATGAGAAGGCTGAGAAGGCCATCTACACACCAGGTGCTGCATTCTTAAATGTAATGGCTCCATGTCCAAGAGGATGGAGATTCGATGCTGCTGATATGGCAAAGATCTGTAAGCTTGCAGTAGACACCTGTTACTGGCCTCTTTTTGAGGTTGTGGATGGTAAGTGGGTTCTCACTTATAAACCAAAGGAAAAGCTTCCGATCGAAGACTTCCTCAAACCTCAGGGCAGATTTAAGCATCTCTTTAAACCTGGAAATGAAAATCTTCTTGAACAGTTCCAGGAAGAAGTAGATAAAAGATGGGAAGAATTATTAAATAAATGCGAATGAGATGATATAAATGATCACAAAAGACGTTAAAGCAATGATCTCCTATGCCTTTTCTTATGCAGATGAGATAGGATGGAAAAAAAACGGAACATATCCCAGAGACGCAAAGCTTACTCTTCGTAACCAGGTGAAGGATGATATGCTGGTTTTTCTGGGGTATATATATGATGAGGATAGCAGTGATCCGGATCGGCAGATTGCATTTTTGAATGACAGTCTGCAGATCGTTATAAATTATCAGAATTTTATGCGTTTCCGTGAGGATAAATGCAGCAGTTCTGATATCCTTAACAGAGTTCCACTTTCATTGCAGTATTTTGTCAGAGACGATACGTCGCCATATTCCAGAAGAGGGGGATATGGGATTTCGTTATCCAAATATCTGGTCAATACATTTAACGATGTTGGATGCTATTTTATATCTTTTGGCGGAATCAGTAATTACGAACAGGAAAGACTTTCGAATTACATAGGAATGCTAAATAACTATCTTAACGAAAATGGTCTTATGGATCCGGGGACAAGTTATAGATTCAGGGAGAGTCAGGCTGAAAGAGACCGTGAATATGAAAGGCTCAAAGAAAGATACCGGGCTGCCCATGAAAAACCCATCAGAAATAATGATGGTGGCATTTTTGGATTTATGGCGAGTCCGCCTAAGAAAAAGGATAGTTTTACTCCATATACATCCTCCCAGGCTGATCTTGATGTGGCCAAAATGATGCATGATTATAAGCAGAAAAATGCTGACAGAGGAATAGTATTTGATGATTCCATGCTTCATAGTACGCCTTCGGGAAATGTAGATACCAGTATGGGAATGAGCGGAAATGAAGCAGTTTCCGGTATGCAGGAAGCTAACGAGAGTACTGAAAACAGAGAGTCAAACTCCACAGAAACGCTTGACATGCTGATGGATGAACTTAATTCCCTGATAGGCCTGAGTGAAGTAAAGAAAAGTCTGAATAATCTTATAAATCTTGTAAAAGTTAAAAAGATGCGTGAGGATATGGGGCTTAAGACTCCTGATATGTCTCTTCATCTTGTGTTTTCAGGTAATCCGGGAACAGGTAAAACCACAGTTGCCAGACTTCTGGCAAAGATTTATCACCTGCTTGGCGTAGTCAGCAAAGGTCAGCTGGTAGAGGTGGACAGAGCGGGACTTGTGGAAGGATATGTTGGACAGACTGCAATAAAGACTGCAGAAGTTTGTGACTCGGCTAAAGGAGGCGTGCTTTTTATTGATGAGGCATATACTCTTACACAGTCAGAGGGTAAGGACTTTGGCCAGGAGGCAGTTGATACTATCCTTAAAAGGATGGAGGATGACAGAAAAGATCTTATCGTAATTGCTGCAGGCTACACAAAGCAGATGAAAGATTTTGTAGAGTCAAATCCGGGACTTAAATCAAGATTTAATAAATTTATAGAATTTCCTGATTATTCAGGAGAGGAGCTTTTTGATATATTTCACTCGATGACAGACAGTCAGGATTATGTAATGAATGGCGAAGCTGAGAGGTTTGTTCGCGTATATTTACGGGATATGGCTGAAAGTGAAGATGATAATTTTGCAAATGCAAGAGAAGTTCGAAACTATTTTGAAAGGTGCGTCGAAAGACAAGCCAGCAGAGTGATAAATGAACCCAGTATTGATGCTAATAGCCTTACAACTCTTAAAATAGAAGATGTTACAGAGTAATATATACCTTTGAAATACAAGGGGGTATTGATGTTAGATAAAGAACAGAGAGGAAAAATCAATATTGTATTAATAATTCTGGCTTTTATTTGCTGGGTTATTATGGCAGTTACTACTATTATTGGTATACCGATAGTATATGACTGGATCTGTGTTTTTGTTGGTGTTTTCTCAGGAACAGCAATTCTTCTTAAGATGCGTTACGCAGGGAGATATAAGGGTGTAAGTCTCTGCTTTGGACTGGGCTGTTTCGTCTGGGCCTTTGCGGATATTCTGTGGGCATTAAATGTGCATGCGGGATTGGGGGATGAGGTTTTTGAAAAGATAGTAGATAATATGTATCTCATTCCTGATTACATCTTTTTGATAGCGCTTGTTGTATATGCCAGGGAAATCTTTTCTAAAAATATCACGGATAAATTATTCGTAAATGCCTTTATTATATCGGTTATAACCATTGTATTTGGTTACAGATTCGCTTCTGATTATCATAACCTCGGAAATGGTATATCAGTAGAACTGGTAGAGCTTTTGCTTTACTTCTTTGTGTCTGTATTCATGATAATTGTGCTGGCTCTTATATTCTTTAAGACCGGATTCAATCATAGCAAGGCCTTATATATGGTGGTTATACCAATGTTCTTATTCTGTGCTGCAGAGATAAGATATACATATTACATGGTTATAGATAAAGATCCGGAGAATATTTTTATTGATATAGCATATATGCTGTTTTTGGTAATATATGCAATAGCTTTATCAAGAGATGATATAGCAAATGCAGAAGTAAAAGAAAAGATTACTTCTAAAAAAAGAAGTGGATATATATATTGGATCAATTCAGCATTCCTTATAGGTGTTCCACTTGTCTTATATCTTGTAGGTTATTTCACATCCTACATGCTTTTCTTTATGATCGTAGCTACTCTTGGTTATATCATAATGTGTAAAACAGTGCAGGCCAATGAACTTTCGGAAGAACTTCTGGAAAGACAGAAAAGCGAAACTGCAAGACTTGAGAAAATGGTGGAAGATAAGACCAGGGAGCTTCGTGAAATGAATGAGCACCTGGAACATATCTCCAATACAGATGCCCTGACGGGGCTTTATAACAGAAGGTACGGTATGGATCTTCTGGCTGACCTGGTTAAGAAGGGTGAAAGCTATCCCATCGCCCTTTACTCATTAGATCTTAATTACTTCAAACCTATTAACGATAATTATGGACATGATATGGGTGATGTGGTTCTTAAGGAAGTGGGAAGAAGACTTCACAGACTTGGTCAGGAAAGGTGTACGGCAATCCGTATAGGTGGTGATGAATTCCTTATCGTATTCAGAAATGCCACTAATGATCTGGCTGTCAGGGGTATCGGTGATCTAATCTGCGAAAAGATGGATGAACCAATTGACGCAACCGTAATTACTGAAGAAGGGGAGAGATTAAGTCATTCCTTCCAGATCTCTGCAAGTATGGGCGTTGCGATCATTCCTAATGACACAAATGACATCGAAGAATTGTATAAATTAGCTGATGATGCTCTTTATGCGGTGAAACATACCAGTGAGAAGAGTTCATATCTTCTTTATAAAGAGATGGATTCATTTTTAGCGGATAGAAAATAATTATTTTTCATATACAGGAGGAAAAAATGGTAAAACTTTTTGAAAACGGAGCATTTCTCGTAAATGGCAAGGAGCTGGTTGAAAATACAGCTGATGCAAAGTCGAAGCTTGCTTCAATGGGTATCACAACTTCAGAGGAAGAGGCAAAGAAGGGGACAATTGCTTATTCAATTCTGTCTAAGCATAATACATCCGGAGATGAGGAAAATCTTAAGATCAAGTTTGATAAAATGACATCCCATGATATTACATTTGTAGGTATTATTCAGACTGCAAGGGCATCAGGACTTGAGAAGTTTCCAATACCTTACGTTCTTACAAACTGCCATAATTCACTTTGTGCAGTTGGTGGAACAATAAATGAGGATGACCACATGTTTGGTCTTTCAGCTGCCAAGAAGTATGGTGGAATCTATGTTCCTCCTCATCAGGCAGTTATACATCAGTATGCACGTGAAGAGCTGGCTGAGTGTGGAGCAATGATTCTTGGTTCAGATAGTCATACTCGTTACGGTGCACTTGGAACAATGGCAATTGGTGAAGGCGGCGGAGAACTTGCTAAGCAGCTTCTTGGAAGAACCTATGATGTAAAGTCACCAAAGGTTATTGCTATTTATCTTGATGGTGAAGTAACTAAGGGCGTTGGACCTCAGGATGTAGCTCTTGCTCTTATCGGTGCTACTTTCAAGAATGGCTATGTTAAGAACAGTGTAATGGAATTTGTAGGACCTGGTGTTGACAAGCTTTCAAGCGACTTCCGAATTGGTGTGGACGTAATGACAACTGAGACAACTTGTCTTTCTTCTATCTGGAAGACAGATGATAATACAAAGGATTGGTTTGAGACACATTACAGACCTGAGGCTTATAAGGAGCTTAAGCCTGCTGATGTTGCTTACTATGATGGAGTAGTATATGTAGATCTTTCAAAGATCCGTCCTATGATCGCTTTACCTTTCCACCCATCAAATACATTTACCATTGAAGAATTAAATGCAAATCTTAAGGATATTCTTCATGAGTGTGAGGAAAATGGCAAGAAACAGCTGACAGGTGATGTTGAGTTTAAGCTTACTGATAAGATTCGTGACGGAAAGCTCTATGTTGAGCAGGGAATCATTGCCGGATGTGCCGGTGGTGGATTTGAAAATATCTGTGATGCAGCAGACATCCTTAAGGGTTCATATATCGGAAATGATGAATTTACACTTGATGTATATCCTGCAAGTATGCCGGTTATGATGGAGCTTGTTAATAACGGTCGTGCAGCTGATATTATGAAGACAGGTGCTATCATCAAGACTGCCTTCTGCGGACCATGCTTCGGTGCCGGAGATACACCTGCTAATAATGCGCTTTCAATCAGACATTCAACACGTAACTTCCCTAACAGAGAAGGTTCAAAGATTCAGAATGGTCAGATCAGTTCTGTTGCACTTATGGATGCCCGTTCTATTGCAGCTACAGCAGTTAACAAGGGATTCCTTACACCTGCAACTGATATAGATGTTGAATACACAGGACCTAAGTATTTCTTCGATAAGTCAATCTATGATAACAGAGTTTATAATGGCTGGGGAAATGCTAAGCCTGAGGAAGAACTTAAGCAGGGACCAAACATTAAGCCATGGCCAGCTATGCCAGCTCTGACAGATAATCTTGTTCTTAAGGTATGTTCGGTTATTACAGATCCTGTAACTACAACAGATGAGCTTATTCCATCAGGTGAGACCTCATCCTTCAGATCAAATCCTATCGGACTTGCGGAGTTTACACTCTCACGTAAGGACCCTGAATATGTTGGAAGGGCAAAGGAATTCCATCAGCTGGAGGTGGTTCGTGAAGAAGGAGGACATCCTTGCGAGGTTTATCCTGAAATCAAGGATGTAATGCCGGTTATTAAAGAGAAGTTTAATGATGTAAATCATAAGAATACAGGCTTTGGTAGTACGATCTATGCTATTAAGCCAGGTGATGGTTCTGCTCGTGAGCAGGCTGCATCATGTCAGAAGGTTCTTGGTGGCTGGGCAAACATTGCACGTGAATATGCTACAAAGAGATATAGATCAAATCTTATTAACTGGGGAATGCTTCCATTTATCATGGATGACAGTGCAGTTGATACAACACAGGATAATCCTTATGGATTTGAAAATGGTGATTACGTATTTATCCCATCAATAAGAAAGGCTGTTGAAGAAAAGGCCGAGGTGATCAAGGGATATATTGTTAATAAGGGAATGAAAGAGATAGCTCTTAAGCTTGGTGAGCTTACAGATGATGAGCGTACAATAATCACAAGTGGATGCCTTATTAATTACTATCGTGAAAACTAAGAATTAATTTGCCAAAATAGAAAAATATATATTCATATTTTACTTTCATAATTATTTTATTGGAATTAAGTCTTTGGTAAAATGACGGAAATGTATCCAATGGATCTATGTAAATCATGAAAGGAGGAGAAGTATGAGCTATGGTACATTTTGGGTTATAGTTGCTGCGGTAACACTGGTAATAGAGATTATTTCTCTGGGACTTTCATCTATATGGTTTACCGGTGGAGCCATTGTAGCAGCTGTAATAGGTTATATGCATGGTCCCCTTTGGCTGCAGGTAGTAGCGTTTATAGTAGTTTCAACCTTGCTTCTATTCTTAATGAGGCCGCTGGCCAAAAAGAAACTGGCAGTTGGAACAGAAAAAACAAATACTGACAGCCTTATCGGGCGAGTGGAAAAAATCATAGTTACAGTAGATAATAATGCGGGTACAGGAATGCTGAAGATCGGAGATGTGGAATGGAGAGCGGTTTCCGTGGATGGAAGCGTCATTCCTGCCGAGACCCTTGTGAAGATTGAAAAAATCGAAGGGACAAAGCTTTTTGTAAAACGCGAAGTAGACATTTAGGAGGTTTAAGTATTATGACACCTGGCACAACAGTATTAATCATTTTTTTAGTAATCGCAGTTATTCTGCTTTGCAGCTCACTCAGAGTTGTAAGACAGGCAAATGCGTATGTTATTGAGAGACTTGGAACATATACAGCTACATGGGGAGTTGGACTTCACCTCATGGTTCCGGTTATTGATAAGGTTGCTCGTAAAGTTTCACTTAAAGAGCAGGTTGCAGATTTCCCACCACAGCCGGTTATTACAAAGGATAATGTAACAATGAGAATTGATACAGTTCTTTTCTTCCAGATTACAGATCCTAAGCTTTACTGCTACGGCGTTGAGAATCCTCTTGCAGCTATTGAGAATCTTACAGCAACAACACTTCGTAATATTATCGGTGATCTGGAGCTTGACCAGACACTTACATCACGTGAGACAATTAACTCTAAGATGAGAGCTACACTTGATGAGGCAACAGATCCTTGGGGAATCAAGGTAAACCGTGTGGAGCTTAAGAATATCATGCCACCTGCTGCAATCCAGGAATCAATGGAGAAGCAGATGAAGGCAGAGCGTGAAAGACGTGAGCAGATCATCAGAGCTGAAGGTGAGAAGCAGTCAGCAATTACAGTATCTGAAGGTGAGAAGGAAGCTAAGATCCTTCGTGCAACAGCTGATAAGGAAGCTGCAATCCTTGCTGCAGAGGCAAGAAAGCAGGCTGCAATTCTTGAAGCTCAGGCTCAGCGTGAAGCTGCAATTCAGAGAGCTGAAGGTAATGCAGAAGCTGTAAGACTTGTTCAGCAGGCAGAAGCAGATGCAGTTAAGATGATGAATGAAGCTGACCCATCAAAGGGTACAATCGCAATTAAGGGACTTTATGCATTTGAAAAGGCCGCAAATGGCCCTGCAAACAAGCTGATAATCCCTTCGGAGCTTGCCGGAGTTACAGGACTTGCAACTGCAGTAACAGAAGCTGTAAAAACCGGAAAAGAAGACCCGGCAAAAAAATAATAGATAAAGTTATTTAACTTTTTGGTTATTATTACTATAAAATCAGCCTTAAATCGTCAGATTTAAAGGCTGATTTTTGATTTAATTTGTTATAATTGTGCATATTTTACAAAGTGGCTATAAAATGGATTATATTTCAAGTGAAAATATCCAAAAAAGTATTTCAAAATTCTGTCATTAGTGTTATAATTGAGAAGACTTGTAATATCAAGATCTTGCATAAAAGGAGTGACAATATGGTTAAGAAGGAAATGATCGCAATGCTTCTTGCTGGTGGACAAGGCTCACGCCTGGGTGTTCTAACCTCAAAGCTTGCAAAACCTGCAGTTGCTTTCGGTGGAAAGTACAAAATCATAGACTTTCCGCTCAGTAACTGTATTAACTCTGGGATTGATACCGTTGGTGTACTTACTCAGTACAGGCCTCTTCGTCTTAATCAGCATATCGGTATTGGTATGCCATGGGATTTAGATAGAAATTTCGGAGGCGTTACGGTTCTTCCACCATATGAAAGTTCAGACAATGCTTCATGGTACACTGGAACTGCAAATGCTATATACCAGAATCTGGAGTTTATGGATTATTACGATCCGGATTATGTGCTGATTCTTTCGGGAGATCACATTTACAAAATGGATTATGAAGTAATGCTTGATTTCCACAAATCATCGCATGCTGATGTAACACTTGCTACATATCAGGTGCCGATGGAAGAAGCAAGTAGATTTGGTGTTGTTATCACAGATGACAACAACGTTATTCAGGAATTCGAAGAAAAGCCGGAGCATCCTAGAAGCAATAAGGCTTCAATGGGTATTTATATATTCAATTGGAAGCTGCTGAAGGATAAGCTTATAGAGATGAAGGATACACCTTCATGTGACTTTGGTAAGCACGTTATTCCTGCATGCCATGAAGAAGGCAAGAAAATAGTAGCTTATGACTATAAGGGCTACTGGAAAGATGTTGGTACTCTCGGTTCATACTGGGAAGCTAACATGGAACTTGTTGATATTATACCGGAATTCAATCTCTATGAGGAATTCTGGAGAATATATACTAAGAGCGACAATCTTCCTCCACAGTATATCGCACCTGGCAGCAACGTTACAAAGAGTATCATTGGAGAAGGTACTGAAATATATGGAAATGTTGAGAAGTCTGTTATAGGCTCAGCTGTCAAGATTGGTAAGGGAGCTGTCATCAAGGATTCAATCATTATGAATAATGTTGAAATCGGCGATGGTGCCATAATTGATAAGGCTATTCTTGCTGAAGGCGTTAAGCTTGGAAAGAATGTTGAACTTGGTGTGGGTGAACCTGCAGAAAACGATTATAAGCCATCAGTTTATGCATTTGACCTTGTAACTATAGGCGAGAATTCAACGATTCCTGACAATGTAAAGATTGGAAAGAATACTGCTATTCTCGGTGAGACTACCCCTGAGGATTATCCTGACGGACTTCTTCCGGGTGGTGGTTCTATAATAAGAGAGGCAGGTGAATAATATGAGAGCTATAGGAATAATTCTTGCAGGTGGAAACAGCAGCAGAATGGGAGACCTCTCGGCAAAGCGTGCAACAGCAGCTATGCCAATGGCAGGATGCTATAGAGCTATCGACTTCTCATTATCGAATATGTCTAATTCACATATTCAGAAGGTTGCGGTTTATACCCAGTATAATTCAAGATCCCTGAATGAACATCTGAATTCATCTAAGTGGTGGGATTTTGGAAGAAAACAGGGTGGACTTTACATATTCACTCCTACGATAACAGCAACAAACAGCTATTGGTACAAGGGTACGGCAGATGCACTTTATCAGAATATCGGATTCCTTAAAGATGCACATGAGCCATATGTTGTTATTGCATCCGGTGACGGTGTTTACAAGATGGACTACAACAAGGTGCTTGAAGATCATATAGCAAAGAATGCTGATATCACAATTGTAACTAAAGAGCTTAAAGCTGATGAAGATGACATTTCAAGATTTGGTGTTGTAAAGGTTGGTGATAATGGCAGGGTTCTTGATTTTGAAGAGAAGCCTCTGGTTGCTGAAACCTCAGTTGCATCGATTGGTGTATATGTAGTAAGACGACGTCAGCTGATAGAACTTCTTGAAGCATGCGCTGCAGAAGGAAGGACAGACTTTGTTAAGGATATTCTTATCAGATATAAGAATGTAAAGAGAATCAATGCTTATAGTCTTGATTCATACTGGAGAAACATCGGATCAGTTGAATCTTATTTCAAGACAAATATGGATTTCCTTAAACCTGAGGTAAGAGATCACTTCTTCCGTACCAATCCTGGAGTATATACAAAGGTTGAAGATCTTCCTCCGGCAAAGTTTAATGGAGATGCCGTTACATCTAATTCACTTATTGCAAGTGGATGTATTATTAACGGATCTGTTGAGAACTCAGTATTATTTAAGAAGGTCTATGTAGGTAATAACTGTGTAATCAAGAACTCTATAATACTTAATGATGTACATATTGGTGACAACTGCTACATCGAGAATTGTATCGTTGAGAGTAGAGATACTATCAAGGCTAATACAGTTCACACAGGTGAAGCAGATAATCCAAAGATTGTAATCGAAAAGAGCTTTAGATATACACTATAGATTATGTTTTTTTGGAGGGTCACATATGGAAATCACAGATGTAAGAGTAAGAAGAGTAGCAAAAGATGGAAAGATGAAAGCTGTCGTATCTATAACTATTAATAATGAATTCGTAATTCATGATATCAAGGTTATTGAAGGCGAGAAGGGACTTTTCATCGCAATGCCAAGCCGTAAGTCTTTAGACGGTGAGTATAGAGATATCGCTCATCCTATTAACTCAGATACGAGAAAGAGGATTCAGGATCTCATTTTAGCAAAATACGCAGAAACACCGGAAGAGGAACCGGCACTCTAATCACAATTTAATAGAACTGTATCGGTCGCGTGGTGACATATTAGAACAATTCTAAAACTAGTCGCTGCGCGGCTGATTTAAATTATAGGAGGTGATTGATTGGATTTAAGGTGCATTGCAAAATACATTTTTTTGCTTGTATTTATTGTTTCGACTTCCATTCATTTGTATGCGTCTCTGAAGCAGAATAAAAAGATCAGAAACTATTCAAAACCATTTATCCTGTTGGCTTTACTAGGTTTCTATGTTCTGGCGGCCAGGTCTCTTTCCGTTGCGATTATTTTGGCTCTGATCTTCAGCTGGATTGGGGACGTGCTTTTAATCCCCAAAGGCAACAAATGGTTTACAGCCGGCGGCATTTCTTTTATGATCGGACATGGCTGTTTTATTGCCGGATATAGCAGGGAGGTAGACTTTTCAAAAATTCCTGTCTTACTGATTGCCATACTTTCGGTATTCTTTGTTGTTGCTGTAGTTTTCATATTTTCAAAATTAAAACCGCATCTTCCTAAAGCTCTTTTTTATCCTATGTTTCTTTATCTGCTGATAAATGGAGCTATGAACTGTTTTGCTATATTCCGTCTGGTAAGTGGTCCTACAGCGGCTACAATTACAACAGCAATTGGTGCGGCTCTGTTTTTTATTTCTGATACTTCTTTGTTCTTTGTACGTTTTGATAAGGACAGTC
Source organism: Eubacterium sp. (assembly GCA_024692605.1). Taxonomy (GTDB): domain Bacteria; phylum Bacillota; class Clostridia; order Lachnospirales; family Lachnospiraceae; genus Eubacterium_Q. The sequence continues at coordinate 19,222 of JAILMQ010000027.1, forward strand.
TTCTTAAAACACATTTTATTGTAATGCTTACATATTCCATTGGAGAATTTCTGATCATATTAGGTCTTATATAAAAGGAGAAAATCAAATGAAATATTATCTTTATAATTCATTGGCTAATAATGGCATAAAGCCTGAAGTTAAACCGGGGACGGAACTGGTGGATGCAGTTGGTATGGATTATCAGGAGTATCTGAAGTCCCTTGGCCCGGAGGATGAGGTTGTCCTTGTTGGTGGAGATGGTACTTTAAATTATTTCGTAAATGCTGTAAAGGGTATGGAGATAAAGAATAATATATATCTTCTGGGCTGTGGAACAGGTAATGATTTTCTGACGGATATTGATAAGAAGCCGGGGGAAGAGGTGCTTGTAAATAAGTACCTATCCAATCTGCCCACAGTTTATGTGAATGATCTGGAACAGCAGTTTATAAACAATATGGGATTTGGAATAGATGGTTACTGCTGTGAAGTGGCGGATCAGATTAAAGAGAAAAATCCACAGGAAAAGATCAATTATTCCGGGATTGCGATAAAAGGCCTTTTATTCCATTTCAAACCCTGTCATGCAGAAGTCATAGTGGATGGTGTGAAGCATGAATTCGAAAATGTATGGATTGCACCAACTATGAAGGGTAAGTACTATGGTGGTGGAATGATGATGGCTCCCTCACAGGACCGGTTCTCTGATAAGCTGACAGTGGTGGTATATCACTGCAGATCAAAAATTAAAGCGTTAATGGCTTTTCCGTCTATCTTTAAGGGAGAACATGTAGAAAAGAAGAATATAGTTGAAATATTTACAGGACGAGAGATAGAGGTCCGTTTCTCCCGCCCATGTGCGGCTCAGATAGATGGCGAAACCGTATTAAACGTAACTAAATACAAGGTAATCCAGCCTTAAACGAACAAAGATGATGCCATGGGGAATGTCCTCATGGCATCGTTAAATAAGGAGTATATGAGTATGAATGGAAAAATCGGAATAACAATAATGAAGCATATTATTGGTGGATTATGTCTGATATGTTTTGTCATTTTATTTATAATAATCGGAAAGGATGTATCTGAGCCTGTGGGGATCCGCATCAAAGACGGAATGGCTCAGGAAATAATCGAATATTCTGACCCGCTGAAGGAGGATTACAATAATTCTAACAGTGAGATTCTCAGGTTCCCTGTATATGTGGAAACAGATTATGATACAGATCTTGACGGGAAACCTGATCTTATTAAGGCTCTGGTTCAACTTCCGAGACCTGCTGCAAATGGAGATTATGCTGCACCTGTTATTTATGAGGCAAGTCCATACGTTTCGGGAACTAACTGGGGAGATCTTAACAAGAATGGTAAGGACTTTTTTGATGAGAGTCTTCTTCATACAAAACCGGAAAAGAGAAATGTGGCTGGTTCTGCTACTTCCTTTGATGCGGCGGAGAAGGCAAAAAGGGAGGATTGGGCCTACGGCTTTTCTGATCCGGAAGATTATATGGGGGATGACGGAATAAAGAATCTGAAGGATTATGATGATTTTCTTGTGAGAGGATTTGCGGTGGTTTTATCTGCCGGTCCGGGAACCTATGGAAGTGAAGGAATTGAATGCAGTGGAAGCGTTATGGAACGCGATGCCTTTAAGTGCGTTGCTGAGTGGCTCCATGGAGATAGAATAGCCTTTACGGATAAGGAAAATAATATTGAGATAAAGGCTGACTGGTCCAGCGGAAAGATAGGGATGATCGGCTTTTCTTATTCTGCAACCATGGCCTATGAGGTTGCATCAACTGGAGTTCAGGGAGTTGAAACCATTGTCGATAATTCCGGAATATCCAGCTGGTATGATTACGTGAATTCTCAGGGGATGTGTACGAATTTTAACATGCTGTATGATTATATGAGTATGCTGAATCTTACATGTGCCAGCAGGTTTTTTAAAGATTATGATGAGGATGCAAAGGCTGTTAATGAGAAGTATCTTTACTGGCTGCAGAAACAGCAGGATGATTTAAAGGGAGATTACGGAAAGTTCTGGGAGTCAACGGATTATTATACCCGGACTTCGGATATGCATGCATCAGCACTTTTGGTTCATGGACTTAATGACAGAAATGTAAAGACAAAACAATTTGATCTCATGAGGAAGGCATTTCTGAGATCCGGCTGCGAGGTGAAGACAATTCTTCACCAGAATGGTCATGCTATTCCATGGGACACATATGAAAATACTGAAATTATGATAGGTGATCATTCCTATACGGATTGGCTTAACCTATGGTTCACCCATTATCTTCTGGGGGTGGATAATGAGGTTTCGGATATGTCGGACTTTATGATTCAGGATAATAAGACCGGAGAGTTTTTTGGAACGGATGACTGGGAAAGCGAAAAGACCATCAGTCTTCTTCCTGATACGGAGGGAGAAGAAACAGTTAAGGCGAAGGATGCAGCAGTTACGGATAGTGATCTTCTGGAAAACACATTTGTGGGTAAGAAAACAGAAAACTCTGCCCTTTGGAAGGCTGACATTAAAGATCCGGTAACTATTAATGGAAAAATTCCGGTTCATCTTCGGGTGAAGGCTGATTATAAATCTGATATAGAACTGCCCCTTTCAGTTTATCTGATAGACTATTCAGAAACTCCATTTAATGCATATATTCCCTATGGAGTACTCGAAAGCGAGCCTGTAACTCTTTCCGGAGACAGCAGGGCTCCTAAAACTATTGTCAGATGGAAGACCACTGAAACAAATAGAAAAATAATAACTGCCGGAAAGCTGGACCTTCGAAATCCTGATGCTTCTTATGAACCGGCTACCAGTGTAAAGTCAGAAAATTTTGTTAAGGCGGGAGGATACTATGATTACACGGTATTTTTAGATCCGACCTACTATACTCTTCAGCCTGGTCACAGCCTGGAATTATATATTGTTCCATTTGGAGAGTATGAAAAACCATTTCTGGTATGGGATATGTATACCCTGGAGGAAATGATAGAAATGGATATGGATCCGGAGGATTATATCAAGCTTTCCGGAAATTATTCATTCACCATTGATAATTCTAAAAGCTACGCTGCTATACCTGTTACCAAAGAGAGCGGTGAGTTTGCACCAAAGGAAAAGGATTCCGGAAAGGATGATAAGGATTCTGATGGCTCGGGAGATGACAAAGAGAAGGATAAAGATGGAACAATAAGGACTGCAGCAGAAGCTGATGAGGCCATTACCCATATGAAGAATGATTCGGACATTAAGGGAAGCAGATATGCTCCGATTAAGCTTAGAAGTAAAGGTGAGACCGGCACATCTGTCACACTCAGATGGTCCAAATTAAGCGGTGCAGATAAATACGTGATTTACGGAAACAGCTGCGGCAAAGCTTCAAAGCCTGTGAAAATAGCCACTGTAAAGGGAGCAAAGAAGAAAATAACCAAAATCGCAGGTAAGAAGATAAAGAAAGGTACATACTATAAGTTTATTGTGGTGGCACTGGATAAGGATGATAATGTACTCAGTATATCCAAAATAGTTCACGTTGCCAGCAAAGGTGGAAATGTCACGAACCCTAAGGGCGTTACTGTGAAGCAAGGGAAAAAGACGCTATCTTCGGTAACTCTGAAGAAGGGAAAGACTATAAAAATCAAGGGCTTTGTGAGAAAAAGGTCAAAGAATCTGAAGCTCAGTACTCATAGGAAGATTAAGTATGAATCCGACAATAATAAGATATGCAGTGTAAGCAGCAGCGGCAGGATTAAAGCCTTAAAAAAGGGGACATGTTACATATATGTATATGCGCAAAATGGTCTGTCAAAGAAAATAAAAGTTAAGGTAAAGTAAAAATGACCTGTAAAAGTTAATGTAAAGAAAAAATTTCTGTTGTTGTTTATTACATTTTTTGATATAATTACTCGGCTTATGATTTTTTGATTGTGAGGAGAGAATTATGGAAAAGTTTAAGGCTGTCATTCTGGCGGCTGGTAAAGGTACAAGGATGGAATCTGATCTTCCTAAGGTGCTCCACAAGGTTTGTGGTCAGACGATGGTTCATTATACCATTGCCGCAGCAAAGGAGGCCGGCGCTACAGATGTTATTGTGATAGTCGGATATCAGAGTCAGCTTGTAAAGAGAGAAATCATTGATTATGTTGAATATGCTGAACAGAGAGAGCAGCTTGGTACCGGCCATGCAGTAATGTGTGCCCAGGAGCAGATCGGTGAAGAAGGCGATGTAATAGTACTGTGTGGAGATACACCCCTTATAACTGCCCAGACTATTACAAAACTTAAAGAGAAGCATAAAAAAGAATCTAATGGTGTGACTGTACTTTCAGCGATAGTTGATGATCCTACAGGATATGGAAGGATTATTCGTGATGAGGATGGGAACTTCATTAAGATAGTAGAACATAAGGATTGTACAGAGAAAGAGCTTCTTGTAAATGAAATCAACTCAGGTATGTATGTTTTCAATGCTGAAGCTCTGAGTTCCAGTCTTAAAAGACTCACAAACAATAATGCCCAGGGTGAGTATTATCTTACAGATACAATTTCCATCATCAAGACAGCAGGTCTTAAGGTTAATGCCATGCCTGTGGATGATGTAAATGAAATCCTTGGAGTTAACACTGTTAAGCAGCTTGCTGAGGCTGAAGAGATAATGAAAGCAAGACAGGGGCTGAAGGAAGAGACAGAATAATAATGAAGATTGTAGTAGGACTTGGTAATCCGGGAATTAAATATGCAGGTACTCGCCATAATACAGGCTTTTCCGTGGCTACAGCCATTTCTGACAAGTATAGAATTCCTATTAATAAAAAGGAATGTAAGGCCATAACAGGACATGGCATTATAGCCGGCGAAAAGGTAGTACTTGCTATGCCGCAGACCTATATGAATCTCAGTGGTGAGTCAGTTCGGGCACTTATGGATTTTTATAAATGTACCGCGTCAGATATTATCGTTATTTATGACGATGTTGATCTGGATGTGGGAACTATTCGTATCAGAAAACAGGGAAGTGCCGGCGGTCATAATGGTATAAAAAATATAATTCTTCATACAGGTGGAGAAGTATTCGACCGTGTAAAAGTAGGAGTCGGACATAAACCTGAGAATTGGGATATGGCTGATTATGTGCTGAGTAGATTTCCTAAGGATGATCTGGTGGCTGTAAGGGATGCTGTTTCCAGAGCCGCAGATGCGGTAGAAGAGATTATAGCAAATGGTGCTGAGTCAGCTATGAATAAGTACAATTAATAAAAGAAGGTGCGTGGATGGAAGCTCTTTTAAAACCCTTCCGGGAAAGCACTGAACTAAGTAGGATTAACGAACTGAAAGCCCCTGTAAATGTATGGGGCATTACAAGAAGTGCGAGACCTTTGGTCTCAGAGTGCATCAGAGGCGGGAGTAATTTTGCTCTTGTAGTAACATATGATACTGCCAGAGCTGAAAAACTGTATCAGGACTACAGGTTTTATAACAAAAATGTTTTTCTTTACCCTGCGAAGGATGCGCTTTTCTATTATGCGGATGTTCATGGGAATCTTACATCAGCCAGGCGACTGGAAATCTTAAAAAGAATATATAAGAATGAACCGACAGTTATTATAACCACGATTGATGGTGTAATGGACAGGTTACCGGATCTTAAATACTTCGAAAGGCATGCTTTCACATTGGAGGTAGGTCAGGAAGTAGATATGGATAAGATCAAAGCCGAGCTTACCATGCTTGGTTATGAAAACTCCGGAATTGTCGAATCAAGAGGGCAGTTTTCTGTCAGAGGAGGAATACTTGATATATACCCCCTGACAGAAGAGTGCCCTTGTCGTGTTGAATTCTTCGGGGATGAGATAGAATCCATCAGATACTTTGATGAAAATTCCCAAAGGTCTATCGAGCAGTGTGAGTCCATAGAGGTGCTACCTGCCAGTGAATATGTTTTAAGTCCCGCAAGAATAAGGCGAGGAATAAATGAGATAGATGAGGAAAGTGAAAGGGTTGCCGGTGCATTTAAAAAGGAATTCAAAACCCAGAGCTATGCCCGTCTTACTTCATACATAAAGCATGTTAAGGAAGAGATTCAGGAATATAACTCTACTTCGGGTTTGGATAGTTTTGTAACATATTTCTTTACTGACACAGTTTCTTTTCTTGATTATCTCCCTAAGGATACCCCGGTTTTTGTTGATGAACCTTCACGGGTTTATGAAAGACTGATAGGTTATGCAAGAGAGTTTGCTGTTTCCATGGAATCGCGTCTGGAAAGTGGATATATTCTTCCGGGACAGGCGGAGGTTCTTTTTAGTGACAAAGAAACACTGGCAAGGCTTTGCATGACAAGGCTGTATCTGCTTTCTGATTTTTACCGTAAGGAAACAGACTGGAATGAAAACTCAAATATTAATATAGAACTTAAGGGTATTGGCTCCTATAGAGGTGATACCTCCCTGTTGATATCGGATATAAAAAAATGGAGAAAAGATGATTATAAGATCATAATTCTTTCTCCATCCCCTACAAGAGGTAAGAGATTATCCCAGTTTTTGATGGATGAGGATATTCCTGCATTTTTCACAACATCAACCAACCGTATTTTAAAAGAACGGGAAGTGATGATCACAACCGGAAGTCTTGAAGAGGGCTTCAGGATTCCTGAAGCAGGACTCGCCATAATTAGTGAAAATGAGATCTTTGAAGGGGAGAAAAAGAAGAGAAAAAAGCTTCGTAAAAAATATGAAGCACCTAAGTATTCCAGCCTAGATGAAATAGGCGTCGGGGACTATGTGGTCCATGAAAGACACGGAATTGGAATATATAAGGGTATAGAAAAAGTAAAAACCTCTGATGGAAGAGAGAGGGACTACATAAATATTGATTATGCCGGCGGTGGAAGGCTGTTTATTCCTATTGAACAGCTCAGTCTTATTGGCAAATATTCCAGTAAGGATTCAAGACCTCCGAAGCTGAATAAGCTGGGTGGAAGTGAGTGGTCGAAGACCAGATCCAGAGTTAAGTCAAATGTAGATGACATCGCAAATGAACTTATAGAGCTATATGCCATCAGACAAAACAGAAAGGGCTATGCCTTCTCTGAAGATACCGTATGGCAGAAGGAATTTGAAGAACTATTTCCGTATGAAGAAACACCGGATCAGGTAAGTGCAATAGAAGACACAAAGCATGATATGGAGAGTGATCATATCATGGACAGACTTATCTGTGGAGATGTTGGCTTTGGAAAGACCGAAGTTGCAATCCGTGCAGCCTTCAAAGCAGTTCAGGATGGAAAGCAGGTGGCATATCTGGTGCCTACCACCATTCTTGCAGAACAGCATTTTGAAACATTTGTCCAGAGAATGAAGGACTATCCGGTGAATATTAGTGTGCTTTCAAGATTCTGTACCGCAAAGCAGACTAAAGAAACTCTGGAAGGGCTAAAAAAGGGCTCCGTAGATATAGTAATAGGAACCCATAGGCTTCTTTCAAAGGATGTGGGTTATAAAGCACTTGGACTTCTTATAATAGATGAGGAACAACGCTTTGGTGTTAAACATAAGGAGACCATAAAACAGCTGAAGAATACAGTTGATGTATTAACCCTTACTGCAACACCTATTCCACGTACACTGCATATGAGCCTTATTGGAATAAGGGATATGAGTATACTGGAAGAGCCCCCGGTGGACAGACGTCCTATCCAGACCTATGTTATGGAATATGATAAGGAAATCGTGAAGGAAGCGGTCTCCAGGGAGCTGGCCAGAAATGGACAGGTTTATTATGTATATAATCGTGTGGATGATATAGAAAGAGTGACCCTGGAACTCAGGAGTCTGCTTCCGGATGCTGTTATAGAATTTGCCCATGGTAAGATGAAGGAACGGGAACTGGAAAATATAATGCATGCATTTATCAATAAAGAGATTGATGTTCTTGTATCCACTACCATTATTGAAACAGGCCTTGATATTCCAAATGTAAATACAATGATAATTCATAATGCAGATAACTTCGGACTGGCTCAGCTCTATCAGTTGAGAGGGCGTGTGGGAAGATCTGACAGATCTGCCTATGCATTTCTGATGTATAGAAGAGATAAGGTCATAAAGGAAGTTGCTGAGAAGAGACTATCTGCCATTAGAGAATTTACTGAACTGGGTTCAGGATATAAGATATCCATGAAGGATCTGGAAATAAGAGGTGCGGGAAATGTACTTGGCAGCAGTCAGTCCGGTCATATGGAGGAAATAGGATATGACCTCTATGTTAAACTTCTTAACAAGGCAATAAAGGCGAAACTAGGTGAAGAGGAGGTTCAGGATTTCGACACCTCCATCGATATACCTGTTGATGCATATATTCCGGATGAATATGTGAGAAATGAATATCTGAAGCTGGAGCTTTATAAAAGGATATCTCATATAGAGAATCAGGAGGATGCTGAAGATATAGTTGCTGAAGCTGAAGACAGGTTCGGTACAGTACCAAAACCTATGGAAAGACTTATTCAGGTTGCAATTATAAGGGCAAAAGCACATCAGGCGAGTATGACATTTATTCGCTATGCAAATGGCTTCGTTCAGTATATAATAAGGGATGGTACAAAGGTAAGGGTTGAGAAAATACCTGATTTCATGAAGAAATATAAAGGTGAGATAAGACTTATTACCACCAAAGAATCAGGCTTTGCAATTAAGACCTCCAGCCTGATACAGGAAAATATGCTTGCTGCCATTGAGAAATCAGTTGATGACATATATAGCGAGCTTATAGTGAAAGAGAAAGAAAATGAGAAAGATAAATAGTATCTGCAAACTGAAAAGGGTAATGGCTGCCGGACTTACACTTATTATGTGTCTGGGAGCGGCTTCCTGTGGATTTAGAGAGGAAGAGGCTGCCAGTCCGGAGGATACGGTATTTAGTTTTGCCGGAGAGGATGTTTCCTTTGGTGAGGTTTTTCTGTATGCAAATAGTGTGATTGAAGACTATGATAAGACCTACGGAGATGCTATCTGGAAAACTGATATATCCGTTACCAGAGATCAGAGTGCCAATATGGAGGATGTTACCCGTAAAGATATTATTGAAGACATCGTCCATGTAAAGATGCTGGCAAGCAAGGCTAATGAATATAAATGTGCCCTTTCCGAGGATGAAACAAAGAATGTGGATAAAGAGGCGGATGCCTTCTATGAAGAGCTGACAGATAAGCAGATTGAAGAGATGCAGTTGAACTATGATATGGTTCATGAGGTTATGCAGGAGAATGCGCTGGCTAAAAAAGTTTATGATACCATTATAGAAGGTGCCGGAATTGAGGTTTCAGATGAAGATGCAAGAGAAACCACATTCTATGATCTTTATTTTGAATGCTATGCGGTGGCGTCAAACGGAGATGTGACGAAGTTCTCCGATGACGAAAAGGAGTCCCAGTATGAAAGGGCGCTTCAAGCTTATAATACACTTATAAATCCTATTGACAGTGGCTCCAATGACGGTACGTCTTCAACAGGTGCCAACAGCACAAATATTGAGGGACTGGCAGAATACTATGGTTTACATAATGCGGCGTACTATACCATGACCCCTGGTGAGATATCAGGAATCTACGGTGATAATGTGGCTGAACAGATATATAGTCTTGAGGATGGATCCTACAGTCTGGTAATTGAGTCTGAGTATGGTTATCATATATTCTATATGAAAGCTCTTACAGATAGAGAGGCTACGGACAAAAGAAAAGAGGACCTTATAGTCAGCAAGAGAAGAACCTATATGGATTCCCTTTATACAGAGTGGGCGAAGGACATGGACCCCAACTACAGTTATGAAAAATCAGTGGATTTCGGAGTTTATGATTCAATTAAGTTTGAGTGATAGATCAAAAAAGTGAGGCGTTGCCTCACTTTTTTGATTATTATGTTATATGTTAATTCGGGTCATTGTTATCTGTTTTCCGGGCTAACTGATCCAGTGTCAGGCAAAGGGGTTCTAATGATTCCAGATTCGATGGGATGTTCGAACATATTGCTATGACATATGGAGCCGAGCAGCCTCCTGCAGATACATCGGGATAAACGATACCACCATCATTTGAGGAGGCGTATTTACTTTCGTTCTGCCATCCGGCCTTTGACTGTGTATGTTTTTTTGCTCCAATGGCTGTATACACCGGTGACTGGTTTGGCTGTTCATACCAGCTGCTTATGGAGCGGCCTGTGTCATCTGTATTGAAAAAGAAATAATTTTTAACCCAGAGTTTAGATAAGATTCTTGGACTTATTCTCGGATAGTTGTAGGTACAGAAGCCCTCATCTATATTCAGATCACCAATCCATTTCTTTAAGTGCTCCCTGCCATAGGTTCTTCTGTAGGAACTGTATAGCTTATTGTCTGAGTACATCAGAATCTGAATCATATTATTTTTCTGACGCTCGATCAGTTCCGGCTGGTCTGAAACCAGACTTGCGATATAAGGCCCTTTGATACAACTGGCTGAATAAACATCCAGATCACAGTTATAAGCTAATCCTTTTCCCGTATAAATATTTATCAAAACAAATCCAATCTGATAGGAAGAGTTTCCCTTCGCTTTCTGAAGGGCCTGATTTATATATATATTATCCTCACTGTCAGGTGTATATCCGCCTATTCCATAAAGGGAATGCTCTGAAGAATCTTCTTCGGGCACAGCATCTATCTTTTCAACGAGACCGGCTTTACTTACTATCTGACCATTATCATCAAAGACAAAAGGCCTTCCGTCTATCTCCCTGTATCCTGTGGCCAGCATTCCGCTATCGTAAAAATAATAGCTTTTGCCCAGTATATTCTGCCAGCCTGTCAGCATTACACCATCGTTATCAAAATAGTATTTATGGTCATAAAGAGTCTGCCATCCGGTGGCATTTTTTCCTTCTTCGATTTCGTAGTATTTATTACCGTTTTCAGTTTTCCAGTGTGGGGAAAAAGCTTTTGGTTCTGCGTCAGTTTTAGTTGCAGCATCTGTAGGGGTTTCTATATTTATATCTTTGTTTTGAGTATGAAGAAAATGTATACCAAAACCGGCTGCTCCCACTATGATCAGCCCGATGATACAGCATATGATAACTTTGATTTTAAAACTCATATTAAAACTCCGAGAGTAAGTAAGAATTCGTTTTTAGTGTGTCATGAGACATCTATGACATACGGATTGCTCCGTTTCTTACGAAACTCACGCAATCCTTAAAACATTCGGAATCCGCTGTTTTTCTATGAAAAACGCTACTTCCTCATGTTTCAGCGTGTCATGAGATCAACATACTCTCCCTGCGAGCAGGAGAGTATGTTGATCTATGACACTTATGTCATAGTATCATCTGGAAATTATCTGTGCAAGGCTTTTATATCTTGCGATTTTATGGTAGAATATAAAAGCTTATGTACACTATGTTGTGGAATGAAAAATCGCATTTATATATGAGATATAAATCAGAAAGAAGAAGCTATGGCTGAGAATTACGTCCTGATAGACGATATCATTAAAAACCATACTGAGAGAATGCTTAACCTGAGGAAATTCTATCCTTTTTTTTCGCTGGCTGAAAATACATTTGGTCAGTATAAAGAGGGTCGTTTTAGATTTCTGGATATGGGTTATATTACTCTTGCTGTACTCAGATTCTTCATTAATGAAAACAGCTTTAATGACAGACCTGTCAGGTATAAGGACTACGAGGATTTTTGTCTTGAAACCCTGAGACGTGATTTTGACCTGTATGCAGGTGGCAGAGTCATAGGTTCTCAGTCAGATAGTGAGGATATATATTCTGCTCAGGAATTGGAAGAACTGGTCAGATATATCTTCGATAAGATAAGAAACTACGGCAAGGCCTTTGAGTTTTCTTTCTATGAGCCTGCCGAAAAGCAGACAAGAATTTCCAGGGTCAGATTCATCGACAGTGCCGTTCAGGAGAAGGATGTGGTTTATTCCATTACTGAAGATGGAATAGAGTTTTACCTGACCACCAAGGAAGTCAGAGATGAAAGCCGTATAAATGTTCAGCAGCTTCTGCTGGAGAAACTTATTAAGTCTGAAAACTTCAAGGGCAGTATGGATGTTATCCAGAGGATCAATATTGAAGTTAAGGCTTTGGAGAAACATAGAAAGGAAGTAATGAAGCTTCTGCTTACAGATGTACACGCCGGTACCCAGGCTGTGGATGAATATATGGAAAGAACTTCCAGATGGTTTGCAGAGGAACATAAATCCTTTACAAGAAACAGAGAGCTGGTGGATAAGGCGGTTACAAGACTTACAGCCGGAGATAATTCCAGAGCTGCCTCAGATATTCTTAAGCTGCAGACTATGCTGAAGCAGACCATAGAAAATCATAGTTCACTTATTGCAGCAACTGCGGAGCTTTCCAGATTCTCTGATGAGATGGTAAGAAGAAGCAGGACAAGAAGCCTGCGTAATTCCTTTGATTATGAGGCATTTCTCAATAGGATAATATCAGAAGACAGGCCCGATATTCTGGAAATGGTAGTTAATCCATTTATGCTTCCCAGAAGAAGAAAGAGCATGGCTATTGCTACGATTGATAATCTGGTTCTTCAGAAAACCGGTGATTCACTTAAGGGTGAGGAACGAGAAGAATTAAAGGCTGACCTGGATTTCAGATATGAGGATGAAATCTTAAGTGAAAGTGTCGGAAAGAATTTTGCAAAGCTTTTCGAAGAGCTTCTTGGCAGACTCAGCAGATGGGACAGAGTTACTCTTGAAGAATATGCTGCAATACTTGAGGTAAAGTTCGGAAAGGATGTTTATAAAAACCGTGATTATTATTCCTTCCTTACTCATCTTGCAGGAAAGAAGATATACAAGATTTCAGAGCTGAGAGACGGTGCGGAAACATTTCTTGAAGATGCAGTGGTTAAATATATGAAGGAAAGCAGTTTTGATGAATATGATGATATCTGCTTTGAAATAATATTTGAAAAAGATGAAATAAAATTCACCTCCGAAGAAGGTTCGGAGCTGGCAGAAATGTCAAAAATAGTTTTTGAAAGGAGGCGCGACTAATGGAAAAAAGTCTGGAAAAGGCACTTGAAATATATAGTGTACTTGCAGTGGGCAAAAATATATCCCTTAAGGATAAAGAAACCAGTGAGCTTTATAACGCCTTCTATTCTGATTCAGAAACCTATGACATAGTAAGCGAACTTCTGTCAAAGCTTAACCTTCGTCTTTATGAATATAATGAAACCTTATTTGTAACAGCAGGTTCCGGAAATAAGGTTTTTGGCTATACGAATGATGATCTGAAGAAGCAGATGGGACTGAGACTTAATAAGGAGTTGTATCTTGTTTATTTTATTGTTTACGAGGCGCTTCTTCAGTTTTATAAATCTTCAGACACATATCAGATAAAGGAATATATGCGATTGGATGAACTGGTTGAAGCGGTGTCTGCCGATCTGAAGAGGATAGGCGATGAGAATGTCAGCTATACTGAGGATGAAGCTAATGACAGCTCCATGACAGCCGTTGCACTTCTGTGGGACAGTCTTCCTCCCTTTATTTCTGAGGACAAGGACAGAAACAAGGCTTCCAGAGGCTCCAGAATGGGATATGCAAAGCTTACCGCAAACTTCATGTGTGGTGAGGATATGTTTGTTATGGTGGAAGACCGTCTTTATCCTACGGACAGATTTCATGCAATTGCAGAAAATTATTTTGAGAGTAGTGCCATATATGATTACTTCTCCAATGAGGGAGGTGATCTGAATGCCTAGTATAAACAGGATAAGAGTTAATAATGTAAAATACAATTTCGGTACTCAGAGCTATGATGATTTTTCCATGAGAATGTATGGTCGTAATACATTATATGACCTTGCAAACGGTGGTGGAAAAAGTGTTCTTATGCTGCTTCTTATGCAGAACCTGATCCCTAATTCTACACTGGATGACAAGCAGCCTATTGAAAAGCTTTTCAGGGATTGCGGAAATACAGTTATTCATTCTCTTATTGAGTGGAAGCTGGACGAATGTGACATCAAGGATGGCCTGAGATACATGACAACAGGCTTTGCTGCAAAAAGAGCTGCGACTACAGATGAAGAGCGCGAGGATGGTACTGCACAGATAGAGTATTTCAACTATGTAATATTCTATAGGGATTACAATAGAAATGATATTGTGAACCTTCCGCTTACCAAGGAGAAGGAGAATATATCCTACAAGGCTCTCAGGAATTACCTTCATGATCTGGCGAGAAATGATAAGAATATAATTGTCAGACTTTTTGACAGGAAGGGTGAGTATCAGAAGTTTATTGCTGAATACGGACTCTATGAAAGCCACTGGGAGATAATCCGTGGTATTAACAAAACTGAGGGTCACGTACGTACTTATTTTGAAACAAACTATAAGACCACCAGAAGAGTTATCGAGGACCTTCTTATTGAGGAAATAATAGAGAAGGCATATCTTGCAAAGACAGACAGGGAAACAGATAAAACCGAAAGTACGGTTTCTCTTCTTATGACTATTCAGGAAGAGCTGAAGGTTCTGGCTGAAAAGAAGAGAGGAATTCAGGTTTATGATCATGAACAGGAACTGATTCAGCTTCTGATAGACAGAATTGAATCCTTTATGGAACTCTACAGGGAACAGGAAGGGCTTGCACAGGAGTGTGGCAAGGTTTACGTGACTCTTGAATCCGAAAAGGAGAAGAGAGAAGAAAGACTGAATGCTGCCAATGCAAATGTAGAAAATGCGGAACAGAATCTGAAAAACACCAAGCTACAGCTGGACATTATCAGTATCGTTAAGGAACTGAGAGAATATGAAAATCTGAAGCGGAAATCAGACGAAATCTCCGGCTATATTGAAAAACTTGAAGAGGAAATAAAATCAGAGGACGAAAATTACAGATTCAGACAGGCGGCATCGGAATACACCGAGCTTAAAAAAGCTATTGAGCAACTGGAGAAGATAAGCATTAAGAGAGATGATATATCTAAAGAAGCCGGTGACATCTATGCTGTCGTTGCAAATATCAGAGACAGATTAGATAAGAATAAAGAAAAGTCAGAGACCCAGCTTAAAGCTCTTTCGGAAAGGGCAAATGCACTTGAGGAAGATATTCAGCTGAAAAAGAAACAGCTTGCTGAGGGTGAAACAGAACTTGCCGTCATCAGAAGCAGACAGGAATACATAAAGGATGACCTTAAGTCCAGAAACAGTTCTCTTAGCGAGCTTGAAAAGGGACTTAGTCAGGTGATGATCGGAAAACCTGCGGAGCTGATAACTGAAATGCAGACAAAGCTCGGCGGGCACGAAAAAGAACTTCAGGAAACTGATGCAAAGCTTATAAGTATTCGTCAGGAATCTGATGAGATCAGACAGAAGCTGGAGGATGAAAAAATCAATCTTTCAATACTTCATCAGCAGATTGAAGAGTTGGAAGAAAAGTCCGTGGAATTCGGAAAGAATAAGAATAAGTTTAAAGCAATAAGCAAGATATATACCGGAAATGAAGCTGCATCACCTGAGGTTCTTGCAGAAGAATTAAGTGAAAGAGTAACTGCGGGAATCGTAAAGATATACGAGATGAAGCAGAAGATGGAAGTACTGAATAAGAAAGAGGCCAGTCTTAGGGAGGGCAGACTTATTCAGCCTACATCATCAGTGGAAAAGGTGAAGGAGTATCTGTCCACCAGACATGGGGCTGATGCTATGTTCGGTATGGATTACATATCCGCTCTTCCTGATGATATGAAATCCAGAATACTTGAACGTCTTCCGGGAATTCCTTATGGTGTGGTGGTTAGAAATCTTGACAAAATATGCGATGATCCGGGAATCAAGGAACTGGATATTGATGAGGAAATCGTACTCTATGATAGAGATGGACTGGAGAATGCTTCACTTATAGCCGGTGAAGGCGTAGAAATAATAAGACGTGAAAAGGAATTCTTTATCAGTCCAAAGAGCGTGGTTACAAAACTGGATATTCTTGGTGAAGAGCAGACCACCTTCGGTGAGGAAATAAGAAGTAATGAGGATACTCTGGAAACTCTGAGAGAGGATCTTGATTTTGTTCGCATGTACATTGCGGGAGGATATGATAAGCTGACTCAGAGACTGGAGGAGGCCAGAATCCGGGAAAGAGATATGGAAAGACTTCTCGGTGATCTGGAAGCGAAGCTGAAGGATAACGAAAAGCAGGAAAGAACTCTGGCAGAAAAGGAAGAAACTATCCGAAAGAATCTGGAAATTTCTCTGAATGATATATCGGTTCTGAATGAAATGGCTTCATACTATAATCTTATCAGTGACCTTGAAAAACAGGATAAGAGTCTGGAAGCAGATAAAAACAGGATCAGAAAAAATATTGAGAATATCTCTGATGAGCTTGGAAAGCAGGAGATAAAGCTTCTGGAGCTTAAAACAGCATGTGATAATCTGCGTGAAGAACTTGCTACCCAGGAAAACAGATGGGAAAACAGATTTGCTGCATATTATGTAGAGGATACGGCATTTCCAATGATTAATAAGTCTCTTCCTGAGCTTGAGACAGCCTTTGATAATGCTCTTGGAAATGACCTGAATAATCCGCTTTCCCTCGAAAAAGAAAAGATGCTTCGTGACAATCTGAATAACACTATCGAAAAGCAGGAGAGCATCATAAGAAATCTTGGAGTTGATATTGAAAGATTACGTTCGGCAGATGATGAAAATGCACTTCCTGTGGTTAGCCGTGAGCTGCTTGAAAAGAGCAGGGCAGGTCTGGAAGAATTAAGCTCGAAAAAGAAGAATTCAGAAAAGGCATTTAACGATTATTCAACCAAACAGGCAAGACTGGACGGAAGTATCAGCTATGCAAAGGAACGCCTTGTAAACGAATATGGAAACGAGGCTCTTATAGAATTGGAAAAAGGAGATCTTCCGGAGGATATTGAAACCCTTGCAAAGGAGAAAAAGGCTGTTCTGGATAGATGTAATGATGACCTCATTAATGCCAGAAAGAAGCTGAAGGAGTTTAATGAACTATCAAGAGGAAATGATGATCTTCTCAGACTTGCTTCCAGAATAGTAGAGACCAACAAGATAGATGTTTCAAGAATAGATGTCAGAGACAATATGGAAGGAATAAGAGAAGACTTTGATGCCTTCCTCCTTAAGTATGACAAGGTTACAAAGACCATCGACAGAGCAAAGTCAGATATGCTGAAGGTTAAGCTTAAGGTTTATGAATCTCTGAATGAGTTAAATGTATCGGAACTGGCTGCATCAATAAGGGATGATGTGGTAATTCCTGAAAACTTCAAAGATGCAGAAGGACTTCTTAAGAGACTTAACGAGGTTATCGAGATTATTGTTCTTGAAAAGGAAAGAATCGAGAAGAGTCTTGAAGGAATGCAGCAGCTTAAGGACAGCTTTGTTGAACAGTGCGTTGAGAGATGTCTGGATGTCAGAACTGAACTTGATAAGCTCACAAAGCTTTCTGAAATCAGTGTAGGTGATACCAGAGTTCAGATGATAAAACTCAGCATTCCATACGTAAAGGATGAATTCATTAAAGACAGAATGTCTGAATATATTGATAAGATTGTTGACGAAGTTGATAAGAAGGATACCGACAGCGAGAGACTTAAGCTTCTGAACAGCAGTCTTTCAATGAAAAAGATGTTCTCTGTAATTGTTACAGATATGTCCAAGATAAGGCTTATGCTTTATAAGAGAGAACGAATCAAGGAACAGAGCAGATATCTGAAGTATGAGGAGGCTGTAGGAAGTACAGGTCAGTCTCAGGGTATTTACATACAGTTCCTGATCTCAATAATCAATTATATTGCAGGAATGTATGCAGTTACAGATACTACATCCAGATCAAAAACATTATTTATAGATAACCCCTTCGGTGCTGCGAAGGACATCTACATATGGGAGCCGATCTTCAAGCTTCTGGAGGAGAATAATTGTCAGCTAATAGTTCCTGCCCGTGGAGCAACACCTGAGATCACAGGCAGATTCGATATCAATTATATCCTTGGCCAGCAGATGACAGGAAACAGAACAACTACGGTTGTTGTTGATTTCAGCAGCAAGACAAAGGGTGAAGAACTGGAGTATAAGGATCTGGATTATGAACAGCAGACCTTTGACTTCATCTAATTATTAACGGAGTAATTATGTATATTATTGAAAGCCGAAATATTCTTACACCACAAAACGGACTAAACTTATATCGTGGCCGGACTCAGGACAGTATTCTGCTTACGGAGATAGCGGGAAGCGATTCCATGGACCTGGGAGTGAAAACTGATGCTCCTGAGCTTCTTGCCGGGGTATTAAAAGCCAGACGTAATAAAGGAATCATAATTCTGGGAAATATGGGAGATCCATATAATAAATACGAGGAAGAATATTTACTTACCCGAAATTCCCTTAAGGTTATAGAGAATTATGATCATGGTGTAATAATAAGTACATATCAGAATAGAATACTTAGAGATATTGATGTACTGAAAGGAATATCCCGAAAGACAAAATGTGTTGTAGAAATCAAAATTCCAACCCTTGATGATGATAAACTAAAAAAGATTGACGGACCGGAGACACTGGGAAGTGAAGACAGACTTAGACTCATTAGGAATCTCAGGAAAGAGGGGATTGATGTTATTGCAACCATGTATCCTATAATACCTTTCGTAAATGATGATGAAAAAGATATTATTAATTTGATTCAAAAACTTGCGGAGTGTGATATTATTGGAATAGACCTTGCAGACATGAGACTGGCGGTTAAAAAATCCGTAAGGGATTTCTTCTATAAGCAGTACGAGAAAAGATTTCCTAAGGAATATGAGATGTATGTCAGCAGGAATGATAAACCGGGAGAACTTCTTCCGGAGAACAGAACAGCTATTCTTGCTGAAACAGAAAAGATATGTAAAGAACTGGGCATAATGTATGAGTCCAAAACAATAAAAGCCTGGAAACGGCAGTATGAGAATAAAACTACAGGAGAGCAGATGTCCCTTTTTGACTTTGCTAAGTAGTTGATTATATATAGCAATTGATTGTAATTAAGGAGGAAAAAATGGATTACAACAAGGCAAGTTTAAAGATGCACGAGGATAACAGTGGAAAGCTTGAGGTAGCTCTTAAGGTGAAACTGGAGAATAAAGATGATCTGTCAACAGCCTATACCCCGGGCGTGGCAGAGCCTTGCAGAAAGATTGCAGAGAACCCTGACGATGCATACAAGTATACTCTTAAAGCCAATACTGTAGCAGTAGTATCAGACGGAACAGCTGTACTTGGATTAGGTGATATCGGTCCTTTGGCAGCAATCCCTGTAATGGAAGGTAAATCAGTACTTTTCAAAAAGTTTGGAAATGTAGACGCATTTCCTATCTGTATAGATACAAAGGATACTGAGGAAATAATAGAGACAGTTAAGAGACTGGCACCATCTTTTGGTGGTATCAATCTCGAGGATATCTCAGCACCAAGGTGCTTTGAGATAGAGAGAAGACTTAAGGAAGAACTTGATATCCCTGTATTTCATGATGATCAGCATGGTACTGCAATTGTAGTTGCTGCAGGCCTTACTAATGCTTTTAAGATAGTAAACAAAAAATGGGAAGATATAAGCGCAGTAATAAGTGGAGCGGGTTCAGCAGGAATTTCAATCTGCAAGCTCCTTCAGAGCTTCGGAATCGGAAATGTAGTACTTGTTGACAGTAAAGGAGCACTTGTTGATGGTGATCCAAGACTGAATCCGGCAAAGCAGGAAATTGCCGCAGTTACAAATAAGAATAAGGAAAGTGGAAGTCTTGCAGATGTATTAAAAGGTAAGGATGTATTCATCGGTGTTTCTGCTCCGGGACTTGTTACAGCTGAGATGGTACGCAGCATGGCTGATGATCCTATTGTCTTTGCCATGGCTAATCCAACACCTGAAATAATGCCTGATGAAGCAAAGGCGGGTGGGGCAAGGATTATTGCTACAGGAAGATCAGATTTCCCTAACCAGATTAATAATGTTCTGGTATTCCCGGGAATCTTCAGAGGTGCTCTTGATGCAAGAGCAACGGCTATTACAGAACCTATGAAGGAGGCTGCAGCAAGAGCAATCGCTTCAATAGTTAAAGATGATGAATTAAACGAGGAGTATATTATTCCGGATGCATTTAATGAAAATGTTGCTAAGGTGGTTGCGGCAGCAGTAGCCGAAGAAGCAAAGCGTTCCGGGATTTCGAGGATCTCATAAAGGATAGTGAGGTTAATCAATGTCTTTAGAACTATATGAAAAAGCCAGGAAGATGGGGCTTAAGGCGTACAAACAGGATGTGTCTAAACAGAAACAGCCATATCTTCCGGTTCTGGATGAATTAATAAATAAGGATGATGTTTCCAGTGATGTGTCTCTGGGTCTTGTTGATATACCTTTGGACAGAGTTGTGGGAACCAGTAATGCCGGAAGAACCCAGGCCTTTGCATCCAACTTCATGCCACTTATGGATGAAAAGACAGAGTTCTGTGCCAAGTGGTCATCACTTTGCGATTCACATCTTGAGGAGGGTATTCATGATGCCATCAAGGTATATGAGTATCTGAACTATTATTATGTCGTTGAAGGTAATAAAAGAGTCAGTGTTCTGAAATTCTTTGAAGCAGATTCAATTCCTGCTTTTGTTACCCGAAAGGTTCCTAAATACGACGAAACAAATAATGAAATAAAAATATATTACGAGTTCATGGATTTTAATAAGAAGACCGGAGTGAATTTTATCTGGTTTTCAAAACCGGGCAGCTATAGCCAGCTTATAGAAGAAGTAAATATCGCTGAGAAGCATGGTGGAGAAGTTGGAGTTTCTGAGGAGATTTCCAGTATAGGAACGGCAGCTGATACAGCTGATGGCTCGGGAATTGCCCTTAGATCACAGGAATCAAAGATATGGAGTGAGGATACACTTCTGGAACTGAAGGCGGCCTACAGGAGATTCGACAAGGCCTTTAAGGCCAGAGGTGGACAGCATCTGGAGAATATTACAACAGGTGACGCGTTCCTTACATTTATCAAACTTCAGGGCTTTGATACCATCTGCGACATGGGACTGGAGGTAATCCAAAGTGAGATAACTGCCATGTGGCAGGAGTTTCTTGTTATAAATGACAGCAACGATGTTGAGGTTTCACTCACACCGCCGGAAGAAAAGAAGAAGGTATTTTCTCATATTCTTTCTTCCATGTATTCAGCTTCAAGACCACTTAAAGTTGCTTTCGTTTATAGTACAGATCCTTCTCAGTCAGACTGGTTTTATGGACATGAACTGGGAAGAAATCATATAAAAGAAAAGTTTGGAGATAAGATAGTAACCTATAAGGTTACGACAGCGGTTAATGAGCAGGATGCCATCGAGATAATGGAAAACCTGATTGAAAAACAGAAGGTGGATGTTATCTTTACTCCTATTACCCAGCTTGTTGATGCCAGCCTGAAATGTGCCATAAAGTATCCGAATGTTAAGATACTGAACTGTTCACTTAATACATCTCACAGATATATCAGAATGTATGATGCCAGGTTGTATGAAGCAAAGTTCCTTTCGGGAATGGTTGCAGGGGCACTGACAGAAACAGATAAGATTGGTTATCTTGCAGAGTATCCGGTGTTTGGTATAACCGCAAATATTAATGCATTTGCTCAGGGGGCTAAAATGGTTAATCCCCGGGCGAAGATTTATTTGAAGTGGAGAGCACTGAAGAGTACAGAGTTAGTAGAAGACCTTTACCATGAGTTTTATGAGGAAGGAATTGATTTTGTATCAGATCAGGATATGATAACTCCTAACAGAGCTTCAAGGAATTTCGGACTTTACAGGGTTACTACAGAAGGCCCTCTTAATATGACCATGGCTACCTATAACTGGGGAGTTATGTACGAACGGATAATCAATATGATCATGCGTGGAGAATGGGACAATGCTGATGCTGAAAGTGAAAGTACACCTATCAATTACTGGTGGGGACTTTCTGCGGGAGTTGTGGATCTTATCCTTTCCGGAAAGGTTCCGGCCGGTACAAGGCGTCTTGTTAATACCATTAAAGAATTGATCATTGAAGACAGATTTCCGGTTTTTGGAGAAATATATTCCCAGGATGGAAAGCTTCGAAATGCCGAAGGTAATAAATTCGAAGTAGAGGATGTCATAAAAATGAACTGGCTCGCCGATAATGTGGTAGGTACTATTCCTGAGATAGATGAATTAAAGGAAGATGTAAAAGAAGTAGTTGAAATGAAGGGTATTCAGACTGAGAAAACTGATTCAGAGGAGTAGAGGATATGAGAATCCTTGCGTTGGCAGATGTTGAATCTAAGTACTTATGGGATTTTTTTGAAAAAACTAAATTAGAGGGTATTGATCTCATTTTGTCAGCAGGGGATCTGGCACCGCAGTATCTGGAGTTTCTGGCTACATTTTCCGTTGCTCCTATTCTTTACGTGCATGGAAATCATGATGGATGTTATAAAGATACGCCGCCCCTTGGATGTATATGCGTGGATGATAAGATATATGAATACCAGGGACTGAGAATTATGGGATTAGGCGGAAGCATGTGCTATAATTACAGTGGTTATCAGTATACAGATCGTCAGATGTGGTTAAGATATGTTAAGCTCAGACCTAAAATAAGAAGGATTAAGGGAATAGATATTCTTCTGACACATTCCCCGGCGAAGGGCTTCCATGATGGATCTGATCTTCCTCATATGGGATTTGAATGCTTTAATTATATTCTGGATAAACATAAGCCCCAGCTTTTTGTTCATGGACATGTTCATCTGAGTTATGGGCGTGAGTTTAAACGAGAAGATGTTTACAATGATACAAGAGTAGTAAACGCATTTGAAAGATATATTATAGAAATATAAAACATTAAATAAGGAGTGTTTTATGGAACAGAAATTTGAATTTGATAACTGGATAAAAGAATATGCCGGAAAATTCGGTGCAGATAAGATAGAACCGTCCCTTTATACAAAGTATGATGTTAAAAGAGGACTTCGTGATTCAGATGGACGAGGTGTTCTTACCGGTCTTACCAATATATCTGACGTTTCCGGTTTCCGTGTGGAAGGAAATGAAAGAGTTCCTATTCCGGGTGAGCTTTATTACCAGGGTATAGATGTAAGAAAGCTGGTTAAAGGATTTCATGAAAGCAGACATGGTTTTGAAGAAACCGTATTCCTGCTCCTTTTTGGAGAGCTTCCTACACAGAGTGAACTGGATACATTTCTCCATCTTTTAGGTCAGATGAGACCTCTTCCGGAAAATTTCAACAGAGATGTTATCATGAAAGCTCCCAGTAAAAATATTATGAATATAATGCAGAGATGTGTGCTAACACTTTATTCATATGATGATAATCCTGATGATATAAGCATTGAACATGTACTGGCTCAGTCTCTCGGACTTATAGCCAGATTCCCGGTAATTGCAGCATATGGTTATCAGAGCTACAGACATAAGTTTATGGATTCCAGTCTTGTTGTTCATAGACCAAAGGCTGAGCTGTCTACAGCTGAAAATATCCTGAGACTTCTCAGACCGGATCCATCCTTCACAGATCTTGAAGCACAGGTTCTGGATATTGCATTGGTACTTCATGCCGAGCATGGTGGAGGTAATAACTCTTCCTTTACTACTCACGTTATTTCTACTACAGGTACCGATACCTATTCCACAGTTGCAGGTTCACTTGGTTCTCTTAAAGGACCAAGACATGGTGGTGCCAATCTTAAAGTTCAGCAGATGATTGCTGATCTTAAGGCAAATGTAACAGATACCGAAAGTGATGATCAGGTAAGAGATTATCTGAGCAAGGTATTGAACAAAGAAGCATTTGACAAGAGAGGCCTTATATATGGAATGGGCCATGCTATCTATACCATATCAGATCCAAGAGCTGAGATACTGAAGGAATATGCCTGCAAGCTTTCAGAAGCAGAGGGATATGAAAAAGAGTTTGCACTTTATGACAGAGTGGAAAGAATTGCAAAGGATCTTATAACAAACAGAAGAAATGTTCATAAGCCTGTCTGTGCAAATGTGGATCTTT
This sequence comes from Eubacterium sp., assembly GCA_024692605.1. Lineage (GTDB taxonomy): Bacteria > Bacillota > Clostridia > Lachnospirales > Lachnospiraceae > Eubacterium_Q. Next base: position 43,350 of record JAILMQ010000027.1, read on the forward strand.
ACAGTGGATTTGTATATTCAGTACTTAAGATTCCTGTAGAGCTATTTACTCCTATATTCGCAATAGCACGTATAGCCGGTTGGTCAGCTCACAGAATTGAAGAGATTTCAAATAATGGAAAGATTATTCGTCCTGCATATAAATATGTAGGTCATCATAAAGATTATGTCCCAATTGATGAGAGGTAAGGAGGCAGAAAGATGTTTTGTACTAAGTGTGGAAATAATATTCCTGATGGGGTTATGTTTTGTACTTACTGTGGCAATGCAGTGAAAGCGCCGGTTTATAAAGAGGCAGTACAGCAGGGAGCTCAGCAGCAGGGCTTTAATCAGCAGGGAGCTCAGCAGCAGGGTTTTAATCAGCGTGGACCACAGCAAGGATTTAGTCAGCAGGCCGGATCACAGATGGGACAGCAGCCAAAACCGCTTACTGCAGAACAGAAGAAACTGTTTAAAACCGTTGGAATCATATGCGCAGTAGTGATCGTTCTGTCTCTGGCAGTTTTACTTTTCTTTAATCTGTTCTGGACACCAACAGTAAATCTGAATAAGTATGTAAGCATCACATCAGAAGGCTATGATTCAATTGGTTCTGCTTCAGCGAAGTTTATGCTTGAAGACTTCACAAGAGACTATGGAAATAAGATTAAATTCAAAGGGGCATCAATGCCTGACAATGCCAGCAGCTACAGCTGTCCTGCAGAATATATGTTTAGTAATTACATTTCCGGTTCGCTGAACAATTCATCTAATCTTTCAAACGGAGAAACAATTACCTTTGAATGGAATGTAGATGAAACTTCGATTGCTGATAGTTTTAAAGTTAAGTTAAAGTATGAAAATATTGATTATGCAGTTTCCGGTCTGAAGAAGGCGGATACATTTGATATATTCAGCAAGGTAAATGTTACCTTTGAGGGATCATCTCCAAACGGAACTGTTTCCATCACAAATGAAAATGATGATTACCCGGTATCTTATTGGAGCTTTGTTGCTGATAAGGACAGCGGTCTCAGCAATGGTGATAAAATAACAGTTAGTGTTGACGGCGATGATGCTATGATTCAGGAATGTCTTAATGAGACCGGAATGATTCCTGATTCATTATCAAAAGAATATGAGGTCAGTGGTCTGGATAGCAATATCACAAAGCTGGAACAGATTCCTGATGATATCATGCAGAAAATGAAGAAGCAGGTTGAGGATAAGCTGGAGTCAACAGCAGCATCTGACTGGGAGAAAGGAATAGACATATCCAAGATGACTTATGCGGGTGCATATCTTCTTACTGCTAAGGAAGGCGTGGATTCTGAATACAACAACCGCGTGATCTTAGTTTATGCTGTAGATGTTTCTGCTGATACTGAGATTGATGACACAAATTACACCGGTAAATTCGGATATTATTATTACGGTGAATTCAGTAATCTGGTTCTTCTGGATGACGGAACAGTTTCCCTTGACCTGAATAATATCGAGACACCAAGAGAAACAGTGGAACTTAATACCCACGTTGAAAGCTGGTGGTCTGAAGTAGTTTATAATTTTGACGGTTATTCAGACCTGGATACATTATTCAATAAAACAGTAGTAGCCTTTAAGGATCAATATGAATATGAGTCATCAGTAGATGACAGTATCGCTCCTCAGAAAGCCAGTGGAGAAGCTTCATCAAAAAAGGTTAGTTCAGGTGGAGAGATCTTCCCTGACAGTAGTTCAAGACTTCTTTCGGAATCTGAGGTGAGCAGACTCTCAAAGGCTGATGTGCAGACAGCAATAAATGAAATCTATGCCAGAAATGGATATAAGTTTAAAGATAAGTCCATCCTTGCATATTTTGAGGAATATGACTGGTATGATCCTGATACCACTTCACAGGATGTGGCAAAATCAAGGTTTAACAGTACTGAGAATGCGAATGTCCTTCTGCTTTCAGAATACAAATAATGATTAACACTATACTTGAGGCGATTAATGAAAATTATTAATAAAAAATCTAAAATAAAAATAGTATTTATTTTGATGATGTCCTTGGGACTTTTGGTGGCCTGTGGAAATAAAAAGACAGATTCTACTGTTGAAAAAGAAGTATTAATGACAGAGGAAAAAACAGAGGAAACCATTGAAGATGCAACACCGGGAGTTGCTGAAGCAACTCCGGAAGATGCTACACCTTCAGGGGCAGTGGCTGAAAATGCTACTCCTCAGGATTCTGAAGAAAGTACGACAGAATCTACGGAACCAAAGACAAATGGAAAAATAATAGTTATAGATCCGGGACATTCTTCAGTAGTTTCTGGAAATATGGAGCCTAATGGTCCGGGGTCATCAGAGATGAAGGCTGCAGATTCAGGTGGAACCAGAGGAGTAAGTTCAGGACTTACAGAGTATGAACTGAACATGATCATAGCAACTCAGCTTAAGGATGAACTTGTTGAAAGAGGATACACGGTAATCCTCACCAGAGAAGATAATGTTACTCCTATATCCTGTGCTGAAAGAGCAGCAATAGCTAATAATAATAACGCTGATGTATTCTTAAGACTTCATGCAGACGGTTCAGATAACAGTAGTGCCAGTGGTCCCATGGGGATCTGTATAACTGCATCAAATCCTTATATCTCCAGTATGTACAGTGAGAGCAGGGTTCTTTCGGATGCCATACTTAATTCTTACTGCGCTGAAACCGGAATGACCGGCAGAGGTGTTTGGGAAACAGATACAATGACCGGAAATAACTGGAGTCAGGTTCCAACTACGCTTTTGGAGATGGGATTTATGACCAATCCGAATGAGGATCTTATGATGGCGGATCCGGCCTTCCAGGTTAAGATGGTTACAGGAATTGCCAACGGAATAGATCAGTACTGTTTTACAGATTAAGATAATGATGGAGGTTGATCATTATGAATGAAAATGAAAGAAAGAGAAATGAGCTTTTAGCAAAGACAGTAATAAAGGGATTGGAATCAAGAAATATGACAGGCTACTATGCAGCCGATAAAGAGGAAGCTTTAAAGCTTGCGCTTAGTATTATTCCTGAAGGCTCATCAGTCACTATGGGTGGTGCAATGAGTGCCCGTGAGATCGGTCTTGTAGATGCCCTTAAAGAAGGAGAGTATAATTTTATTGACCGTGATAATTATGAAGATAAGAGAGCAGCAATGCTTGCAGCATATGATGCGGATGTCTTTCTTTCAAGTGCCAATGCCATCACCAATGACGGAGTAATGGTGAATATTGATGGTAATTCCAACAGAGTATCAGCCATAGCACAGGGACCTAAAAAGGTGCTTTTCATAGTTGGAATGAATAAGGTTTGTGATGACCTTGATGGTGCCATGAAGAGAGCCAGAAATGTAGCTGCTCCTATAAATGCACAGAGATTTGGTCTGTCCACACCATGCTGTAAAACCGGAGCATGTATGGATTGTAAATCACCTGACACAATCTGCTGTCAGTTCCTTATAACAAGATTTTCAAGACACGAAGATAGAATTCATGTAATACTTGTAAATGATTCACTTGGATATTAGACTTGTAAATACAGTGTTTCAGATATAGATGGGAAAGAAGAATGGCAAAAAAGAAATACTATGCAGTGGTAAACGGTGTTGTTCCGGGAATTTATACAACCTGGGATGAATGTAAAAAAAATGTAGATGGATTTCCCGGAGCGGTGTTTAAAGGCTTTGTAACAAAAGAAGAGGCTGAAGCTTTTATGAGAGGTGAAGCGGAAATTCCCCTTGAAGAGTTTATGAAGTCCCTTCAGAAAAGTGAAGCAATATGCTTTGTGGATGGAAGCTATAATACTGAAACCGGTGAATATGCATATGGACTTGTGCTTTATCATAGTGGTATTATTTATGAAGATTCAGATAAATTCTATGATGAAGAAATGTCTGAAATGAGAAACGTTGCAGGAGAACTTGAGGGTTCAATGCATGCCATCCATTATTGTCTGGATAATGGAATAAAAAGTCTTGACCTTTACTATGATTATCAGGGCATAGAATCCTGGGCAACGGGAGCATGGAAGACCAACAAAGAAGGTACGAGACTTTACAAAGAGTATTATGATAATATAAAAGATAAAATAAATGTTAACTTTTGTAAGGTGAAGGGGCATTCCGGCAACGTTGGTAATGACAGAGCAGATGCTCTTGCAAGAGGCGCATTTAAATAATTAAAGGAGTATGTTTTTAAGTATTAAGGAGGAAACAAAATGGGCTATTATGACAATAATGATGGAAATGTACCATCAAACGGTAATCCATATTATCAGGATAATGATGTGAATACCGCAAATAGTAATCCTTACGGAAATCAGTACAGCAATCAGTACAGTAATCCTTACGGAAATCAGTACAGTAATCAGTACAGTAATACTTATGGTAATCAGACTAATAGTCAGTATGGTGAACCACTCAATGAGGATTATTATCGCTCTTCCGTACAGCCACAGAGAGGCGTGGGAGTAGGAAGCTTTGTTACTGCAGATGTTCTGAATTCTGTTCTGACAAAGTCGTTTATGTATATGTTTATGGCACTTC
>JAILMQ010000035.1 GCA_024692605.1 Eubacterium sp.
CTGGCTATTTCGAATAATGATTTATTATTGCAGATGACGGGACTCGAACCCGAACCCACTTGCGTGGACATGAACCTGAATCATGCGCGTATACCAATTCCGCCACATCTGCGTAAAACAGCCACCGAATGATTGTAACATTTCATTTACAAAGTGTCAACCGTTCGGTGGCTAATTTTTCATTTAATTTTTGCTATATAAGCAACTTTGATTAAACAGATTATTCATCTGTTCCGTAGTCATCAACAATTTCTGCCGGTGCATCTGATGTAGCCTCGTCTTCATCTTCAACAAGTTCTATATCTTCTGCATCTTCATCTGAAGCTTCGTCTGCATCAGTTGCAGTAGCCTCAACCTGTGTTGCATTCTTGTAAACAAAGTCAAGAACCTTCTCATAGAGAACCATGTAATCGAAGTCTTCATCTTCGTAACCGTATGCAGCCTTAAGCTGTTCAATATCTGTGATACCCATCTGATCAAGAAGTTCCTGCTTCTTAGCTTCTACTTCTTCATCAGTAGCTGTGATCTTTTCCTTATCAGCTATTGTTACAACGATCATCTTCTCTTCGATGTATTCCTTAACTGAAGTCTCTACCTGCTGTCTGAAGGCATCCTCTGTATATCCATAATATGAAAGATATGTTGCAAGATCTGAACCACTTGACTGAGCTGACTGAGTTACGCTATCAATCATTGACTTAACTCTGTCATTAATCTCATTTTCCGGATACTCTGAAACGCTACTTGATTCAAGAATCTTGTGCATGATAGCTGCCTTGTCTGTTTCAAGGTCGCTTTCTTCATTCTGCTCTTCAAGTTCTTTTCTCTTAGCTGACTCAAACTCAGTTGTTGTCTTATAATCTGTAGCTGAAGCAACGAGTACATCGTTATACTCCGGTTCAACTTTTTCTACTATATAATTAAGTGTTGTATCGAAAACAGCTGGCTTTCCTGCAAGATCCTCTGCCTGATAATCATCCGGGAATGTAACATTTACATCAAATGCATCACCTGGGGTATGGCCGATAATCTGCTCATCAAATCCTTCTATATATCCACTGCTTCCAAGAGTAATCTCAGTACCACCACCCTGGGTACTTCCACCGTCAAACTCCTCACCATCAATAGAACCTACATAGTCGATGTTTACTGCATCGCCCATTGTTGCAGCTCTATCCATGATCTGATTTTCTGTTGTGTTATCCTGAAGAAGTGAATCAATTTCATACTGAATATCGTCATCTGTAACTTCGGTATGTGTTGGTGTGTATTCTACACCCTTGTATTCTCCGAGAGTAACATACTGTTCGTAATTATTCTGCATATCTTCGATAGCATCATTTTTCTTCTTTCCACATCCACCAAGTACAGATAAGACTATTGCACCAACAAGAATGGCACTTACTTTTCTAAATTTCATAATCTTTTCCTTTCGTAATGTTTATTAACAACTGTAAGATAATACCACAAGAGAAAAAAAAAATAAAGTAATATTTTTATGCACACCACATATAGTAATTTACATAATTCTTTTTACAATATTTTGTATTTTCATATTTACAAAGAAAAACAGTGATGATATAATTAATTTTTGTAGGCAGTTCCTACAATTAGAAGGGGTTTTTAGTATTTGTTTTTCTATTTTAAGGAGATGGGAAAGGTATGCAGGTAGTAAAAAGGGATGGTCACATTGTCGACTTTGACAGAAGTAAAATCATCATTGCGATTCAAAAAGCCAATGATGAAGTAGATGTCGAAGAAAAGGTCTCTGATGAGAGAATCGAGGAGATTGTTTCAAGAATTGAAACAAAGAAAAGAAAGAGGATCCTGGTCGAAGATATTCAGGATATCATCGAGCATGATCTCATGGCTGAAGGCAAATACACACTTGCAAAAACTTACATTATATATCGTTACACAAGAGAGCTGGTTCGTAAGGCTAACACCACGGACGACTCTATCTTAAGTCTGATCAAAAATATCAACAAAGATGTCATGGAAGAGAATTCCAACAAGAATGCCTATGTTGCTTCTACCCAGCGCGATCTTATCGCCGGTGAAGTTTCAAAGGATCTTACCCGCAGAGTTCTTCTGCCGGAAAAGATTTCCAAGGCTCATGATGAGGGTATATTACATTTTCACGATGCTGATTATTTTCTTCAGCCTATTTTCAATTGCTGTCTCATCAATATCGGTGACATGCTGGATAACGGAACCGTTATGAACGGCAAGATGATCGAGAGCCCGAAGAGTTTTCAGGTTGCATGTAATGTAGCCACTCAGATTATGGCATCTGTTGCTTCATCCCAGTATGGCGGCCAGTCCGTGGATATGAAGCATTTCGGTAAATATCTCAGAAGAAGTTATAATAAATACAAAAAGAAATATACTGAAGAATTTGGTAATAAGATAGATGTTGATACACTTGAATCAATTATTCAGGATCGTCTCGATGAGGAGCTCAGATCCGGTATTCAGACAATGCAGTATCAGATCAATACACTTATGACCACAAACGGTCAGTCTCCTTTCGTTACTCTTTTTCTCCATCTTGATGAGGATGATGAGTACATCGAAGAAAATGCCCGTATTATTGTGGAGATCCTGAGGCAGCGTCTTCAGGGTATAAAGAATGAATCCGGAGTTTATGTTACTCCGGCATTTCCGAAGCTGGTTTATGTACTTGATGAGTGCAATAACCTGACCGGTGGAGAATATGACTATATCACTGAGCTTGCAGTTAAATGCTCTGCAAAGCGTATGTACCCTGATTACATTTCCGCTAAACAGATGCGTAAGAACTATGAAGGAAATGTATTCTCTCCTATGGGTTGTCGAAGCTTCCTATCCCCTTGGAAGGATGAGAATGGCAACTACAAGTTTGAAGGTCGTTTCAACCAGGGTGTTGTTTCTCTTAACCTTCCACAGATCGGTCTTGTGGCAAAGGGTGATACGGATACCTTCTGGAGAGTTTTTGAAGAAAGACTGGAGCTTTGCTACGAAGCAATCATGTGCAGACACAACGCACTTCTTGGTGTTACCTCGGATGTTTCACCTATTCACTGGCAGTACGGCGCTATAGCACGACTTCAGAAGGATGCAAAGATAGATAAGTATTTATTCGGAAACTACTCTTCCATCTCACTTGGATATATCGGCTTATATGAGTTGACCAAGATAATGACCGGCGAAAGTCAGACTACGGAAAAAGGGTTTGAATTCGCCATGAAGGTTATGAAAAAACTCAGAGCCACTACAGACAGATGGAAATCAGAGACCGGAATTGGATTTGCCCTATATGGCACTCCTGCAGAAAGTCTCTGCTACAGATTTGCAAGAATCGACAAAGCACGTTTCGGCACAATTAAGGACATCACCGATAAGGGATATTATACAAACTCATATCATATCGATGTTCGTGAACCAATTGATGCCTTTACAAAGTTTGAAATAGAATCCAAATTCCAGCCTGTTTCTTCAGGTGGATGTATCTCTTATGTAGAGATTCCGAACATGACCAACAATCTTGAAGCATTAAGAGAAATGGTTAAGTTCATATATGACAATATTCAGTATGCAGAGTTTAACACCAAATCAGATTATTGCCATATCTGCGGCTATGACGGCGAGATAAAGATTAATGAAAATAATGAATGGGAATGTCCTGTCTGCCACAATAAAGATCATTCTAAAATGAACGTAACAAGACGTACCTGTGGATATCTTGGAGAAAATTTCTGGAATGTTGGAAAGACAAAAGAAATCAAATCCAGAGTACTGCATGTGGCTAACAGCACCCTTGCTGAAGAAAATACCGCTACAGCAAATGCCATAGGTATCGGAATAACCTGTGGATGCGATTCATAAACAGGAGGCGTTGATATGCATATAGCCGAGATATATAAGGCTGACGTCGGAAACGGTTCCGGCATGAGAGTCAGTCTGTTCGTCAGTGGATGCACAATTCATTGTAAAGGCTGTTTCAACGAAAAAACCTGGGATTTCAATTTCGGCACTCTGTGGACTCCGGAAATTGAACAAAGTCTGATAGACGAACTTTCAAAATCATATTATCAAGGGCTCACCATCCTGGGTGGTGAGCCCTTCGAACCTGAAAATCAGCCTGAAATCTCCACTTTGATAAAACGAATAAAGAGTGAACTTCCGAACAAAAATATCTGGATGTTTACAGGAAATGTTTATGACAGGGATCTTATTCCCGGCGGAAGAAGATACTATCCTGAATATACAGATAACATCCTTGATAACATAGATGTTCTTGTTGACGGCCCCTTTAAGCAGGAGCTATATAATGTAACTCTTAATTTCCGCGGTTCAGAAAACCAAAGAATAATAGATATGAGAAAAAGCCGTGAAACCGGCGAAATAATACTCCATCCACTGAATAATTAAGGAAAAACACAAAAACGAGGTAATAAAAATGGTACAGTCATCTACAATCAATATAAAAAAACTAAACCCGAATGCAATAATCCCTACATACGGTTCTGAATATGCCGCAGGCGCTGATCTTTACGCATGTATCCCGGAAGCCATTACTATCCAGCCGGGAGAAACACATCTGGTCCCAACAGGAATCAGTATGGAAATCCCTGTTGGCTTTGCCGGTCTTATATATGCAAGAAGCGGCCTCGCAACAAAAAAAGGACTCGCCCCAGCAAACAAAGTCGGTGTTGTTGACTCTGATTACAGAGGCGAGGTCATGGTTTCGCTTCATAATCACTCTAAAGTTGATCAGACTATTGAACCAGGTGAGCGTATAGCCCAGATGGTAATTGCTCCTTTCCTTCAGGGTATCTTCAACGAAGTTGACGAATTATCAGATACCCTTCGTGGTGAAGGAGGCTTCGGTTCCACCGGAACCAAATAATATCTTAACTTATATCTTAACTTACAGCATATGTATGAAGTCCCTTATATGAACCTCTTGCTACAACCTGTCCATATGCTGTTTCCATCTCAGTAGCACATTCAAGCATATTAACTCTTACACCTGAGTAGAAGTTATCTGTTGTGATAACCTGCTCACCGATGTTAGTTGTGATTGAATCCGGCTCTTCATTGTATGGCTCTGAAGTAAGGATTTCTTTCATAGCATCTGAGAAGTGAGGCATTGAGTCAGGAAGTGAGATATATTTCTGACTTATAACCTTACTCTGGAATCCATCCTTAAGAATACAAAGCTTCTTCTTTGCAGTCTTCTCCATAGCACTTGATACGAATGCACGTGCAGCTTCCTTCATTACATTTCTTCTTACTTCGCTATCAAATGATACGAACATCGCATTGATATCCTGCATTGATGGCTGTTCATCAGCAAACGCAACTGCAATAACCTTCTCGTTTGGATATACACCAAGTCCAAGAAGGAAGTTCTTATAAACATGCTCCATCTCCATTCCTACAGGAACAACTCTGTCGCCGTTTATATCAGCCTCATGAGATACCATCATCTTAATAAGACCGGTTCTGAACTGCTCTATTCTTTCTTCTGTAACATAATCCGTAGGAAGGAACTCATGTCTCTTAGCATCAGTAAGAGCATAATCCACTACCTTTCTACCCTGGATTGCAAGTTCCTGAACTGCCGCCTCAAGATCCTTATTAAACTGGTCAAATGTATCACTCAGCTGTTCTGCTCTCTGGCGAAGCTGTCTGATTATATCACCAAATACATCCTGAGCATTCAGTTCTTCAACAAGCATGGTTCTCTCTCTTGCAAGAGCATTCTTTATACATGCCTCATAATAACCATTCTCAGTTTCCCTCTTAGCTGAAGGGAATGTAAAGAATCTCTTCTTAACGATCTGAAGAATAGAATCAATTATTCTTTCATACTCTGTGGATGGTGTATATTCAGAAAGTTTCTTCTCAAGATTCTTCGCCTCAAGAACAAGACCTTCATCCTTCTCACATCCACCAACTCCTGCGGAACCAATTATCTTCATGGTAATTGCAGGGCCATAGTTATTAAGATATTTTTCAATACAGGAATCAAGAGCCTGTGACATCTTAATCCTTATGGATTTAACAATTATAGGTATATCACTCTGAACTGTATTCAGCGCCTGCGGAAGGGATGTACTAAGCATATCTGTACGCTTTTTAATCTCCTTATAGATAGGCTTTGTATACTGTCCTGTTTTAATAAGTCCGTTTACTGAAAGATCTATCTCGTCTCCCGGTTCGCCATTCAGGAAATCACTCATTTCCCCAAATGTATTATGAATATCTGCCCTGAACTTTGCATCATCCTCAGGCATCTTATTCATTCTGGAATATGCCTCAGAGAAAGCGGCATACTCAGCTATATTCTCAATTTCCTTAATAGGAATTCTGTAATCAGCTTCATTTACAACCTTGAAATATCCAAGCTTACTTCTTTCGAAGAAGGAATCTCTCAGAAGTTTACGGGTTCCGTTATCATCAGCATCGTCTATATACTTCTTTTCAGCAAGCTTTGAAAGGAAATATGCAACATCGTTATAAATAATACCATCAGGAATATATCCCTGCTCATCCTTCTTTCCGGAAACAAGCATGCAGGCATTAAATATATTATCACTCATACTGATTCTGTGTGATGTACTCTCAAACACATAACTCTTGCCTTCATAGGAAGCCTGAATATACTCAGAAACCTCCTTCATAGTTGCATATCCATTAGCAAGAAGAAGTGTTCTAAGCTCATCATCCTCATAAACCGAACGATTTGCAAAAAGAACATCAGGCATAAGAAGACAGCCACCTACACGGAAATTCTCCCATTTACGTGACCTTGCATATGCCTTTATGTTGTATGTAACATCACCAAGTATTCCGGAACCGGTTCCGCCACAAGTACTGGATACAATAATAACATCCAGCTTCCTAGAAACCGAATCACTATAAAGATCTTCAAGCTTTTCAAAAAGCAGAATTCTTATATCCTCGTAAGCATTGGAGAACATAAGACGTCCAACCTGTCTGTTACCATTTGCACCTTCAGTACCAATGAAAAGGTGTGGGAAATCAGGATCCATCCACTTAGCAAGTGTGGCCTGAACAGGCTGACTGTTATAACCTTTTTCCAATATATCCTCAAGATTAGGTCTGTAAATACTAAGAACCTCGAGTGCATTAAGTCCTAATCCATCTCTACTGCTTTTAATTGTTTCTTCCATTTCAGGAATATCAGAATCTATAAGAAGGAAATGTATGTTATCCTCAGAAGTGATCTTATCTCTGAGCATTCCCTTTAATGCAGTAACAACCTTACCGCCTATACCACCAAGACCGATAACGAGAAGGTCCCCATTCACCTTATCCTCATCATCTACGTTTCCAAATATTCTGACGTCCTTAAGTCTGCTGAATTCTTCCTTTTGAGTTTCAAGTAGAATCATTTAAATATTCTCCCTAACCTTCATATATAATCATACAGACTACAGTATACACCATTTAACACAAAAATAACACCCATTTTTGTAAATTTATTACAAATGGGTGTTATTTTTTTTATTTTTATGTAATATTTTTGAAATATTATGCCTTGTTAGCTGAACCAAATACAGCTACACGATCCTTAACTTCATCTCTGATAGGCTGGCAACCAGGAGCAAGAAGCCTACGTGGGTCATAACCCTTACCCTGCTGATCCTTGCCTTCTTCGATGTACTTACGTGTTGCTGCTGCAAATACGAGCTGACACTCTGTATTAACATTAACCTTAGCAACTCCCATTGAGATAGCCTTCTTGATCTGATCATCAGGAATTCCTGAACCACCGTGAAGTACAAGTGGTGTATTTCCGATTTCAGCCTTAACAGCCTCGAGAACCTGGAACTGAAGTCCTTCCCAGTTAGCAGGATACTTACCATGGATATTACCAATACCACAAGCAAGCATATCTACACCAAGATCATTAACCATCTTACACTCTGCAGGATCTGCACATTCACCCTGTGATGAAACGCCATCCTCTTCTCCACCGATGCCACCAACTTCGGCTTCGATTGAGATTCCCTTCTCGCGGCAGATTGCTACGAGTTCCTTTGTCTTTTCGATGTTCTCATCTATAGGAAGTGAAGAACCATCAAACATGATTGATGTAAATCCAGCTTCGATACAAGCCTTAGCTCCTTCATATGAACCGTGATCAAGGTGAAGAGCTACAGGAACTGTAATTCCAAGTGACTCATCCATAGCCTTAACCATAGCTGCAACTGTCTTAAATCCGCACATATACTTACCTGCACCCTCAGATACACCAAGTATAACAGGAGTCTTAAGTTCCTCACATTCAAGCAGAATTGACTTTGTCCACTCAAGATTGTTGATGTTGAACTGTGCAACAGCATATCCGCCTGCAACAGCCTTCTCGAGCATTTCTTTAGCTGATACTAACATTTTGTTACCTCCATATATTTTATTTTGTAATTAAATCTGAAATGATTCAGAATATTTAACCGCACTAATGATTATAACTTAAATCATATGGTAAAACAACCACAAATGTTAAATGTGTCTAACACTATTTCCTTTTACCCATCAGCCTAAGAAGCTTCAGGAACAGATTTATGAAATCAAGATACAGCTCCATAGCTCCGTAGAAGCCTAAAACATTAAGTGAAAGCCCTGTGTTCTCACTGGAAATTCTCTTTATCTTATTAACGTCATAGATTGTAAGTCCCATAAAGACTCCTATTCCTATAAATGTAAGGAAATAATCAAATGCTGATGAATGTAAGAACATATTTATAACTGAACCGATTATGATTCCAAAAAGTCCCACAAGGAGATATATTCCCCAGCTGCTGAGATCTCTTTTAGTAAATGCACCAATTCCCGCAAGTACTGCAAAAAGTACTGATGTCAGAAGGAATACCATTACTATTGAGTCCAGGCTGTACACAAGGAAGATCACTGAAAGTGTTAATCCATTAACAATTGAATAAGCAATGAATAATGCAGCAGATAAAACTACATTATTTGCTTTTATTGCTGCTCTGCAGGCAAACACAAGTGCAAGCTCAGATATAACACAAATCCAGAAAGGAACCATTGAGCCTGCCCAGAACATTCTCACCAGATCCGGTGATGATGCCACTACAAGAGATGTGATTCCCGTAATCAGAAGTGCCATAAACATATACATAAACGACTTTGTCAGAACAGAATTCAGAACATCTGCAGTAACAAAGCTTCCTACTCCCACGCCTCTCTGTGGCTGTACGGAAGAGCGATAATAATCCTCATTGAGTGGTTCACCATATTGACTATTAGTCTGATTACCATAAGGATTACTGTACTGATTACTGTACTGATTACTGTACTGATTTCCGTAAGGATTACTATTTGCAGTATTCACATCATTATCCTGATAATATGGATTACTGTTTGATGGTACATTTCCATCATTATTGTCATAATAGCCCATTTTGTTTCCTCCTTAATACTTAAAAACATACTCCTTTAATTATTTAAATGCGCCTCTTGCAAGAGCATCTGCTCTGTCATTACCAACGTTGCCGGA
>JAILMQ010000064.1 GCA_024692605.1 Eubacterium sp.
TTATAAACAATTTCCTTTTCTACATCCTCATCTTTTATAAAGGATCTGATATAAAAGGAATAGTCGCGGTTTACATAATATTTTGGCAATGTATGATTTAAATCATTGTAAAAATTAGTTACCATGGAATTTTTAGCTTTATCGTATGTAAAAACATCATATTCCATAAGAGGTCTATACAGTGTATATTTTAAAAAGCAATATTCAAAAAGTTTTTTTGAATCCAGGTAAGACTCAGTAGTCGGATCACATTTCATTACAACACATACAAGTCTTTTTCCATCTTTCTCTGCAAAGGATATGAGAGTAGCAAGAGATGTAACCGTATAACCGGTTTTTCCACCTGTAGAATATTCGTAATAATAATCACCATTACCCTCAAATATCAAACGGTTTTCCTGCCAAAGATCCCTGGCTTCATTCAGATTGGTTTCAGGAATAGTATATATCTGAGATGAAACAATCTTTTTAAACTCTGGATACTGATATGCAGCCTTTCCAATTAATGCCATATCATAGCAGGTAGTATAATGATTTTCATTTTGCAATCCATTTGGATTAACAAAATTAGAATCTTTACATCCCAGCTCTTTAGCCCTCTTGTTCATCAGCTTTGCAAATTCTTCTGTAGAACCGGAAAGATTCTCTGCCAGAGCAAGAGCACATTCATTTCCTGAGTTAAGCATCATACCATAAACTGTATCTTTGAAGGAAAGCTTTTCCCCTGAAACCAGACCGATTGAAGAACTTCCATCCTCAACCTGACTCATTACAGAATCAGAAATAGTAATGGTATCATTCATATTTCCCTTCTCTATTGCAATTAGACAAGTTAGTACCTTAGTAATACTTGCGGGATACATTTTATCATATGCATTTTTTTCATATAATATATCACCGGTATCAAGGTCCATTACAATAGCTGCCTGAGCATTTACAGCAGGAGCATCAGAAGGAATGAAACTGGCATCTGTTGCAGAAGCATTTCCCGGAATATCCGCTGCACCTGCAAATGTGCTAATTGAAAAGGGCATGATCTGCAGGATTATTGTAAATATTATAATGTAAGAAATAATCTTCTTTATTTTCATAACCTAAAGTTCCGAATCTTAAGTAATCTATTATTCTATGATGTAACTACCCATAGACCTTATAATTATCCTACTTTTTACACAAAAGCACAAGGGTTTTTAAGATAGAAAAGAGATTCGAATGGAAATCTCCAATCGAATCTCTTCTAAATGATATTATTAATTAGCTGCATCTATCCAGAATAATTCAGCATTACTGTCTGCATCCTTATACTGCTCGATGTTTGCACCATTATCCTTACTTCCCCAGGATATATTAAGAAGCTTTCCACTCTTCTTATTTATAATCTTAAATGTTCCACTTCGTGAAGATTTAAAACTCCATTGCTGACTGGCGTCACCATAATAGTCCCACTGGCATACATTTCCACCATCCCATGTTGCACCATCCTGAACAGTGAGAACTTTACCGGTTGAAACATTCTTTATAATGTAATAACCATTGGACTGTCTTTCGATCTTCCATCTCTGATTATTGGAACCTTTGTAATTATACTGGATGATATTTGTTCCGTTATCCCTTCTGTTACCATTAACATCTACAGCAAGTCCACTATTAAAATTAATAATCTTATAGGTTTTGCTACTGTCAAACATGGCACCTGAAGACTGGTTGCTGTTATTGTTATTATTGTTATTATTGTTGTTATTATAATTATTATTATTCTGATTATTGTTTGAACTGCTTCCGGAATTTGATCCACTTCCAGGTGCATCATAGGAAGCCCAGTCATAATAAGCAGTAATTCCGGTTCTTCCATTGAAAGGTCTCAGCCATTCATCGACACCTTTACCTGGCCATGCATTCATCATGATCTTACCTGGTGTATCAGGAATATCTCTGGTTGCAGTATAAACAGCTTTACCATCTACATACCAGGTAATTCCACCCTTATACCAGTTAAATCCGTAAGTATGGAAGGATTTAGATGCGTCAAAACCAAGGTTATAAAGATACTCATGATTTGCAACACCATTTGTATAGTAATTAAACTGTACTTTAGTTGTATCATAACCAAGAAATTCAATATCGATTTCATCCCACTTAGTACCATCAGATGGACCTGTATAAGTGAAAAATGAAGAAACAACTCCAGGGTTACTGATTGGTTTCATGCTTACCTGATATAAACCATAACCAAAATATTCTTTTGTTCTGTATTCACCGGCTGTATAACCATTGCCTCCTCTGTTAATTGAAATAGCCATCTGCCCATTGTTGAAATTTACATTATTTGGCGACCAGGTGCAGTCAAACATACCTCCATTGGACCAGCTGGACTTTTCAAATCTATTTGACTCATAATAGTCAAAATCCATCCCATAATGTGTTCCACCCCATGCTGATGCAGCTTTAGTCGAAAGCGGTTTTGAAATATTAAGGCTTCCGATAACAGCAAGGGCGCTCATTGCAATAAATAATAAACCCTTCTTTCTCATTAATTACTTCTCCTTTTTAATGTACTACAACATAAATTCAATACGTCGACTTATTAAACTTAAGCGTAGCAAACCCTCCTTCTTCTGTAACCCGGGCCAGAATAGAATACTTCTGACATTTATATCATAATATTCTCTTAAGTAATACTATATAGATTTAATTACATTTTTTATGTTTTAATGACTATTTATAAAAAAGTTTTTATTTCTGAATTATACTAAAAATGCTATACTTACTTAGAATAAATAAAGAGAATTAAACATCTTATAAAAGAAAGGCAGTAAAATGAGACTACGCAACATACCTGGTTCAAGAGAAGTGATAGCTGAAAGTGAATTTGTTATTCATAATGAAGAAGAAAAGAAAGGTCACTGGAAAGAAATATTCGGAAATAATAATCCTATTCATATAGAAATAGGAATGGGAAAAGGTACCTTTATCATGGAAAGTGCAAAAAGAAATCCTGATATCAACTATATCGGAATTGAAAAGTATTCAAGTGTACTTCTTCGTGCCATTGAAAAAAGAGAGCAGGAGCCGGAACTTCCTAATTTATATTTTATAAGAATGGATGCTGAATATATTGAAAATGTATTTGATAAGGATGAGGTATCTAATATCTATCTTAACTTTTCAGATCCATGGCCTAAGGATAGAAATGCTAAAAGACGCCTTACCTCTGACAGATTTTTAAAAAGATATACTAACATAATGAAGAAAGATGGAAGAGTAAGATTTAAAACTGATAATATAAATCTTTTTGAATATTCTTTGGAAACTGCAAAAGAGTGTGGCTGGGAAATTCTTTATGAAACAAGAGACCTTCATAAATCCGAATATAATGAAGGAAATATTATGACAGAATATGAAAAAAAGTTTTCTCAGCTAGGTAACAAGATTAATATGATGATAATAACACAACCTTAATTATCACTTT
>JAILMQ010000076.1 GCA_024692605.1 Eubacterium sp.
TATACATGAGCATTAAAGGAAAAACCGGACCTGATGAGATGGAAGAGGTATTGACCCAAAACACGATCAAAGGAAAGTCTCTGGAGAAAGGTGTTGGGATAGTTAATATATCTGAGATGCTTGGTACAGAAAATGCTGGAGCAAAGCTTGAAATAAATGATTATAAAGGAAAAGAAAAAACTGTGCAAAGCGGAGCGACAGCTGCAGCTACAGTTTATTCACTGGCTAATATTGTTGTTACTCCTATGCTCAGATCCGGTGAGGTAAATACGGATAAGGATTTACAGATTTTCTTTACAGTAGATGGAAAGACACCCTCTTTCAAGGAAGGAATAGCTGATGAAGGAACGTATTATCTGACTGAAAAAGAAAAATATGGTACTGAGTCTTATTCTATAGAGTTGGAACGCTTTGTGAATATGGCCAATGAAAAGTCGCAGAAGTTAACTTTCAAGGTGGTATGTGTATCAGGTTCTGGTATGATCAGTAAAGTGACGACACTTAAACTCAATGTGAAACCGGTATGGTTTAATTACGATCTTTATATTACGGATGTTCCGGAAGGGGGATATGAAGTTTCATCAGGCGGTTTTATTAAATTTAAAGCACAGCTTTTTAAAGAAACGCAGAATACAGCAAAAATAGCAAAACCTAAAAACCTGAGATGGGAAGTACTGGAAGGAAAAGATATAGCTAGTATAGGAAAAAAGAACGGATTACTGAAAACGATTAAGGGGAAAACCGGATATGTTGTTATAAGATGCAGTTGTAAAGAAAAAGGACATTCTATTTACAGCGAAGAAAGAGCATTTTATGTTGGGAACCATGCCCCTGTCAAAAGTTTTACAATAAGTGAAAGTGAGATGGAATTAAGCTGTGGTCTGGGGGGCAAACAAGTTAGTATAACAAGCGCTGTAAATAATAATGGTGAGGATATCTTATTTGAAGATTATGTTAAGTATAGTTGGACTTCATCAAACCAGAATGTGGCATATCCGAGCAGTGATTATGGGACGGAAACAACGGTATTTCCAAGAAAAAATGGGAAAGCTATTATAACATGTACTGCTAAAGATGGATCGAATACACAGGCAAGGATAAAGGTAACAGTTAGGAATAAAGTTATATCTCTGGAGATAGTTGGGCAGGATTCTGTTGCACCGGGGAGTCGTCCCGTTTATAAATCTGAAGTTCATGGTGCACTTGATGTAACAAGAAAAAAAGAAATATCTCCTCCTTACGATAAACGAGTTGCCTGGTTCCTAAACGGAGACACCGGATGTACTGAGATTGATGGGGGGAAGATAAAGGTGGATCCGAAGAAAGGGAGGGTGACGGTAGCAGCCAATCCTACTATAAAAGAGTTTTATATTTGTTCGATAGCACGTGATGGAAGCGGTATATCTAATAGTAAACTGGTAAGGATAAATGAGAAAAAAACCACATCCATTATTGTTAAGGCTGAGGATATAACCACAGCAATGGATGACGCTTATAATATCAAACTTAATAAAAAAGGGAGCATTGCATCTATGCAGCTTTATACTATAGATGCGGAATCAAGCAATAAGATAGAGACTTGGCTCACTATACGAGCAGGAACGGACAGCAAAACAACAGTAAGCTGGAGAAGCAGTAATGAAGACGTTGTAAGTGTCAGCGGGTCCCCTTGGACAGCAACACTGAAAGCAAAAGGAGCCGGAACAGCCAGGATCACATGCACCGCAAATGACGGTACCGGTAAGAAAGCAAGTTTTATTGTGAAAGTAATAGTTCCAGTATCACATCTGATGCTTACTAATAAAGATCATGAAGTTTATCCGGGAGGTACGGACGGCATTCCTTATCTTTATGCAGAGAAAGGAAAGTCAACTGCCATACAACCTGTTTTTGGAGAAAGCTACGGGAAACCTAAAAAACCTAAAGTAAAATGGAGTTATAAGATAGTTGGATATGATGATAATAACTGTATAAAAGCATTAGATGAAGCTACCATAGAGAAAGCCGAGAAGGCGAAATTATTCTCTGTGAAAGGTTCTAAAGTAAAGATAAACAGGAATTATGATAGGCTTTGCACACAAAATGGATTACCGGATAAGATCGGATTAATGATCACAGCAACTTCAACAGACGGAACTAATGTATCGGATAGTATATTGATCATTCCTGTAAAATAGATACAATGGTTGAACAAATATTTGGATAAACTTTTTGGATCAGTTGAGTATCAAAGGAGGTACACTATGAATCAAAGTAAGAGACAAAGAATAAACAGGATTATTTCATCCATTATGACATTCATACTGGTTTTTACTCAATTTCCGTTGGATGAGGCACGAAAATCCTATGCTGAACCGGGAGAAAAGCCTACTATCAAACTGCAGGATGAATTCAGTATGACATATGGAATGGATGGCGAGATACCGGTTTCGGTTAATAGAATTGATGGAGAGAAAGTCAATATTAATGATTCGGACCTAATTGTTAGGAGCGATAATGAGGATATTATTTATTGTACGAAAGAGCTTAATACGGGAAATATCAAGATTACGCACAGGG
>JAILMQ010000115.1 GCA_024692605.1 Eubacterium sp.
TAAATGAATGGTATTATATCATTTATTTCGTTGTATGAATTCATAATATTTGTTACAATCGAGATATGTTTCTGTGATTATGAAAATCGCAGGAAAGGGGTTTTATCACATAGTCAGATGATTCATTTGACAAAGAGATTGTAATAAGGAGGATTACAAAATGTTACAGAGTAGACCGGATAATATGGAGCGTATTACTACTCCGGAACTTGCAAAAGCTTTTATTGATGAACAGATTGCACTTATGCGTGAGCAGATTGGTGATAAGAAAGTGCTTCTTGCTTTATCAGGAGGAGTTGACTCATCAGTAGTTGCAGCGCTTCTTATTAAGGCTGTAGGACAGCAGCTGGTATGCGTTCATGTTAATCATGGACTTCTTAGAAAAGGCGAGCCTGAGCAGGTTATTGAAGTTTTTGGAAAGGAACTTGGAGCTAATCTTGTTTATGTAGATGCTACAGATCGTTTCCTTGATAAGCTAGCTGGAGTTACTGATCCAGAGCAGAAGAGAAAGATTATTGGTGGCGAATTCATTGAAGTATTCGCTGAAGAAGCTAGAAAGCAGGATGGTATTGAGTTCCTTGCACAGGGAACGATCTGGCCTGACATCTTAGAAAGTGATGCTGGAATCAAGGCGCACCATAACGCAGGTGGTCTTCCTGAAGATATGGATTTTGAGCTTGTAGAACCAGTAAGAATTCTTTTTAAAGATGAAGTTAGAGTAGTAGGAAAAGAACTTGGACTTCCTGACAACATGGTATATCGTCAGCCATTCCCAGGCCCAGGACTTGGAGTAAGATGTCCAGGCGCTATCACAAGAGATAGACTCGAAGCAGTTCGTGAGTCAGACGCAATCCTTAGAGAAGAGTTTGAGAAGAACGGACTTGCTGGAAAAGTATGGCAGTACTTCACGGTCGTACCTGATTTCAAATCAACAGGCGTAAAAGACGGAAAGCGTACATTTGATTGGCCATGCATCATCCGTGCTATCAATACAACAGATGTTATGGAAGTAACAGTAGAACACCTGTCAGACGAACTTATCGACCACCTTGTAAATCGTATAATTACAGAAGTTCCAGGCATCAACAGAGTCCTCTTCGACTACACACCAAAACCGCCAGCAACTGTGGAATATGAGTGATAACGAGCCAAACTCAGATATATAAACAGTTACCACATAGTGGTCGCGAATAATGAAAGCCATGCCCGCAAGCTCGCTTGCAAGGGCATGGCTTTTGTTATTCGTGAGTGTTGCGAAGCAACACTGTTTATATATCTGAGCTTGGCGACAACATACATCGAGACACCGGCATTTGTCGGCGTCTCGATGAGCATTGCCATAGTCCCGATGAAAGTATGAGGGCGAAGTAAAGAGTAGTCCGAATGTATATACATCTGTTAATAATCAGGTTAAAACAATTACATTTGAATCGGTGTAAGTGATGTAGTAAAATATGTCAATAAGAATAATACCAAGAAAGGATTAAAAACATGGGTGTAATAAAGCCTTACTATCTTAATCAAAATGGATGGACTTCAGATGATTATTATGGGCTTCATAGATATTTGCATAGATTGTTTTTGCGATGAATACAAGGTTACTGTATCAAAGGCGGGAGCTGCAGAGGTTGCTTACAACAAGAACTTAAATAAAAAGGCTGTTATTAAGGTACCTAAGTCAAAGCTTAAGAAGTATAAGAAGTTATTTAACAAAAAGACCGGCTTTAAGAAACCTATGAAGATAAAGAAGTAGGAGAAATGTATTGGGTATATTAGGTATTGATCTGGGAACCACAAATTCCCTTGGGGCAATGTATATTGATGGTGAGGTACATCTCATTCCTAACTCACTCGGCGAATTCCTAACGCCGAGTGTTGTTAGTATGGATGAGGATGGAAGCGTATATGTTGGTGCGGTTGCCAAGGAGCGTCTGATCACTCACCCCGACAGAACATTTGCCTCGTTTAAAAGAAATATGGGTAGAGG
Source organism: Eubacterium sp. (assembly GCA_024692605.1). Lineage (GTDB taxonomy): Bacteria > Bacillota > Clostridia > Lachnospirales > Lachnospiraceae > Eubacterium_Q. The sequence continues at coordinate 1,988 of JAILMQ010000115.1, forward strand.
AAAGGTGTATTCCATCGGAAGGAAGAAATATTCTTCCGAGGATTTCAGCAGCTTTGTTATACGTTCCATCGTTGATGATGCGAAGAAGTATGTGGCGGATATGGATGGGGTTTCCATAGACGAAGTTGTTATTTCCGTTCCTGCTTATTTTCAGGATAAGCAGCGCGTGGCCACAAAGCAGGCCGGCGTCCTTGCAGGGGTAAATGTACACAGGATTGTTAATGAACCAAGTGCAGCGGCTCTTGCAATCTACAATGAAAGAAAAGAAGAAGAGCTTATGCTGGTCTTTGATTTCGGTGGAGGAACTCTGGATGTTTCCATAGTTGACTGCTTTGATAATGTAGTCGAAATTATTTCCGTTGCCGGCGATAACAAGCTGGGCGGAGACGACTTTAATAAGATAATTGCGGACATCTTCCTGGCGGATAATAATCTTACGAAAAATGATCTGTCCGATAAGGAATATGCCATTCTCATAAAAGCTTCGGAAAAATGTAAAAGAGCTTTGACAGATGATGGAAAAGGAACTGTCAGTATGGTTCTGAAGGATGAGACGCTCACTTCGGAAATCACCAATGAAAGACTTATGGAAGAGTCGGGCTGGGTGTTTGATAAGATTAAATCAATTTTGGAAAGAGCCCTTAGAGATGCGGAGCTTACCGTGGTGGATATAGGTGCCGTGGTTATGGCAGGGGGCTCTAGTAACATGCCCGTGGTTTGTACATTTCTTAAGATATTGTTCCCTGAGTCGGACATTATTTACGGAAGCGGCGAGGAGCTGATTGCCAGAGGTGTTGGTCTGATTTCAAGCATTATCGAAAGAAAGTCGGACATTAAAGAGGTGGTGATGACGGACATCTGTCCCTTCTCACTTGGAACAAATGTGGTGAATGAGTCGGACGATACCAATCCATACATGTATACCATTATTGCCCGTAATAATTCTCTGCCCTGCTCAAAAACAAAGACCTTCTTTACGGCTCATGATTTTCAGGGGGTTATCACCATAAAGGTTCTTCAGGGAGAGAATCCTTATGCGGATGACAATATAAAACTTGGAGAATTTAATATCAAGGTGCCACCGAAAAAGAAGGGAGAGGCATCCGTAGATGTTACATTTACCTATGATATAAACGGTGTTCTCGTTGTGGATGTAAAGAATAATCAGGACGGAAAGATTCACACCAAGGTCATCTCTCAGAATCTTGAAGGAAATGAGCTTCAGAAGGAGGTGGCGTACCTTAAGGGCATCAAGCTGAAGGCGCAGGATGATATCAAAAATGATGTTATCAAGGCGAGACTTCTTTCCATATATGAAAGTGCTGCAACCTATGATAGAGAAAGAATCGGATCCTTTATAAAACAGTATGATTATTACATGGCTAATGGTACTCAGAGGACCATCAGAAATTTCAGAAACTATATCAGTTCAATGATCGAAGCCTATGAACAAAGCCTTTCCGATTATGATGTATTTAATCCGGACAAAGCCTTCTATGAAGATAATGATTATGAAAATGATTCGGATGAGAGTGGGGATGAGGATATATAAATGACCAGAGCGGAAGCACTTAGAATCCTGGAACTGAATAATAATGCTACTATCGATGAAATAAAGTCAGCCTACTCAGAGAAGATCAAGGACTGCCATCCCGAGGATGATCCGGAGGGATTTAAGAATTATCATGATGCATTTTCATTGCTGCATAAAGAGTATCGGCGGAATGCCAGAAATTTAACTTCAAAAACTAGTGAAATCAAAGAAGAAAAATACGAAAAAGTTGAGACAGTAGAAGTTGAGAATGAAGAAGACGAGATCACAAAAATCGTCAAGGCAAATGTAGATACCGAGCTGGACATATTTTCTGATGAAGAAGAATATGAATATGACTATGTGGATCCGGAAAAAAGGAAGCTGATAGAAGATGCCATTGATTATACACAGGAGTTATATGAATCGGCACTTAATAATAAAATCTATAATTCCCACTACTGCATGAAGGACATGTTCAAAAAATACAGCACGGATACTTACTTTTCAAAGGATTATATGAATTCCATTGCGGTGATGCTGGATGATGATAATCTGGATGACAGTGTATTTGGAGACATTGCTAAATACTATAACTTTTTAAAGGATAATAAATATATAACGGATATAAAGTCGGAACGGTTAAAGCTTTTCAGACTGGTTGAGAAAAGGTGGAAACCCCTGGATCATGGTGTGGGATTTATTGTATCTTTGTTTGTCGGAATAATAATAATTTTTTGCTTCGGCTTAATTGAGATGATATTTGATTTCCATATGGGAAGTGAATTTGAGGGTGTAACTACAGCTGTTATCGTGGGAATCTGCTTTACTTATTTTGAAATGCAGAAGATCTTTCGTAAAGAAATCTGCAGAATGGCAGCACATTTTCTTATAAGCCTGATTGTTGGGCTGGTTGCTGTTTTTGAGTGGTCATCTCTCACCTGGGTTCCGCTCAAAATCAAACTGTTATTCTTGATTCTTCTGGTGGCAGGAAATCTGATAGTAGCAGTGCTTTATTATATAAAACATCGTATTAAAATGAGGCAATAAATGATATAATAGTTCTATCTAATTATTTTCCAAGTCGAACTTTTTGACTTGAACTGATCATCTCCTGAGTTTTAGTCAGGTTTTACGCTGTAATCTCGGGGAACAGAATTCTTAAAACGTATACTATTTAAGACGGACGCATTTCTCCCGGATACAGTAATCTCACCGCCGACACGCTTGCGCTTGGTCGGACTGGCAGCGGTACTAAGCTCGCCCTCAGGGCTCGCTAAGGACCGGCCGCCCTCCAACAGTCGGCTTATGAGGTTCTGTATCCGGTCGGAATGCTGAGGTTTCTGCCGACCCGCAATGTTGATGCCTCCAGCTGTCGTCATAGAACATTTATTCAATCAAAACAAAAACTGCCGCAAGAGGAACAGGAAACATGTGCAGGAACGATAGGAACAGGCGAGGGAGCTTCACGAATTCACTGTTCACGCCGTGGACGCCGTGTCTTGGCGTCTCGATAAAGTACCGTCTGACAAGGTCAGGCGTGATACAGACAGAACTGAAGTGAAGCAACTGAGCGTGACGTGTTCCGCACAGTTCCCTGTTCCTCGCAGCGGCAGCTGATGACCACATAAAAGTTATATTTTCTCCCGAAGACGTTTGATCAGCTGTCCCGAAACGTATACGTTTCCAAACAGACGCTGTACATCTTGATCCGCGCCCCTTCCCAATGTACTGTCATTATACACGAAAGACTCCCTTGCAACAGAACAAAATCACATGCAGAATGGCAAAAAAACAGTTTCTTCATCATTCCGGCATTGTTTTCTTTCAAAATGTACGGTACTATACAGATTGGCATTACTCTAACACTGCAATGCATGAAATTATCCTGCGTCTCTGTTCAAAAAACCTGAGCGCGGGCGCAGGCTCATAAAAAGATACAGGAGGACAGATATGAGTATCAGAATCGGAATCATGGGGTA
>JAILMQ010000139.1 GCA_024692605.1 Eubacterium sp.
ATAAATGAAAGGATATATTTTCCATTTCCTCTTGGAAGCTTTTCGGCAGTACCTGTCTTACCGCCTATTTCATAGCCATCAACGATAGCCTTACGTCCTGTACCCTCTTCAACAACCTCTTTAAGTATCTGTTTCATCTGGTCAGAAGTATCACGGGAAATAGTTCTTCTAACAAGGATTTTGTCATAGTTCTGGACAAGATTTCCATCAGCATCCAGAACCTGTTTAACCACATGAGGCTGATAATAATATCCTCCATTTACAACTGAGCAGAATGCCGTACCAAGCTGCATCATGGTAACAGTAACACCCTGTCCAAAAGATGATGTAGCAAGCTCAACCGGATTAAGTGTATCCTCATGATAGACCATCGTATAGAGGTCAGCATCACTGGATTCACCTGCTATATCAATATTTGTTTTCTGACCAAATCCAAAAAGCACCTGATACTTATCAAATGTGCTCGCCCCTTCAAGAGCTGCAATCTGCATGAGGCAGTCGTTGCAGGAATACATCAGAGCTTCCGGTATTGTGAGCATTCCGTGACCATAAACATTGTGACAATTTATATCCCAGTCTGCAACATGCTGGGTACCATCACATAAAAATGTCTCGCCTCCTGATATAGCGCCATCCTCCAAAGCTCCTGATATAGTGAAAGGTTTAAAAGTAGAACCCGGTTCAAAGGAGTCACTGACCACAAAATTTCGCCATAACTGATTCAGTGCATTAAGCTTTTCATCATCCGAAAACTTTTCAGCCACCTCTCTGAACTCTTTATCCGAAAGGCCCTCATAATCCTTAAACTGATACTTTGTAGCAGCCATATCATAGGCATCATTAGGATCAAATTGATGAGAATTATACAGCGCAAGTATCTCACAATTCTTCGGATCCATTACCAGAACGGAAATGTTTTTCGCATGCATTTCCCTATCGAATTCTTCACATTTTTTCTGAACAATCCTTTGAACCTCTGTATCAATCGTGGTCACAAGACTGTATCCGTCTTTAGCCGCTTCAACGCCTCTCTGAAGGTTATAATCCTGTCCCAGATACGTATAGGTTCTTCCGTTTTGTCCGTTGAGGTATGAGTTATATCCACCTTCTACTCCACCAATACCCTCGTTACCACTTACTACAAAGCCAAGGATATGACAAGCAAGCTCATTATTCGGATAATCCCTGATATACTCATCTTCCAGACGTACTCCGGTTACAAGACTTCCTTCACTTGTCTTAACATATTTCTGAAAATCCTTTACTTCGTCATATGTAAGCTTCTTTCTTACAACCTCGTACCAGGATTCTTCATCCTCAAGGTATTTAGCCATCTCATCTTCAGTTATTCCAAAGTATTCCTTTAACGCTTTTTTTGTAGCCTTTTCACATTTCTCATTACTCAGGATGTTCTTTGGCTCAAGTACTAGATTATATACCTTTATACTGGTTGCCATGATTGAGCCATTGCAGTCATAAATATCCCCTCTTTTAAACGGCACTGATATACTTTCGTAATTATTCTGACTCAGAACCTTCTGGGAATATCTGTCACCCTTTACAACGTTATAATATATGATGACCCCAACAACGCCGCAAAACATAAGAGTAAATAACAAAAGCAAAAAGAGAAGATGCGCGCGCATCCTCCTTATAAATACTTTTCTTTTCCTTTTTCTTACAGGTCTTTCCATATATTTTTCCTATGTCTGATAAAACTCGAAAATCGAGTAGGGTCACTACTCGATTAACGCGGTCTATACAAAATCAAAAATCTTCTTAATGATTACTGAATGAATTAAATAACTATCAGTCAGATGTCTTAGGCACATCTGTATACTGCTTAACATAGTCTCCCAATTCCTTGTCATAGTACTTAATCTGTCCGTTCTGCGAATAAACCATGCCAAGTTCACCTGTAGCCACCTTGTATATATCCTCCAGAGAATACATATTGTTAAGAGAATTCTCAAATGCCGAATTGTCAACCTGAAGTTGCTGAAGCTCTCTTCTCATTGAATCAATATGATCTTCCTTAGCTTCTACTCCACCTTGAACAGATAGCATTATAACACATGCGGCTATCATTACAAGTACCATTATTGTAAGAACAACAGTATAAGCCTTGTCAAAGCCAAGCGAATTCTCTGCTTTACGTGCAGCTCTTGTATAAGTTTTTGCTTTTTTTCTAGGAACCGGTCTCTCTTCACGTCTAGGTCTTGCATACTCCACCTCACGTTTTCTGACTACGCTTCCTTCTATATAATATCTTTCGCTCTCTCTAACTGCCATTCTATTACCTCTTCCCACTCTGTTTACGTTTTTTCAAATATTCGCAGCTTAGCACTGCTGCTTCTTGGATTTATCTCTAATTCATTTTCATCTGGTGTGATCGGCTTTCTCGTTATCACTCTGCCTTTAGAGATCCTTCCACATGTACATACTGGGAATTCCGGCGGACATATGCAAGGATGCTCGGCAGCTTTAAATGAATTTTTTACTATTCTGTCTTCAAGCGAGTGAAATGTGATTATTAACAACCTTCCCCCAGGTCGTAGGGCATCTATCATTTCATCTATGCTTTCCTGCAGAACAGTTAATTCCTTATTAAGTTCTATGCGAATTGCCTGATACGTTTTCTTACATGGATTACCACCATGACGTCTTGCCGCTGCAGGTATTGAAGCTTTGATAATGTCATTCAGTTCAAATGTTGTTTCAATCCTTTTTTCTTCCCTGCGCTTAACTATATTTCCAGCAATTCTGTAGGCGTATTTTTCTTCGCCATATTCACTGATTATTCTTCTTAATTCTTCTTCAGAATAATCATTTATAATATCCTGAGCTGTATAATCTGTTGACCGATCCATTCTCATGTCGAGAGGAGAATCTTCTCTGTAGGAAAATCCTCTTTCGGTATTATCCAGTTGATAAGAGGAAACTCCCAGATCAAGAAGTATTCCGTCAAGCTTATCAATACCAAGATCATTTAGTACATTTTTGAAATTCACATAATTACTGCGGACTACGATAGCATTTCCATAAGGCTTAAGTCTTTCAGTAGCAGCCGCTATCGCATCACTGTCCTGATCGATTCCTATCAGCCTTCCATTGGCTGACAACCGCTTTGCTATCTCCTGAGAATGACCAGCACCTCCGAGAGTTCCATCCATATATGTTCCATCAGGTTTTATATTCAGCCCCTCCAGAACTGCATCCAGCATAATCGGTATATGTTTAAATTCCATTACAGCTGTACCTTATATTCGGCAATCTTCTTTGCCAGCTCTTCATCACTAAATGCTTCATCACCAAGTTCTGCATCGTATCTGGCCTTGTCCCATACCTCGGCTTTTCCACCATTACCTATTACAACAACTTCCTTTGTGATTTCTGCATACTTTCTGAGTGCCGGAGTAATGATTATTCTTCCCTGGGAATCTATGTCACATACGCTAGACTTAGATGTCAGTCTTCTGAACATCTGACGTCCATCAACTGTACTTGTATCAATCTGTTCTTCAAGTCCTGCAACAAATGTTTCCCATTTCTCAAGTGAATAAAGTCTGAGACATCTTTCCGGTCCCTCTGCAATTACTACTGTGGTTCCAAGTGCATCTCTGAATTTCGAAGGAACACTGAGTCTACCTTTGGCATCAACATTATGAAAAAACTCGCCAAACATACTTGATGCCACTATCACGTTCCTCCTTTCCACTTCTTCCCCACTTTGTGGAGTATATATGGGATTTCATCCCTAAATTTCCCACCTGGTATTCATATTATACCACAAAGTCCCAAAATGCAAGGTTTTTTTATAAAAAACAGGCTTTAAAAAGCAAAAAAAGAAGACCCTTTGCCCAAGCTCTACACTTAAGCAAATCGCCTTCTTTTTTTCTTAACACAATATAAGCAGAGAACCTACAAATCATGCACAAAATCTTGCAGATTATGATGAATTCCACTATTTTTCTATCCTTTTAATGTATCTACTTCATAGAATATATATTTGGATATATATTTTTGATGGCTTTTGCCACTATTCTTTCTTATC
>JAILMQ010000141.1 GCA_024692605.1 Eubacterium sp.
TGAAGAAGCCTGCAAATTATGCCTGTGGAGATGATCCGGCTGTTCTGTTCTTTACGTCCGGAACCACCTCTTATCCTAAGATGGCAATGCATAGTCATAAATATCCCCTTGGTCATTATGTAACTGCCAAGTACTGGCATCAGGTCCGGGAGGATGGAATGCATCTTACCATCAGTGATACGGGCTGGGGAAAAGCACTTTGGGGCAAACTGTATGGGCAGTGGCTGTCGGAAGCTCCGGTGTTTACCTATGACTATGATGAATTCTTTGCCAAAGAGATTCTGGGAATGATAGAAAAGTATAAGATCACTACATTCTGTGCACCTCCTACGGTATTCAGAATGCTGGTGCATGTGGATATGAGGAAGTTTGATCTATCGAGTCTGAAGAATGTGTCCACTGCAGGAGAAGCATTAAATCCTGAAGTATATGAGAAATTCTACAAGGCTACCGGTCTTAAAATCATGGAAGGCTTTGGTCAGACAGAAACTACACTGCTTATTGCAAATCTTAAGGGAACGGTTCCAAGACCCGGTTCCATGGGTAAGGTTAATCCACTATATGATCTGAGACTTCTGGTAGATGATACCACTGAGGCACAGATCGGACAGGTTGGAGAGATTTGTGTAAAGGTTCCTGAAGAAGGCATAAAGCAAAGAGGACTTTTCGAAGGTTATTATAAGGATGCTGAAAAAACTCATGCAGTCCTTCATGATGGCTATTATCATACCGGAGATACAGCGTATCTGGATGAGGATGGATACTTCTGGTATGTGGGAAGAGTTGATGATGTAATAAAAACTGCGGGATACAGAGTTGGTCCATTTGAGATAGAAAATGAGATAATGAAGCTTCCGTATGTTCTTGAATGTGCTGTAACAAGCGTTCCGGACAGAGTGCGTGGACAGGCTATCAAAGCTTCCATCGTGCTTACAAAAGGAAATAAAGATATAGAAAAAATCCGAAAGGAGATGATGAAATACCTGAAAGGAAATCTGGCATCATACAAACGTCCTAAATTCATAGAATTTGTTGAAGATCTTCCTAAAACTTCCAGCGGAAAGATAAGAAGAGCTGAGATAAAGAATAAGGATTGGACAAATGCTTAGATTTATCGTACAAAATTCAAAGATTTGTATGTTGACAAATGGGTATTATGGTCTATAATAAAAAAGGTTAAAAAAATTTAAATAAAATTTTTTAACAAAAATAACCCGAAAGGGAATAATAATTAAAAAGGAGAATAAAGAAATGTTTGATGAGATCAAGTCTGTAATCGCTGAGACACTTAGTGTTGACGAGGACAAAATTACACTTGAGGCATCTCTTACAGATGACCTTGGTGCAGATTCACTTGACGCTGTTGAGCTTGGAATGGCTATTGAAGATGCGGTTGGAGTAGCAATTGCTGATGAGGACCTTCCTAATATCAAGACAGTTCAGGATCTTGTTGATTATGTGGAGTCACATAAGTAAAACATAACTTAAATCATATGTAGGAGTCGAGCAAAAGGGGTTAAGTCCCCAAAGGTTCGACTCTTTCGTTTGATTAAAACTCTTTTTTGGGAGGAAACGGACATGAAACTATTTGGTAATCATACCAAGGATAGTTCTAATAATGATAATACCGGGATTGCAGCTCCTGAGTTTGTGGAAACAGCTTCTCATTTTGAGGAGAAAAGTGATTCTTCAGACCAGACTTTTGAATGCCCCGGCTGCAAAAAGGTATTTGCTTTATCAGCTATAAAGAAAAACTTATATGTGTGCCCCGAGTGTGGAAAGCATTCTAAGATATCAGCAAGAAGACGTATGGCAGGACTTGCGGATCCGGGTACATTTAAAAAATTAAAAATGGATATACCTTTTATAAATCCTCTTGATTATCCGGAATATGATGAAAAGATTGCCGGACTTAAGGAAAAAACAGGACTTGATGAGGGTATCCTTTCAGGCGTTTGTGAAATTCATGGACATAAGGCTGTAGTTGCAGTTATGGCCAGTGAGTTTTTGATGGGTAGTATGGGTATTTCAGTTGGAGAAATGGTTACAAAGACTTTTGAAGCAGCTGAGAAACTGGAACTGCCGGTTATAATTTTTACAGCAAGTGGTGGAGCCAGAATGCAGGAAGGTATTCTTTCACTTATGCAGATGGCAAAGACTTCAGCAGCTGTACAGAGATTCAGTGACAATGGAGGATTATATATATCTGTACTTACACATCCTACCACAGGTGGTGTTAGTGCCAGCTTTGCAACTCTGGCAGATATTACTCTTGCAGAACCGGGAGCTCTTATAGGATTTGCGGGACCGAGAGTAATCGAACAGACAATTGGTCAGAAGCTTCCTAAGGGATTCCAGAGAGCTGAATATCTTGAAGAGCATGGCTTTGTAGATGGAATTGTTCCTCGTATGGAACTTAGAGAAACTCTTGCTCAAGTGTTGAGACTGCATGAGAAAAGGAGGAAGTCATGGCTACGATAAGAGAAATCGACGATAAATTAACTATCCTTGAGGAACAGATAGATGCGATAAAGGACAATATGGACCAGCTTGAGAAGCTGAGTGATCTGCATGCGGAGTATGATAAGACTGCTCAGGAGGCAGCAGAACTCAGTCCTCATGACAGGGTATTTCTTGCAAGACATGCAAAAAGACCTAAGGTTGATGATTATATAGATGCACTTTTTGATGATCTTTTTATTCAGAGAGGTGATATTCTGAATAAGGAAGATAAGAGTATATTTGGTGGTATCGCAACCTTCCATGGACTTCCTGTTACAGTACTTGGACATCGTAAGGGAAGAAATCTTCAGGAAAATATGGAATTCAACTTCGGTATGCCTGAACCTGAAGGCTACAGAAAAGCCCTTCGTATGATGAAGCAGGCTGAGAAGTTTGGACGTCCGATCATTACATTTATCGATACTCCCGGAGCATACCCGGGACTTGATGCTGAAGCACATGGACAGAGTCAGGCGATTTCAAGAAACCTGGCAGAAATGAGTGCTCTTAAGGTTCCTGTAATTGCAATTGTTACCGGAGAGGGAAGCAGCGGAGGAGCTCTTGCCATCGGTGTTGCAAATACAGTTTATATGCTTGAGAATGCCATATATTCAGTGCTTTCACCGGAAGGCTTTGCTTCTATTCTCTGGAAGGATTCTTCAAGGGCGGATGAGGCCTGCAAGCTTATGAAGCTTACAGCAAATGACCTTTATGAATACGGCGTTATTGATGGAATAATCAGAGAACCTCTTGGAGGAGCTCATCATAATCCAAGTGTTGTATTCAGCGATATAGATGAAATGCTGGTTAGGGAACTTAGGAAATTCAAAGGAAAATCCGGTTCTGAAATCGCAAAGGACAGATACGAAAAATTCAGACATATAGACAGACAGGTTTTATAAGGCAACTTGCCTTGGAGGTAGAATAATGATAAATGAGATGTTGGGTACAAAGTACCCTATAATTCAGGGCGGTATGGCTAATATAGCCCTGGGTAAATTCGCAGCAGCAGTTTCAAATGCCGGTGGTCTTGGACTTATTGGTTCAGGAGGATATGATGCTGCACGTATTGAGCAGGAAATCTATGATGCAAGAAAGGCAACTGATAAGCCCTTTGGTGTAAATCTGATGCTGCTTAATCCTGATGTGGACAATATCGCAGATCTTCTTGTAAAGGAGAAGATTAAGATAATTACTACAGGTGCAGGTACACCCGGAAAGTATATGGAAAAATGGAAAGAGATGGGAGCCATCGTTATCCCGGTTATAGCAAGTAGTGCTCTTGCCCGCCGCGTAGAAAAGCAGGGTGCAGACGCAGTAATTGCAGAGGGTGGTGAAAGTGGTGGACATGTTGGTGACATGACAACCATGGCTCTTGTTCCTCAGATAGTTGACTGCGTGAATATTCCTGTTATAGCTGCAGGCGGTATTGCAGATGGAAGACAGTTTGCTGCTGCAATGTGCCTGGGAGCACAGGGTGTTCAGATAGGAACATGTCTTCTGGTAAGTGAAGAGTGTCCTGTTCATGATAATTATAAGCAGGAGCTTATTAAGTCAAAGGATAACAGCACAACCGTAACAGGCCGAAGCCTCAATGCACCGGTTCGTATAATTAAGAATCAGATGGCAAGAGAGTATCTGAAACTTGAAGCTGAAGCAGCTTCACGTGAAGAGCTTGAGCAGATTACACTGGGTGGTCTTCGCCGTGCAGTTACAGATGGAGATATGAAGACAGGTTCGGTAATGGCAGGTCAGGTCTGTGGACAGCTGAAGGAGATTCGTCCTGTGGCTGATATCATCAGTGGTCTTTATGAGGATGGAATGAAGATTCTTAAAGGACAGAACTAATACTAATACATATAAGAGGAATATATTATGAAGCTTGGATTTATATATGCCGGTCAGGGATCCCAGAAGGTTGGAATGGGACTTGACCTTTATGAAAAATATCCTGAATTTAAGGAAACATTTGATAATGTAAAAGGTGTTGATTTTGATCTGAAGAAGGTGTGCTTCGAGGGACCACAGGAAACACTTAATGAAACAAAGTATACACAGCCATGTATGGTTGCATTTGCAGTGGGAATGACAAAGGTTCTGAAGAAATTGGGAGTCGAGCCGGTATGTGCAGCAGGTCTTTCTCTCGGAGAATATTCTGCTCTTTATGCGGCAGGTGTATTTACTGAAGAACAGGTGGTTCCACTTGTTCAGTTCAGAGGAAATGCTATGCAGACTGCAGTACAGGGAAGAGACTGTAAGATGATTGCTGTACTTGGTCTTGATAAGGATACAGTTTTTGCAGGATGCGAAAAAGTTCGTGAACAGTTAAAGTCTGAAGGTAAGGTTGATGCTGAAGGAAAACTTCTGGTTGCAGAGCCGGCCAACTTTAACTGCCCCGGACAGATTACTGTATCAGGTGATGCAGAGGCTGTTGATATGGCAGGAGAGGTTCTTAAAGAGATGGGAGCCAAGAGATGTCTTCCCGTAAAGGTTAGCGGACCGTTCCATACTTCTCTTATGAAGGCAGCAGGTGATGCACTTGCTGAGAGATTCAAGGATGAAGCTTTTGGAGATATGAAGCTTCCTGTAATCTTCAACTGCATCGGAAGAGAAAAGAAGGAGGATGAAACTATTCCTGCACTTCTTGAACAGCAGGTTCAAAAGTCAGTATATTTTGATGACAGCATAAAGGCTATGGCAGATATGGGGATAGACGCATTTATTGAAATCGGACCGGGAAAGACACTTTCCAAGTTTGTTCAGAAAACAACTCCTGATATCCCGGTTTATGCTGTGGAAACAGTAGAAGACATAGAAAAACTGCTTGAAGCGATTGGTTGACATAATGTAGTATAAATACCAATTCAATTTAGTGGAGGTGTACTAAGGCAGGATTCATGGGAGGATTCAAAGAAACTTCAAAGGGAATGATCATTGCGATAATCGGTATTATTGCAGCAATAATACTTTTCGTGGTTATACTTCTGGTCAAACTTGGTGGAGCTGATTTTTTCGGTTCCGGAATAAAGGAATCATATGATAGTTATAATGAGTTCCATGAGGATACCGGAAAAGTTATTATTTGATATCAATAAGAGAAAGTCTTCATAGATATAAAAGAAACTAATATAAACATCAAAGTAATATAATTAAAGGAGCCCTAAAATGAGCAAAAGATTAGAAGGAAAAACAGCAATAGTAACCGGCGGCGGACGTGGAATCGGTAGAGCAATCAGTGTAAAGCTTGCATCAGAAGGTGCAAATGTGGTTATCTGCGATATCGTTATCAATGAAGCTGCTGAGGAAACCATAAAACTTATAGAAGAGCAGGGCGTTAAAGCTGCTGCATTTCAGGCAAATGTAACAGTTCCTGAAGATTGCGAAAACCTCTTTAAGCAGGCTGCTGAAGAGTTTGGCAAGGTTGATATCCTTGTTAATAACGCAGGTGTAACAAGAGATAACCTTATCATGAGAATGAAGGAAGAGGAGTTTGATCTTGTAATCGCAACAAATCTTAAGGGAACATATAACATGATGAAAGCAGCTACCCGTCCTATGATGAAGGCTCGCTACGGACGTATCGTAAACATCAGTAGTGTCGTAGGTATCTACGGAAATGCCGGACAGGTTAACTATTCTGCAAGTAAGGCCGGAGTTATCGGTATGACAAAGTCACTGGCAAAGGAACTTGGAAGCAGAGGTATCACTGTTAATGCAGTTGCACCGGGATTCATTGAGACAGATATGACAAAGGTCCTTCCGGATGATCTTAAAGCAGAGATGGTTAAGAACATTGCACTTGGCAGAGCCGGTCAGCCTGAGGACGTAGCAAAGGTTGTTGCCTTCCTTGCTTCCGATGAAGCAGAGTACGTAACAGGACAGGTTATTGAATGCTCCGGTGGTATGAGCTGCTAAGAAAACAGTCCCCAATTAAAATTAATAGAAAGAGGAAATATTATGAGACGAGTAGTTATTACAGGAATAGGAACTATTAACCCCGTAGGACATAACCTTGAGGAATCATGGGAGAATATTAAGAAGGGTGTATGCGGTATTGACTTTACAAAGCAGATCGATACTACAGATTTTAAAGTTAAGGTATCCGGCGAAGTAAAGGATTATGATCCTGCTAACTTCCTTGATAAGAAGGAAGCCCGTAAGATGGACAGATATACTCAGTTCGGTATGATCGCTGCAAGAGAGGCAATCAAGGACAGTGGTATAGATATTGAGAAGGAAGACCCTTTCAGATGTGGAACTATTGTTTCATCAGGTATCGGTGGACTTATCACTATTACAGAACAGACCATGAGAGGAGCAGATAAGGGTTATGAAAGAATATCACCTTTCTTTATCCCTATGTCAATTTCTAATATGTGTGCCGGTGAGATAGCTATAGATACAGGTTTCAAGGGTGTATGTGAATGTATCGTTACTGCATGTGCCAGTGGTAATAACTCAATCGGTGAAGCCTTCCATAAGGTTCGTGATGGATATCAGGATGTTATGATCACCGGAGGTGCAGAGGGCTGTATCTGTCAGATGGGTGTTGGTGGATTTACTGTAATGCAGGCACTTAGTACATCTACAGATCCAAACCGTGCTTCAATTCCATTTGACGCTGAAAGAGGTGGATTTGTAATGGGCGAGGGTGCAGGTGTCCTTATAATTGAGGAACTTGAACATGCAAAGGCCCGTGGCGCTAAGATCTACGGTGAGATCGTAGGATATGGAGCAAGCTGTGATGCACATCATATTACTGCACCGGACCCAACAGGAGCAGGGGCAGCAGGATGTATGGAAATGGCTGTTGCAGATGCAGGAATAAACAAAGAGGATGTTGATTATATCAATGCACATGGTACATCAACTCATCTTAATGATGCAGGAGAGACTAAGGCTATAAAGACTGTATTTGGTGATCATGCATATAAGCTTATGGTAAGCTCAACAAAGTCAATGACAGGACATCTTATGGGAGCTGCTGCAGCAATTGAGGCTATATTTACAACAATGGCTCTTAAGGATGGATTTGTTCCGGCAACAATTAATTACAAGACACCTGATCCGGAATGTGATCTTGATATTGTACCAAATGAAGGCCGTGAAGCAGACATCAAGTATGCACTTTCTAATTCACTTGGTTTCGGTGGTCATAATGCGGCTGTTCTCTTCAAGAAATTTGAAGACTAAAGTTGCATTTGACTTTCGATTGTTTCGAAAAGGAGATAAAATTTATGGAACTTAATTCAAATCAGATCAGAGAAATAATTCCGCATCGCTATCCGATGCAGCTTGTAGATAAGATTACAGATTTTGAGCCTGGAAAATGGGCTGAAGGAATCAAATGTGTTTCAGTTAATGAATCCTTCTTTCAGGGGCATTTTCCTCAGGAGCATGTAATGCCGGGAGTGCTTATAGTAGAGGCTCTCGCGCAGTGTGGTGCAGTGGCAATTCTTTCCGCTGATGAATTTAAAGGGAAGATAGCATTTTTTGGAGGAATAAAAAATGCAAGATTCCGCAGACCTGTTAAGCCGGGAGATGTTCTGGAACTGAAATGTGAAATTACTGAAAGAAGAGGGCCTCTAGGATTCGGAAAGGGAGTCGCTAAGGTTGATGGTAAAGTAGCATGTCAGGCAGAAATATCATTTGCTATTGGAGATGCAGATAAATAGTTAGCAAAGAAGGTGAACAAGATGACAAGTAGTCCTGAAGAAAGAGTTGGACTGACACCTAAAGAGAGACTTGAAAGAAATCCGCTTTCAGCTTTATATTCCAAGTTCAGAGTACATTATTATAGGGATGTATTCAAAAGAATTAATTCAAGGGAACTTTCATTAACTACAACGGAAGTATATTGCGTTGAAATCATTCATAATCTTGAACATCCTACTATTCAGGAGTTTGCTAACTTTATCGGTATTTCATCGCCCAATGCGACCTATAAGGTTAATTCTCTGATAAAGAAGGGGTATGTTAAGAAGGTTCAGTCAGATAAGGATAAAAGGGAATTCTATCTGGATGTAACAGAGAAGTATTACAGGTATTATAATATTAATGAAAAGTATCTTGATATAGTTGAAGAAAGACTTCAGAATACTTTATCAGAAGAAGAATTCGCTATGTTTAACAATATCTTAAAGAAGATATATTTTGATCTGATGCCGGAAGTCGACCTAGATTCCCGGTAATCAGGATCGCTGAACGGTTACAAAGATTTTAAATATATATGGAATTGGTATTATGGATAGAAAATTATTTAGTAAAGAGGTAGTTAATAAAGGACGTCAAAAGGAATTCGACTGGGCAAAGGCATTTACCATTATGGTAATGCTTACGATTCATACATATGAAGAGCTTAGTGTGGTTGATATTAATCAAAGACCCACCGGAATATTCAGAAATGTTCTTGAGTTTTTGGCAGGTCCTTTAGGTGCTCCGCTTTTCATGTTTTCTATGGGAATCGGAATGATGTATTCCAGGAATACAGAACCGGGCAAAATGTGTTTC
The DNA here is from genome assembly GCA_024692605.1 of Eubacterium sp. Classification (GTDB taxonomy): domain Bacteria; phylum Bacillota; class Clostridia; order Lachnospirales; family Lachnospiraceae; genus Eubacterium_Q. The sequence continues at coordinate 9,013 of JAILMQ010000141.1, forward strand.
AGAGGCGTTAAGCTTATGAGAAACGGTTATCTCCTTAGTTTTTTCAAGGGAACGGTTTTTGTAATTATCGGAACACTCTTAGGTGAGGAGACTCCAATATCAATTTCCGATTCTTTGTTCCTTGTGAGTATACTTCAGTTTGCGGGAATGGCTTTCTTTGCTATTGCTCTTATGAAAAAGCTGAAGCTTCCGCTTCCGGGAATGCTGGCGGTGTCTCTTATACTGTCGGTAGCAGGTACCTGCCTTAATACCTATGATATGACAGGATGGAAGCAGTATCTGCTAGGGCTTTTCTTTATGACTAACGAGGTTACTTCATTTCCGCTGTTTCTGTGGCTGTATTATCCTGTTGCCGGAATGATTTTTGCGTATTTCCTGCTCCGAGTAAATGACAAGAAAAGATTCTATACTATGCTCTTCATTTTCTCTGTTATAGGAATAATACTTACATCGGTTATTTATTACCTGTGCGGTATTGATCTTAAATCAATGTATATGCTTATGAACAGAACATTTTATACCCAGTCAGTTTGGCATTATATATTTACAACCTTTGTAATTCTTGCGGGCATGTCGGTATATTATGCACTTTCAGAGCTTATAACAGCTGAGCCTGTGGTCAGATTCGTCAGCTTCCTCGGAAAGAATCTGGATGTTGTATATATTGTTCAGTGGCTGGTTGTCTCATACATAGAAGTAATTATCGTTGCAACCAATTCCCCTAAGCTTTCGCTTTATATGGTTGTTCCTGTAGGACTGATTCTTTTGGTTGTATCTATGTGTATCACGAATATATACCTGAAGGTCAGAGCAAAAAGACAGGCTAAGAAGAAAAACTGATAGAGGTCGTTATGGATAGTATATATGGAAAATATGAATGTACTCTCGATCTGATCAAAGAGATGATTGAAGGAAAGCTTTTGGAATATCAGGAAAGTATTTTTGAAGCATCCGGTGACAATGGTTTTGAACATATTGCTTCAAGGATAAAAACTGATGAGAGTATGAGAGAAAAATGTCGCAGAAGAGAACTTCCGGAAACGGAAGTATCAGCTCTGGTAACACTTAAGGATGCTATAGGTATCAGAGTTGTGTGTTCTTTTGTTGATGATGTATTTAATCTTATTGATTATATAAAGACTCTTGATGACTGCAAGGTTGTTGAGGAAAAGGATTATATAAGACATGCAAAGCCCAATGGCTATCGTAGTTATCATATGATCCTTGAGGTGAAAGTTCCATACGAGGATGCGTTGGGACAGACTCCCGGAAAATACTATGTTGAAATGCAGATAAGAACAATTGCCATGGATACATGGGCTGCACTTGAACATAAGATGAAATATAAGAAAGATATTCCTAATCAGGACCTTCTGGTTTCGGAACTTAAGAGAGTCGCAGATGAACTTGCGTCCTGTGACTTATCAATGCAGACTATAAGGGATCTGATAGGTTAGATATAATTGGAGTGTTAATATGGATATATTACTGGCTGAAGATGAGAAGGATTTATCACGTGCTCTGACAGCGGTTCTGCAGCATAATGGTTACACGGTTACTGCAGTATATGATGGCGTGGCTGCTGTGGAGGCAGCGAAAAAGGATGCCTTTGACTGTATGATTTTTGATATCATGATGCCAAAGATGGATGGAATTACGGCACTTAAAACTATTCGGGAAAGTGGTGATATAACACCGGCTCTGTTTCTTACTGCAAAGGCTGAGATGGATGATAAGGTTACGGGACTTGATGCAGGAGCTGATGATTATATTACAAAACCATTTGCTATGGTTGAACTACTGGCTCGTGTCAGATCACTGACAAGAAGAAGAGGAGATTATACTCCGAAGAGACTTAAATATGGAAAGGTTACTCTGGATATATCAGGACAGGAACTTGTTGGTGAGAACTCTGTAAGACTTGCGGGAATGGAAGCAAGCCTAATGGAGTTTTTGATGATGAATCCGGAAAAAACATTTACCACGGAAGAACTTTTCAACCATGTATGGAAGGATACTGAGTCAACTAAGGATGTGGTCTGGGTTTATATATCTTATCTGAGAAATAAGCTCATATCTATTTCCGGTGATGTTAAGATCGAAGGAGAAAAGGACGGGGAGTTTAGACTATGTTTAAAGAGCTGAGAATAAAATTTATAATTATTTCAGCTTTATCCATGTTTATTGTTTTAGGCATGGTTTTATTTTTAGTGAATATAATAACCTATAGAAATGCAATCTCCGATGTTTTTACAACATTGGAGTTTTTGTCAAAGCATAGTGATAAATATCTTGATGAAAAGGATATTCTTGCCTTTGAAAAAAAGGAGATAACACCTGAGATTCAGTATGAATCAAGATATATAACAGTCACGGTTGATAAAAATGGTAAACTTATCAATTATAACAGTGAGCATATATTTGCAATTGATGATAGTGAGATAGAAGAGTTTATTAATTTTGCAACAGTGACCAACAGTAAACGGGGAATATTTGTTTATGATAATCTGATATATGCCTTTTTAAAGGTGCCGGATAGTTTGAATACCACCAATATTACAATAATGGATTGTACAAGATATCTTTCAAATGTTGAGATGTTTATCAGGTTTTCCATTAATGTAGGTGTTATCAGTATGCTTTTACTTATTCTGGTGATTTCAGTATTTTCCAGAAAGGCAATACAGCCTATGGTTAATAATATAAAAGCCCAGAAGCAGTTTATCACCAATGCCAGCCATGAACTAAAAACGCCGCTGGCAGTAATTTCAGCCAATACTGAAGTTATGGAAATGATGAATGGAAAAAATGAGTGGACTGAAAGTACAATTAATCAGGTAAATAAGATGTCGGAACTCATTTCCCAGCTGGTGGTACTTTCAAAGCTTGAGGAAAGAGAAGATATAGTTCTCACTGATGTGAATATATCTGAGGAAGCAAAGAAAGTTGCAGAATCCTTTAAAACAGTTGCAGAAACAAACGGAAAAAAATTCGAATCCAGTATTGCAGAGGATATCCATGTGACTGCTGAGTTAAAGGGTGTTCACGAACTTATCAATATACTGGTGGATAATGCGGTTAAGTATTGCGATGATGAGGGTTCCATAAAAATGGAACTGGTACAGAAGGGAAAAACAGCACTTCTTACAGTATCGAATGATTATTCTGATGGAGAAGGTGTTGATTATAAGAGATTCTTTGACAGATTCTATAGAGAAGATCAGTCTCATAACAGTGAAAAGCAGGGCTTTGGAATAGGGCTTTCCATGGCGGATAGTCTTGTCAGAATGTTTAAAGGCAAGATAAGTGTAAATTATAAAAATAAGATAATCAGTTTTGTGGTTGCTTTAAATACATAGGGTGGGTATAATAGATATTAGTTATACCCTTTATAAAGATAAAAGGACGAATTCATGCAAATCCGTCCTTTTACCATTAGTGAAGGTTAAAAGTATTTATATGATTAAAGAAGATATAATCTTCTTTAACAGGGGGCGTTGTTTTTTATTACGCTTAGTATATAGATTTGAAAATAAAAATGATACAAAAATATTGTTAATAATATTAAATTAATGTGCAAATATTAAAAAAGTTTCAGAAAGGAGAGTATATATGCCAAATATAGAGCAGGAGATAACAAAAACAATGTTTGAAGAACGGGAAAATGAAGTAAAGCACCCAACATATGATAATGAGATGGCATTCTATAGTCTTATTGCTGAAGGTAAAATTGACGCTGTAAAGAAAAGGTGGGATACTGCTCCTCGTTCAGATGCGAAGGAAAGGGGAATTCTTTCTGAGAATAGTCTTAGGAATTCGATGTATCATCATGTGGCGCTTACAACAGCTTTAACAAGGGTTTGTATAAGTAAGGGTATGCCTCAGGATATTGCATATAAGCTTAGTGATGCATATATTCTCAAAGCTGATAAGCAGTCCAGACTGGAAGATATCAGAGAAGTTCAGTGGGAAATGATAATGGCATTTGCCAGTTATATGAATGATTCCAAGAGGAATGTTGCTAAATCTAAACAGATTGTTCAGTGTATAGATTACATTCGTGAGAATATTCATAAAACAATTACTGTATCTGAACTTGCAGATAATGTTGGACTCAATGAAACTTATCTTTCTAAATTGTTTAAAAAGGAAGTTGGTTGTTCTGTCAGTGAATATATCAGAAATGAAAAAATAGAAGAGGCATGCTGGCTGCTGAGATATACTAATAAAACAAGTATAGAAATAGCAACAGATCTCTCGTTTTCATCTCACAGCTATTTTATCAGTGTGTTTAAAAAGGTTACAGGAACAACTCCTAAGGAGTACAGAAATAACAGCTACAGAATGTTTAATTAGTTTTTACATTTTACTAAATAACAGATCAGGACAGGTACTATGAGATTTAAAGGCATCGAGAAAAAATCAGAGGGAAGATTTATCACCCGGTATGATATTTCTTACGAAACAGAAGACGGACAGGAAAAATTATATGAAATAATCAGCCGGAATAATAATATCAAAACATATGATGAGCTTCACGGCGCTTCTCCTGATGCAGTTGTACTTATTATGACCTCTGAGGATGGAGAAAGAATTCTGATCAATAAGGAATTTCGAATGGCGGCAGGTATGTGGGTATATAACTTTCCCGCAGGCCTTATTGATGAGGGGGAAACTCCGGAGGTGGCTGCTGCCAGAGAACTTAGGGAAGAAACGGGGCTAAAACTCTTAAGGATAGATGATGTTATCGGACTTAGTTATAGTGCTGTTGGATTTTCCAATGAAATGAATGTATGCGTTGTTGGTGTCTGTGAAGGGGATATACAAAGAAGCGATTCTTCATTTGAAGAGATAGAAGCTGCGTGGTATACTAGAAAAGAAGTTCGTGAACTCTTGAAAAAAGAAAGATTTGCTGCAAGAACACAGGCCTATCTGTATATGTGGTCACGAAACTGATCAGGCTGTGAATGTACTTGGCGAATTACCAGGAGGTATTGATAATGGGGATTTTATCCAGATTTAAGACTATAATGGCTTCAAATATAAATGCCATTTTCAATAAAGATGAAAAGCATCCGGAGAAAGCGATTGAAAAATATCTTGATCAGCTTAAGTATGATCTGGGTCAGGTAAAGTCAGAAACAGCAGCTCATGAAATGGATGTCAGACGTTCGCGTATGGCTTATGAGGAAAAAAGAGCCGAAGTTGATAAGCTTAACAGATATATATCAAAGGCTGAGGAGGCAGGTAATACTTCCGATGTTGTAGTGTATCAGACAAAGCTGGACGGCGCTTCTTTAGAACTTGAGAAGTTAGAGGCCAAGTATAATTCAGCTAAAGTAAATCTCGATAATCTTAATCAAATGAATGAGAAGCTTAGTAGTGATATTCAGACTCTTGAAGGCAAGCTTCAGGAGATTAAACAAAAGATGTCCGCTGCAAGTGCCCAGGAAAAGATGAATCAGATGGCAAAGAAGGCAGGAACAGCAAACAGTGATGAGATGTTTGAGAAAATGAATGAGAAGGCTGATTATGCACTGGATAAAGCCAATGCTTATGCAGAGCTGGAGAATTCTCAGAAGATGTCGGATTATGATGATATATCCGAATTATCAGATAAATATGAAAATAGTACAGAAAATTCCGATGACAATGACGGAATTATTGATATAAGATAACGGAGGTGACTATGGGTATTTTATCAAATCAATTTGCAAATGTAGTTGAGTGGGAAGAGTATGATGACAGTCTTATCTTCTGGAAATGGACCAATAAGGAAATCAAGAAGGGTTCAAGACTTATAATCCGTCCGGGACAGGATGCTATATTCCTTTATCAGGGTAAGGTTGAAGGTGTATTCACAGATGAGGGTGATTATGATATAGAGTCAAAGATCATTCCATTCCTTTCAACTCTTAAAGGATTTAAATTTGGATTTAATTCAGGACTTAGAGCTGAGGTTCTTTTTATAAATACAAAAGAGTTTACCATTAAGTGGGGAACAAAGGGACCTATAATGCTTCAGGCTCCGGGACTTCCGGGTGGTATGCCGGTGAGAGCTAATGGAACTGCAAATGTAAAGGTTTCGGATTATGCTACACTTATTGATAAGGTTGCCGGAATAAAGCAGTCATATTCAATTGAAGATGTTAAGATTCGTATTATTACAATTCTTGATCAGCTGCTTATGAAGTGGATATCCAAAGAAGGAAAGGATATGTTCAATCTTCAGGCAAGTGCATTTGATATATCCAAGGGAATTCAGGAAGACCTTGATATGGAGACCAGCAAGGATGGTATCTCTGTAACAGGCTTCAGTATAAATAACTTCAATTATCCTGAAGAGATTCAGCAGAAGATTAACCAGGTGGCTGCTCAGTCAATGGTTGGAGATCCCGGTACATATTCACAGCTTACAATGGTTGATGCTATGGCTGAAGGAAAGACCGGTGGAAACTCAACTATGGGTAACATGGCTGAGATGATGATGGGCATGACCATGGCTAACCAGATGATGGGAAGCATGGGAATGGGAGCTCAGCAGCAGGCAGCACCTCAGCAGGCAGCACCTCAGCAGGCTGCTCCACAGCAGGCAGCACCTGCAGGTCCGGGACCAAAGTTCTGTCCGGAATGCGGAACACCTACAAATGGTGCAAAGTTCTGTTCAAACTGCGGTGCAAAATTAATATAATATGAATTCATTAAACTCATAAGTGTGCCACGGGGAAAGTCCCGTGGCATTTTATGATTTTGGGTGTTGACAAAGGGGAGGGTAGAGTGTTATAACATAGTCAAATGAATTGTTAGCACTCAAACGGAGAGAGTGCTAACAACAAAACCGAAAGGGGGTTTGATTATGAACGCTGATAAATTTACAAGGAAATCTCTGGAGGCTGTAGAAAACAGTCAGAGACTTTGTATGGAATATAATAATCAGGAAGTGGTTTCAGAACATCTTTTATACAGCCTTCTTACTATTGATGACAGCCTTATTGCAAAGCTTCTTAAGAATATGGGAATTGCGGTGTCCGCATTTACCAATGAAGCAGAGGAACTTATTAAAAAGAGACCTCATGTATCCGGTTCTTCAGAGGATATATTTATGGGACAGGATATGAGTCGTGTTATTCTCACTGCAGAAACAGAATCGAAGAAGATGGGAGACGAGTTCATCTCTGTGGAGCATCTATTCATCGCCCTCCTGGAAAAAGGCAATTCTGAAGTGAAAGAGCTCTTTAAAAAGTTCGGTGTTAAAAAGACTGATTTTTTAAATGTATTAAAGGACGTTAGAGGAAACAAGAAGGTTGAATCAGATAACCCTGAGGATACCTATGATGCACTTGGTAAATTCGGAGAAAGTCTGGTTGAAAGAGCAAGACAGCAGAAACTGGATCCTGTCATCGGACGTGACAGTGAGATAAGAAATATTGTTCGAATCCTTTCCAGAAAGACTAAGAATAATCCTGTTCTTATAGGTGATCCGGGTGTTGGTAAGACAGCTGTTATTGAAGGACTTGCTCAAAGAATCGTTAAGGGTGATGTGCCTGATTCACTTAAGGATAAGGAAATCTTTGCATTGGATATGGGCTCCCTTATAGCAGGTGCCAAGTACAGAGGTGAGTTTGAGGAAAGACTTAAGTCTGTACTGGATGAGGTAAAGAAATCTGATGGCCGTATTATCCTCTTTATTGATGAGATTCATACTATAGTTGGAGCAGGAAAAACAGATGGAGCTCTGGATGCGGGAAATATGCTGAAGCCAATGCTTGCCAGAGGTGAGCTGCATTGTATTGGTGCCACAACTGTAGATGAGTACAGAAAATATATCGAGAAGGATAAGGCTCTTGAAAGGAGATTCCAGCCTGTACAGGTTAATGAACCTACAGTTGAAGATACCATTTCTATACTCCGAGGAATCAAGAACAGATACGAAGTATTCCATGGCGTTAAGATTTCTGATGGTGCACTTGTGGCAGCGACAACACTTTCCAACAGATATATTACCGACAGATTCCTTCCGGATAAGGCTATTGACCTTGTGGATGAGGCCTGTGCAATGATAAAAACAGAACTGAATTCTATGCCGGCAGAAGTGGATGAAATTGAAAGAAAAATCATGCAGCTGGAGATAGAAGAGGCGGCTCTTAAGAATGAAGATGATCATCTTTCGCAGGAAAGACTTAACAGTCTGAGAACCGAACTTGCAGAACTTAAGGAAAAAGCTAATTCCATGAAGGCAACCTGGGAGAATGAAAAGGCAGAAGTAGACAAGGTAAGACAGCTTAGAGAAGAGATAGAAAATGTAAAAGATGATATTGAAATTGCTCAGAGAAAATATGACCTGAACAAGGCAGCAGAACTTCAGTATGGAAAACTTCCGCAGTTAAAGGCTGAGCTTGAGGCTTTGGAAAACAGTTCGACTATTAAGGAAAGACAGCTGCTTCATGAGACAGTAACAGATGAAGAGATATCTAAGATCGTATCCAAGTGGACCGGTATACCTGTAGCAAAGCTTTCTGAATCTGAAAGAAATAAAACTCTTCACCTTGCTGATGAACTTCATAAGAGAGTGGTTGGTCAGGATACTGCGGTAAGTCTTGTAAGTGAGGCAATCATAAGATCCAAGGCAGGTATCAAGGATCCATCAAAGCCTATAGGTTCATTCCTTTTCCTGGGTCCTACAGGTGTTGGTAAAACCGAACTGGCAAAAACTCTGGCAGAGGCGCTCTTTGATAATGAGAATAATATTATCAGAATCGATATGAGTGAGTATATGGAGAAGCATAGTGTGTCCAGACTTATTGGAGCTCCTCCGGGATATGTTGGTTACGATGAAGGGGGCCAGCTTACAGATGCTGTAAGAAGAAACCCATATTCTGTAGTGCTTTTTGATGAGGTTGAAAAGGCTCATCCGGATGTATTCAATGTAATGCTTCAGATACTTGATGATGGACGTATAACCGATTCGAAGGGTAACCTTGTAGATTTCAAGAATACTATTCTGATTATGACCTCCAACATCGGTTCTGAATTCCTGCTTGAAGGAATTGATGAAAGTGGAGCTATTAAGCCGGAAGCAGAAAAGCAGGTTCAGGATATGCTTAAACTTCATTTCAGACCTGAATTCCTTAACAGACTTGATGAGATAATAATGTTTAAGCCGCTTACAAAAGAGAATATCGGAAATATCGTTAATCTTCTGATGAAGGATCTGAATAGGCGAGTTGAGGAAAAGGAAATATCCATCGAGCTGACTGATGAGGCAAAGGACTACATCATTGATGCCGGTTACGATCCGGTATACGGAGCAAGACCACTGAAGCGTTTCCTTCAGAAGAATGTTGAGACACTTGTGGCAAGGGCAATCCTTGGAAATACCCTTTCCTTAGGAGATACGGTGCTTATTGATAAGGACGATAGCGGTCTTGTTTGCAAACGTAAATAGCGAATACCGACAGTAACCATTGGGGTCAGACCCCAATGGTTACTTTTTTTTGCTATTGGATGGGCTGTATGATAAAATGAAAACTGTAAAATGAAAATTGGTATTATGGGTCAGCGCCCAAGAAAAAAATGAAGAAGGGGGTATTTTATGTGTAATTGGAGGAGATTAATCGTTGTTTTGGCGTTGGTGATTTTGGCGTCTGTGTTTGGAGGGAAGTCAGTTGTACAGGCTGGTTCTCCGGAGGATTTGATGGTGAACTGTATTCCGGATTATACCGAAAAGGGAGCACCAACGTATGTTTATTTATCAGATGAAGAGCATGAAGCTGTGCCGGGTATCTCATGGGATGCAGGCAAACGCGTATTGACATTAAATGGTTATAAAGGCGGTCCTATTGATATTGTCTACTTTAACGATGATCGCAGTGAACTTATAGATGTGGAAATTCGTGTTATAGGTGAGAATATAATTCACTCACTCCCTAATCTTGAGCCGGAATGTGCCACATTAGAAATTTTTGATGTTAATGCTAAAATTACAGGAACAGGTTCACTTACAGTAGAAAGTCAGAATGCAACTGCCGGAGAAAACATTAATGTTTCCGGAGACCTTACAATTGATGGTCCGACAATTAATGTGCCTGATACATATGATGCTATTTCCTGTACCCTGGGAACCGTATATGTTTTTGATGAAGACGGTGAAAAGAAAATAGAGGGATGGGAGGAGGATGATGATGATGGACGGTATCCTGTCTATGAGATGGATACAGTTGGAGGTAATATTACCGTAAAATCAGGAAATGTCCGTATGTCTCTTAAACCTGCAGAGGTTGATTCTTATACAGATGATGACGTCTGGGTAAAAAAGCTTAAATATCAGATGGGCAGTGCTATTTTTGCAGTTAAAGATATAAATATCACAGGCGGAAGATTCGTTATTGATATGGATTGGCCGAACAAAGTTGACTGTCCGCTTTTTGAAGAACCTGATAGTTTTATTTATGCACATGGTAAGATAAATGTTAGTAACTCAACTGTAATTGTTACAGTGGCTGACAAGATTAAGAATATTCCTGTATTCCTTGTTCCATATGCAGATCTTGATGATGAAGACTACAAAAAGGACTCAAACGGATGCTATATTACTGACCCTGCAAAAACAAAGATTGATTCATCAGTAGCAGTTTTCAAAGGAAAGTATGGTGAGAAGGCCAGCATAAGTACTGCAGAGATTACTCTGGCAGAGAATTCATTTGTATTTGACGGAACAGAAAAGAAGCCTGCAGTAACTGTTAAGGGACTTCAGGAAGGAACAGACTATACTGTTTCATATTCAAATAATACCAATATTGGAACAGCTGCAGTTATTATCACAGGCAAGGGTGATTTATCAGGTACCGCAACGACTACATTTAACATTACTGCACCTAAGAAGGGTAAGATTTTCACAAAGGGTAAGCTTAAGTATAAGATTACAAAGGCACCTAAAGGAAAGACTCCGGGAGCTGTGACAGTAGTTGGTCCTGTTAAGAAGACTTACAAGAGTGTAGTTATTCCTGATTATATTAATATTGGGGAAAAATATAATGTAACTGCTATCGGACCTAAGGCATTTATGAATAATAAGAAGCTTGAGAAGGTTACAATCGGAAAGAATGTAACAACTATCGGTGCACAGGCATTTGCAGGATGCACTAAGCTTAAGACGATTATTATTAAGACTTCAAAGTTAAATAAGGTTGGAGGAAAGGCCTTTAGGGGTATTAAGAAAAATGCAAGTTTCAAGGTTCCTAAGAAGATGATTAAAAAATACAGATCTAAGATTAGAAAAGCGAAAGCTTCAAAAGGATTTAAGGTAACTAAGTAAAATATAATTTTTTAGCTATATGTTTTTAGGGGTTTTATGAGAAGTGTTAAGAAAACTATAGGTTTACTGGCAGTACTTCTGGTGATGTCGGTTTTGGGGGACGTTTTATTGCAAAGGCTGATACAGCAAAGGATTTAAAAGTGATAGTTCTCATACATCAATGTTCGCTTTAAGTGGTGTTAATTGTAATTGCAGCGCCTGCAAAAGGAACAACCTTTGTAAACGGAAATTATAAGTATAAGATCACTAAGGCTGCCGCAGGTTCAAAGGCAGGAGCAGTTACTCTTGTAGGTCCTGTTAAGAAGACTCTTAAGGCAATTGTGGTTCCTGACACTGTTAATATCGGTGTTAAGTACAATGTTACAGCAATCGGTCCGAAGGCATTTATGAATAACAAGAAGGCTACGAAGGTTACAATCGGTAAGAATGTAACTCAGATCGGAGCAAATGCATTCGCAGGCTGTAAAAAAGCAAAGACATATGTTATCAAATCAGCAAAGATTAAGAAGATTGGTGCAAAGGCCTTCAACAAGACCAAGAAGGGTGCTAAGTTTAAAGTGCCAAAGAAAATGATCAAGAAATACAGAAAGATGATCATCAAAGCAAAAGCAAAAGCACCAAAAGTAACTAAATAATTAACTCTTTAATATGTAATTTAAATGTGATACAATATCGATTGGCTGTTTAATATAGTCAATCGATATTTTGCTTATGGAGGAGTTATAGAAATGGCAAAAAAAATGTATTACCAGGAAGAAATCGAAACAATGCCTGTTGAGCAGATTAAGGCTCTTCAGACGGAAAAACTGCTTAAGCAGGTTAAATATGTATATGATAACAATGAGTATTATCGTAATCTCATGGATGAGAAGGGAGTTACTCCGGATGATATAAAAGGACTTGATGATATCAGCAAACTTCCTTTCCTCACAAAAAATGATCTGAGAGAAGCTTATCCATACGGCCTTCTTTCAGCACCTCTGAAGGATTGTGTTCGTATACATTCTACCAGTGGAACAACAGGAAGGCGTGTAGTTGCATTCTATACACAAAATGATATTGATCTCTGGGCTGAGTGCTGTGCCAGAGCCATAGTAGCTGCCGGCGGTTCAAAGAAGGATGTTGTTCATGTAGCTTATGGATATGGACTTTTCACAGGTGGTGCCGGACTTCACGATGGTTCCCATAAGGTTGGATGTCTTACAATTCCTATGTCATCAGGTAATACAGAGAGACAGATTCAGTTCATGAAGGACCTGAATTCTACCATCCTCTGTTGTACACCTTCCTATGCTGCTTATATCGGAGAGAAGCTTCATGATATGGGTATGACTGCAGATGATATCAATCTTAAGGCAGGTATCTTTGGTGCAGAACCATGGACCGAAGAAATGAGACAAAGTATTGAACAGAGTCTTGGAATCAAGGCCTATGATATATATGGTCTTACAGAAATATCCGGACCGGGTGTTTCCTTTGAGTGTGAGGCACAGACAGGAATGCACATTAATGAAGATCATTTCTATGCCGAGGTTATTGATCCTGAAACAGGTGAAGTACTTCCGGAGGGAACAGAGGGAGAACTTGTATTCACATCTCTTGATAAGGAAGCTTTCCCACTTCTCAGATATAGAACCAGAGACCTTGTTGTACTTAAGAGAGAGCAGTGTGCATGCGGCCGTACACATATTAAGATGTGTAAGCCAAAGGGCCGTTCAGATGACATGATGATCATCCGTGGTGTAAATGTATTCCCATCACAGATTGAAACAGTACTTCTTAAGACAGGTTACACACCTAATTATCAGATCCTTGTAGACAGAATCGGAAATGAAGATACATTTGATATAAATGTTGAGCTTTCAGAGGAGCAGTTCAAGAAGTATCGCGAAGAGTCTGATCTTGATGCTGCAAGAAAGAGTCTTCAGCAGGCAATGGTTGCAATGCTTGGTATCAGACCTAAGATGCATCTGCTTCCACCTAAGTCAATTGTCAGAAGCGAGGGTAAGGCTGTCAGGGTAGTAGATAAGAGAAAGCTTCATGACTAATAACTTCAGTCTTTAAAAAATACATATAATATGATAAAATAACGGTTGGCTGATTAAAAGGCTGACCGTTATTTTGTGAGTAGTGAAAACTACTTGATTCTGGAAAGGAAAGTGTATGAGTAACAAACTGAAATACATTTTAATATTTGTTGCTTTGCCGGTTACTCTTGTACTGGTATTTTTTTTATCGATGGTGCTGGAAGAAAAGAAGGCCGCAAAGGAAGCAAAGGATACAGCTTCTGAGACTTCTGCAATTTCTGAAGAAGAGAGAATAAATCAGATGCTCCTTGCCGAGTATCAGAAATCTCAGACTACAAGACAGCAGGTGGAAATAAGCACTGAGACCCAGGAACTTACACCTGAAGATAATGAGTTCGATGACATGATTGATGAGACGGATGCTTCTGAGGTTGCGGCGCCATCCGAGGATGACTTGTCTGAGGAAGATGAGGCCATCATCAAGGCTGCAGAGGAAGAGAACAGAAGCAATAATGGTCTCAATTATAATGGTATTCAGATTGTAACAGGAATGAACATGGGAGCGGCTACAGATGGTTTTGTGCTGACACTTACAGATGCAGAACTTGCGGCACCCCATCCACTTTTCCTGCAGTATGATCCAAGGTGGGCAGGTTTCCCATATGGAATGGGTACTATGAAGTCATCGGCCTGTGGCCCTACCTGCTTTGCAATGGTAATCACAGCTCTGACAAACATTACCAATGCTTCACCTCCGATGGTTGCAACCTACAGTATGAACCACAATTATTATGTGCCGGGAGCGGGAACTGCTCATGGACTCTTTCTTCAGGGCGCTTCGGATTTTGGCCTTTACTGTATGGAGATAAGCAATAATGAGGCGGAAATGAAGGCACATATAGATAATGGTGAGATGCTGGTGCTTAGTGTGCACTATGGTAACTTTACTCACTCCGGTGCAGGTCACTTTATCGTAATCTATGGTTATAATGATAATGGATTCATGGTCAATGATCCTGCTTCGTATGAAAGAAGTACCAGGTACTGGCCATATTCAGTATTTTCCGGAGATATAAATAAGATATATGCTCTTGGAAACTAATAATAAATAAAGCATTCCATGAAAAGGGATGAATTTATTCTATGAAGTATTATCTTACAGGAAAACAGGCACAGTGTATTGATAAATATACCCAGGAGACTATAGGAATTCCTGGGCTTGTTTTAATGGAAAAAGCAGCCGGTGTTCTGGCTGATGAAATAGAGAAGAGGATAAATAAAAATAATTTTGGTGAAAAGTTTCGTAGTTTTGATAAGAATAAAGACAGAATCCTTGCGGTTGTAGAAAGTGGCAACAATGGCGGAGATGCAGTGGCAGCTGCCTGGATGTTGAAGGAAAGAGGATATGACACATATATTTATGAGATAGGTGGCTTACCTAAGCAGACGGATTCTTATAAGACTGAGATACAGAAAGCCATAGAATGTGGAGTTGGATTATTGCAAAAAAAGTCAGATGAAGATCCGGAGAAAATAAACCCGGATGAAGAATTCTTTGACTATAGGATAATCATAGATGGCATATTCGGAGTTGGCCTTACCAGAGGTGTTAAAGGTGTTCAGAGCAAAGCTATAGATATGATAAATGCGGCCGGTGATAATGGCAGTTTTATAGTAGGTGCTGATATACCGAGCGGCATCAGCAGTGACACAGGTCATATACTTGGAAATGCAGTTAAATGTGATATGACGGTTACATTTGAATATACTAAGTACGGAATGCTTTTGAATGAAGGTCGTCAGTATTCAGGAGATATAAAGTGTGAATCTATTGGATTGTACGTTCCTGAAAATGTTTCGGAGATGGCTAAATTATTAGAAGATGGATGTGTCTTTATGATAGATAGTAAAGACTCAAATATAAACAAAACGGCTGCCGATAATATATATATTTGTTATGAAAAAGAGCCGGAAGAGATAAATAGTCTGATTCCTGGAAGAAAGCCTGATTCAAATAAAGGTACCTATGGGAAGGTGCTTACAGTTGCAGGCTCCAAGGAAATATATGGTGCAGTTTATATGGCGGCTGAAGCGGCATATAGAGTTGGTGCAGGTCTTGTTAAGATTGTTACCGATATAAGAAATAGAGATATACTATGCGACAAACTTCCGGAAGCTATGATGCTTACTTATGATACTGATAAGACCGGCAGAGGTTTTGAAAAGGATTATATAGATTCTATAAAGTGGGCAGATGTGATACTTGCCGGTCCCGGTCTGGGAACGGGAAAGGTATCAGAGAAGTTACTGAAAATTCTTTCGGATAATCTGTCCTCAGGTCAGAAACTGATTCTTGATGCTGATGCTCTGAATATTATTTCTATGATTAATCCATCCAAATGGTTTAAGTTATTTACCGAAAAAGTAGGAAAGGGTAATGTTATCATTACGCCGCATATGATGGAGATGCTCAGAATAGTAAGAGCCGGATATGATAAGAAAACATATGATTTTATGATTCAAAATCTTGGCAGTAAGTCAGAGATGGATTTCTTAAAGGATTATAGAAAGAGCCAGACGTATAGTCTGTCGTATAATAACGGCATAATAACTGTTCTTAAGGATGCAAGAACTGTTGTGGCTTATAAAACTGATGATGAGTCAGAGATAGCAGCCGGTTATTTGAGAGAATGTCCACTCTATGTGAACACTACCGGAAACTCCGGTATGTCCAAGGGCGGTTCCGGTGATGTTCTTGCCGGTATGATAGCAGGACTTCTGGCACAAAGAAAAGGTGAGGGGATATCTGTGGCGGATACTGTTATAGCTGCAGTGTCTTTACATGGACGAGCAGGAGACATAGCGAGAGACAGAGTTGGCGAAAGGTCGATGATAGCTCGTGATATACTTAAAGCCATACCGGAATGCTTTTAAAAACATGCTTTATTTGTTATAATGAAGATTGGCCGTTATGGTTACTGATTATTATTACTTGAGGAAAAAATGATGAGTTATAGAAGAGTAGAAGCAGATATAGATTTAGATGCAATAAGATATAATATCGAGACTGTTAAAAATCTCAATGCCCCGGATAAAAAGGTATGTCTTGTTATCAAGGCAGATGCCTACGGACATGGGGCTGTAACCCTGGCAAATGAACTGGATGATCTGGCAGATTATTATGCGGTTGCAACAGTTATGGAGGCAATGGAATTAAGAAATGCAGAGATAACAAAACCAATTCTTATTTTGGGTTATACGGATCCTTCAGAGTATGAGCTGGTTATTGAACATGATATAACAGTTGCCATGTATGATATGGATAGAGCAAGGCTCTTCTCAGAAAAAGCTGAGAGCCTGAATAAAAAGGCAAAGGTGCATATCAAGGTGGATAGCGGTATGAGCCGTATAGGTTTCCAGTGCACAAAGGAGGGTGTTAATGCTGCTGCAGAAGTGGCTAAACTTCCTATGCTTGATGTGGAAGGAATCTTTACACATTATGCAAAGGCCGACTTTAATGATAAGTCAGATGCGAAAAAACAGTATGATAATTTTACCTGGTTCATATCTGAGATGGAGAGCCGTGGAATCACATTTGAATTAAAGCATATGGATAACAGCGCCGGAGCCATGGAAATACACTCAGAGGGCTTTGACATGATGCGTCTAGGAATAGTAATATATGGACTGTATCCATCTGAAGAAATTGATAAAAAGGTTATCTTAAAACCTGCCATGTCGCTTAAGTCCAAGGTTATCCATGTTAAGGAACTGGAGGCCGGAAGAGGTGTCGGATATGGATGGACCTATGTGACTGAAAAAACTACCAAGATTGCCACTGTATCAGTGGGATATGCGGATGGTTATCCAAGAGCTCTTTCAAACCGGGGAAGAGTACTTATTCATGGACAGTATGCACCAATCTTAGGTCGTGTCTGCATGGATCAGATCATGGTTGATGTAACAGATATAGAGGGCTTAGAGTCACAGGGGTATTCCAAAGAGGTTAAGGTTGGAGACGAGGTTGTTCTGTTCGGAAAGCAGGGGGAACATATGATCCCTGTTGAAGAGGTTGCTGCCCCGGCAAACAGCTTTAATTACGAAGCAGTCTGCAACATAAGCCGAAGGGTTCCAAGAGTTTATTATAAAGATGGAAAAGAAGCATATAGTGTGGATTTTCTCATGGATTAGATTGAATAATACGGGAGTTCTATGTTTAAGAAAAAAGACGAAGAACGTGTGGAAGAGGAGATACTCTCCATAGTTGAAGAAGGTCATGAACAGGGATTTATCGAAGAGGATGAGGTGGAAATGATTTCCAACATCCTTGATCTTGATGATAAAATTGTCCGTGACGTAATGACCAGCAGAAACAAGATATATGCGGTCTGTAAAAGTGATATAATAAAAGATATTATTGAGGATTGTCTTGAAAGCGGTTTTTCAAGATATCCGGTTTATGATGAGGATATAGATAATATCATCGGAGTGCTTCATCTTAAAAATATGACCATGGCTTATCTGAAGAATCCGGATACGGTTGTGGAAGAAATAATAGATGAGGCTATGTTTATTCATCCGACCTATGATATCTCCAAGCTTCTGAAAAAGATGCAGAAGGAAAAGAATCATATGGCTGTGGTTCTTGATGAGTATGGTCAGACTGACGGAATAGTTACTCTGGAGGATATTCTGGAGGAAATAGTGGGAAATATCTGGGATGAACACGATGAAGAAACAGAAGAAGTAAGAGAAACCTATGGCGATGGCTATATGGTTGATGGCATGATAAAGCTTCATGACCTGGAAGAACTCATTGAAGATCTTGAATTTCCGGATACGGATATAGAAACATTAAATGGTTTTCTGTTATTTAAGTTTGGAAGATTCCCTAAACCAAACGAATTATTCAAGATTGATTATGGGGGTTACTTGTTTGAACCTACACAGATTGAGAAGGGTCTCATAAAATCTGTCAGGATCAGCAGGATTGAAATAAAAGAAGAAAATGATAAGAAAGAAGAGGAATAATTATGTCAGGACATTCAAAATTTGCGAATATCAGAGCAAAGAAGGAAAAGAACGATGCAGCTAAGGGAAAGGCCTTTACTGTAATCGGAAGAGAGATTGCAGTTGCAGTTAAGGAGGGTGGCCCTAATCCGGAAAACAACTCCAAGCTTCGTGATGTTATAGCTAAGGCAAAGGCCAACAACATGCCTAACGATACCATCGAAAGAGGAATCAAGAAGGCGGCCGGAGATCTTGAAAGCGTTAACTTCTCATACAATACCTATGAGGGCTATGGACCCGGTGGAGTTGCTATAATCGTTAAGTGCCTTACAGATAATAACAACAGAACTGCTGCAAATGTAAGAAGCGCATTTACAAAAGGAAATGGAAACATCGGAACAACCGGATGCGTGTCATATATGTTTGATGAGAAAGGTCAGATCATCATCGATAAGGAAGAAGTGGAAATGGATGCAGATGAGCTTATGATGATTGCTCTTGATGCGGGAGCAGAGGACTTTTCAGAAGAAGAGGATTCATATGAGATCATTACAGAGCCTTCAGCTTTCTCTGAAGTAAGAGATAATCTTGAGAAGGCAGGTATAAAAATGGCTTCAGCTGAAGTGACTATGATTCCACAGAACTATGTTGCTGTAGCTGCAGAAGAAGATCAGAAGAACTTAGACAGAATCCTGGATCTGCTTGATGCAGATGATGATGTGCAGGATGTTTATACAAACGTGGAATAATACATTACTATTTGCGTAAATATATGATATATGCATTCTGCAAGTTCACTTGCAAGAATGCTATATATCATATATTTCCTGCTAAGCAGGAATCAAAAATACATGAGGAAATTGTCTGCGAAGCAGACAGTAGAGCACGAAGTGCGTAATTTCCGAATGGATTTTTGATAGCAAATATAGCATTATACATAAGGGGGAGCGTATGGATAAATTTGTAATTACAATAGCAAGAGAATATTGCTCAGGTGGTCAGAAGATAGGAACACGTCTGGCAGAGGAACTGGGAGTAAACTGCTATAACAGTGAGATGTTCAGACTTGTATCTAAGAACGAGAATATGAGAGATGATGTAGTTTCTCATGATGACCGCATAAAGGATACATCACTTTTTGATGTTGCCAAAGAGATTTATACCGATCCCCTTCCTACAAGGGATGTAAAGGATGTTCTTACCGATAAGATTGAAGATGAGGATGTTGTCCTGATTAAGAATCTTTACGATTATCAGTCTGAGATTATTGTCGAACTGGCAAAAAGAGAGTCCTGTATTATAGTGGGAAGATGTGCTAATTACATTCTGAAGGATAATCCCAATGCTATAAATGTATTTATTCATGCTCCTATCGGTTTCAAATTAAAAAGGGCACAGTCCAGACATTACATGCCTGAAAATGAGCTTAGAAACTATCTTGCTAAGGTTGATGAAAGAAAAGCTGATTATTATTTCAAATATACAGGCTGCGACTGGACAGATATTAAGAATTATGACATATCCCTTGACACATCGAAATACGGTATCAGTGGATGTGTGGAACTTATTAAAAAATTCCTAGAGCTGAAGCAGAAACTGGATTAGGCATTTTAAGTCAGAAATGTCAGTTTTTCTGCTATTCAAACACAAAGATTTTTGGTATAATCAGAAGTGGGTTATTTGTTGGATAAATCGGGGTTTATCCGTAGAGATATATAATGTACGAATGGAGGTTCAGGCATGAAAAAAGTAGCTTATATTGCGTCAGAGTGCGTACCCTTTATTAAAACAGGAGGTCTTGCTGACGTAGTAGGAACCCTTCCTAAGAAGTTCAATAGAAGTGAGTATGATGTGAGAATCATTATGCCAAACTATATGTGTCTTCCTGAGAAGTATAAGAGTAAGATGAAATATATCACACATTTCCATATGGACATCGGCTGGAAACAGCAGTACGTAGGTGTCATGTATATGGAGTATGAAGGTGTTCCGGTATATTTTATCGATAATGAGTATTACTTTAACGGCTTCAACATCTATGGGGATGTTAAGTGGGATATTGAGAAATATTGTTATTTCTGCAAGGCTGCATTATCAATACTTCCAAGTATAGGTTTCAGACCTGACATAGTTCATTGTCATGACTGGCAGAGTGGTCTTGTTCCGGTTTATCTCAAGACACTTTTTGCAAGCAATCCTTTCTATCAGGGAATCAAATCAGTTATGACAATTCATAACCTTCAGTTCCAGGGCAGATGGGATATAAAGACAATCCAGGAGTATTCAGGACTTCCAAGTGATCTGTTTACACCTGACAAGCTGGAAATGAATAAAGACGCAAGTATGCTTAAGGGTGGACTTGTTTATGCAGATAAGATCACCACAGTTTCTAATACTTACGCTCATGAGATTCAGACCCCTTATTACGGCGAGGGACTTGACGGTCTGCTTCAGGCACGTTGGCAGAGCCTTTGGGGAATTGTAAATGGTATCGATTATGATATCTTTAATCCTGCCAAGGATGATAAGATAGCATGTAAATACAATCTCAGAAATTATAAGAAAAATAAGCTTAAGAATAAGCTGGCACTTCAGAAAGAACTTGGTCTTCCTGAAGATGAAAATGCATATGTTATGGGTATTGTTTCAAGACTCACTGATCAGAAGGGTCTTGACCTTATCGATCATATTATGAATGATATCATGACAGACGGAACTCAGCTGGTGGTATTGGGAACCGGTGACAGACGTTATGAGGAAATGTTCAAATACTATCAGGGCTTCCATCCGGCAAAGCTTTCAGCAAATATATATTTCAGTGATGAACTGTCACATAAGATATATGCAGGATGTGATTCTATACTTGTTCCGTCAAGGTTTGAGCCTTGTGGTCTTACACAACTTATGGCTCTTAAATATGGTTCACTGCCAATAGTAAGAGAGACAGGTGGACTTAAGGATACTGTTCAGCCTTACAATGAATACGAAGGAACAGGAACAGGATTCAGTTTTGCAAACTATGACGCAAGAGAGCTTCTTAACACCATTAATTATTCTAAGCAGATCTACTTCGATAGAAGAGATGACTGGAATAAGATGGTTAAGAGAGCTATGGAACAGGATTACAGCTGGGATCAGAGTGCAAAGATTTACGAGCAGCTGTATTCAGAATTATAGAAGTGCGATGGGACATGGAGTCGGGCACTTCGTCCCATAAACTAGATGGGACAGAGTGTCCGGCTCCATGTCCCATTATTTTGGAGTGAGTAATGGCATACGATGGAGTTGTGATCAGCAGTATAATTAACGAAATAGGAACTTCCTGCAAAGGCGGAAGAGTGCTTAAAGTACAGCAGCCTTCGGCAGATGTGATAACAATTACTGTTAAGGGATATAAAGGACAGACAAAGCTGTACCTGTCAGCTTCTCCTTCGCTTCCGATAGTATACGTAGCGGACTCACTTCCTCAGGCTCCAATGCAGGCTCCAGCCTTTTGCATGCTTTTAAGAAAACATCTGGCTAATGGACGACTGGTTGACATAAAACAACCGAATTTTGACAGGGTTTTTGATTTTATATTTGAGCATATGGACGAGATGGGGGATATTTCCGACAGGCACCTTATAGTTGAAATCATGGGACGTCAGAGTAATATCATCTTAGCGGATAATGATTTGAAGATTATTGACTGTCTCAGAAGAGTTATGCCGGATCTTAGTGATGCCATCTCAAAGGACAGCGATAATGAAATAAGGATTTTGTATCCTGGACAGCAGTACAGTGCTCCGGATTCTCAGGGTAAGATAAATCCTCTGACTGAACTTGATAAAGAGACTTTTGATTCCCGGATATCTTCGCAGTCAGGGCCGGTTGTTAAAGCAATCTTTTCGACTATAACCGGCTTCTCAAAGGGCTTTGCTGAGGAGATAGTATATGCGTCAGGAATAGACGGCCGTGCCAGCTTTTCTGATCTGGATGGGGCTTGTAAGGAAAGACTTTATGAAACAATTCTTGGATATGTGAATAATATTAAGGAGGATAAATACTCTCCATGTATAGGCATTCTTCAGGGCCTTCCCAAAGATTTTCATGCATTTGAGATGAAAAGATTTGATGAGCTTATAACTCTGGATGATCTGACAGAACAGTCCTCGGATGCTGCCATGTCGCAGTTTATCATAAGATTCTATGAGCAAAAACAGAGGGATGTGAATATTCGTTCTAAATCCTCTGATATAAAGAAGGTTCTTCAGACGGCGATTGAAAGAGCTTCAAAGAAGTATGATATCCAGCTTTCTCAGCTTAAAAGCACTGAGGATAGAGATAAGTTCAGAATATACGGAGAGCTTATTAATACATATGGCTACGAGCTGAAGGGCGGAGAAAAGAGCCTCAGCTGTGTCAATTATTATGATGGTCAGGAGATAACCATTCCACTGGACACTAATCTTTCGGCACAGGAGAATTCTCAGAAGTATTTTGCAAAATATAATAAGAAAAAGAGGACCTTTGAGGCCCTTACTGAATTTGTAAAAAAGACCCGTGAGGAGAGGGACTATCTCCTTACCATAAAGCATTCTCTTGATATAGCGGAGGATGATTCGGATATTCAGGAAATCAGAAAGGAACTGCAGCAGGCCGGGGTTCTGAAAAGCCGTTCGAAGGAAAAGGGCAGCAGAAAACAAAGTGCAGGTAAGCCCTTACATTTCCTTTCTTCTGAGGGCTATGATATCTATGTGGGAAAAAACAATATTCAGAACGAAGAGCTTACCTTCGGCCTGGCGACGGGAAAAGATATCTGGTTTCATGCAAAGAATATGCCGGGTTCACACGTGATCGTGAAGGTAAAGGACGGAGATATGGATTTTGACAGTATACCGGATTCGGTTTTTGAGGAGGCGGCTCAGCTTGCCGCTTATTATTCAAGCGGAAGCAGTGCTCCAAAGGTTGAGGTGGATTATACTGAAAGAAAGCATCTTAAGAAGCCTCCACATGCTAACCCGGGCTACGTTATCTATCATACAAATTATTCCATGATGGTAAAACCAGAAAAGGGAAATGTAATAAAACAGGAAGATTAACTAATTATTTGGGAGAGATACATGACTTTTGAAGGTGTAAATGACACGCGAGTATATATGTATTCTGCGGCGCTTATTATAGCTGTATCTTTAATGATGCATTCGTTTATTCAGAAGAGAACTGATAAACGTCAGAATGTAACATTTCTATATATGGTTGGCGCATTAATAATCAATTCATCAACCGAGATTGTCTGTGAATTTTTACATCCACATATAAGTGACTCGGCTGCGGCCTTCAATGTATACAAAGTATTTCAGCTTTTATACTTTGTGGTACATGTTCTTCTTGCGCCTTTCTTCCTGCTGTATGAGATGTCTGTAACAGACTTAATAAAAAAGCTTAAGAATTATACGGTAGTATTTGTTGTTTCCATAGTTTCTGCTACAGAGATCTTAGTGCTTACAAATCCTATAACGAACTTTGTGTATTATTATGATGGGTATGATTTTACCAGAAACTGGGGAGAGGGAATTATCTATATTGTAGCTGTAGTTTTCCTGCTTCTTTCTCTCGTAAATCTTTTCTATTACTGGAGAGCTATTAATCCTATTAAAAAGATGTCGCTTCTTTACTTCTTTGGTGTTGTTATTCTTGGTCTTTTGATTCAGCTTTTATTCCCGGAAGTGCGCTGTGAACTATTTGCAGAGGCTATAGCTTTTGTGGGGGTTATGATCACCATTGAAAATGATGACATCATGAAGGATTATGAAACCGGGGTTTACGACCGGCCGGCGCTGATGACAGAGCTTAAGAATAATGAAGCCATGAATGTGAGATTTGGTCTGATAAGTCTCAGGTTAAAAGATGTTGATACGGTTTTTAAGACAAATGGACCTGAAAACTTTAATAAGCTGAGTGTCGAGGCTGCTGAGTTTTTAAAGACACTGATTCAGAGATATTATATATATCATTTTGACAGAGGGCATTTTGTAATAATTGTAAATACTGAAATGAATGATCAGGGCAGACAGATCGTAAGGAAACTGGCCAGGAAGTATGAATCAAAGTATAATCTATCTGAACTTGCAAAAAAAATTGATGAGAGATTTAATGATGAGTGGATTATAGATGATACCAGATACCTTTTAGGAATAGCTCAGGTAAAAATGAGTTATCCTGATGAGGTAACCAATGTAAATGATATAATCTATCTTTTGAATACAGATCTTCCTGAAGGTAAAGAAAAATCCATCTATGAGGGTGAAGACCTGAAGAAGATGCTTAGAAAGACAGAGGTTAAGAAAGCAATTACAAGAGGTCTTGAGGAAAGTGAGTTCGAAGTTTACTATCAGCCTATATACCATATAGATGGTGAGAAACTATACGGTGCGGAGGCACTTCTAAGACTTCATGACAGACAGCTTGGGGAGATATATCCTGATGAATTCATTCCTGCTGTTGAGGAGATGGGACTGATAGATGCTCTGGATGATTATGTTCTGAAAAATGTATGCGCATTTATTAAATCCGGTATTCCTGCCGGTGGAGCCATGAAGAGCATCAGCGTAAATCTTTCTCTCCTTCAATTCAGAAATGAAGATTTTGTTGAGAGACTTAACGGTATAGTTGAGGTATATAAAATACCTAAGACTATGGTTAATTTTGAAATAACAGAAACCGTAGGTTCTGATGATATGGACGATATTAAAGATATGGTTTCGAGGCTTAAGAATTTTGGATTTCATTTCTCCATGGATGATTATGGAACAGGATATTCCAATATCAGTAAAAGCTTTTCTCTTGATTTTGATGTGGTTAAGATCGACAAGAGCATTTTATGGGGAGCAGAGAAAAGCGAACTTGGAATGACCGTTCTTACTAACACGATCTATATGATAAAACAGCTTAATAAGAAAATAGTTGTCGAGGGAGTTGAAACCAAAGAACAGATGGAACTTCTGAGAAAGCTGGATGTGGATTATCTGCAGGGATATTATTTCTCGAAGCCTATTACAAAGGATGAATTTATTCACGATATCATTGGAATAAAAGAATTATGATGTCTGTAAAATACTAATTGTCTATTATGGGGGTATAGTATGTTAGAAGATTACAGCGCTGAATATAAAACCAAATTCAGAACACCTGATGAGGCTGTGAAGATAATAAAAAGTGGTGACTGGATTGATTATACCAGTTCTCTTGGTATGCCGGTGCTTTTAGATAAAGCTCTTTCTGAAAGAAAGGATGAGCTGGAGGATGTAAAGATTAGAGGTAATCTGCTTCCTGGGCCTATAGAGGTAGCTGAGTGCGATCCTGATCAGCAGACCTTCATCTACCACAGCTGGCATTGTTCCTCTTATGAGAGAAAGCTTTGCGATAAAGGGCTTTGTTATTACATTCCCATGGTATTCCAGAATAACGCTGCATATTATGAGTTTTTCATAAAGGTAAATGTGGCTATGGTCTGTGTTTCGCCTATGGATAAGCACGGATTCTTTAACTTTTCCGTTAATACAGGAGTTGCAGGACCTATATGTGAGAAGGCAGATATAGTAATTGTTGAAGTAAATGAAAATATGCCTAAGGTACATGGTGGATATTCTGAATGCATTCATATCTCTGAGGTAGACTATATAGTAGAGGGGGAGCATAAACCATTTAAAGATATGCCTCCAATCGTTCCTAGAGAGATTGATATGAAGATTGCGTCTCATATTATTCCATATATTGTTGATGGGGCAACCCTTCAGCTAGGTATAGGTTCAGTTCCAAATGCAGTGGGAAAGCTTATTGCAGAAAGTGACATTAAGGATCTGGGGATGCATACTGAGCTCTGTACTGATGCATATCTGGAGCTTTATCGTTCAGGGAAACTCACTAATAAACGTAAAAATATAGACAGAGGAAAGGGCGTATTCGGCTGTGCAGTAGGTTCAAATGATCTATATGAATGGCTGGATGATAATCATGGGATAGCTGCATATCCTCTGGAATATGTTAACAGACCAAGTGTTATTGCCCAGCTTGATAATATGGTTTCTATAAATGCCTGCGTAGCCGTGGATCTCTATGGTCAGGTTGCGGCAGAAAGCTCGGGAAACAGACAGATAAGCGGAACCGGCGGCCAGCTTGATTTTCTGACAGGGGCTTCGGCATCAAGAGGTGGAAAAGCATTTATCTGTATGCCATCTGTATATCAGGGCAAGGACGGTAATCTGCATTCCAGGATCAAGGCACAGTTTAATGGAGACATTATAACATCTCCAAGAAGTCAGGTTTATTTTATCGCAACAGAATATGGTGTGATCAATCTTGAGGGTAAATCCACCTGGGAGAGAGCGGAAGATCTTATATCTATAGCTCATCCGGCCTTTAGAGAGGACCTGATCAAATCAGCCGAAAAGAGGAAAATCTGGAGAAAAAGTAATCGCAGATAGTTTTTCAGGGGACAGAGTATAGTCATCTTGAAAATAATTACGGCATAATGTATAATGACTATGTGTGCGCAGAAAAGACGTACACTAGATTAAAAAGACTGGAAGTATTTAAAATATGGTATATAGTATGACAGGATTCGGAAGAAGTGAATATTCCGATGAATCAAGAAGAGTCGTTATTGAAATGAAGTCTGTGAATCACAGATATTGTGATATCAGCGTCAAACTTCCAAGAAGTATCAGCAGGTTTGAACCTGAGATCAGAAAAAAGATTAAGAATTTTGTAGAACGAGGCAAGGTGGATGTATTTATTACATATAATAACCTTCAGTCCTCAGGATACACAGTTAAATATGATAAAGAAATAGCCGGTCAGTATATGGAGCATCTTCGTAGTATTGGATCGGATTTTGGTCTTGAAGAGGATATTAAGCCTACAGTTCTGGCGAGATTTCCTGATGTTCTCACAGTGGAAGAGAACTATGATGTTGAAGATACAGAATATGCTTATATAGAAAAGGCTATTGAGGAAGCAGGTACACAGTTCAAGGAGTCCCGTGCAAAGGAAGGGGCTAATCTTACTAAGGATATTCTTGAAAAGATGAGTGAACTGGAGTCACTTACCTGCAGAATAGATGAACTTGCACCAAAGCTTGTTGAGGAATACAGAATTAATCTTACTGAAAAGGTTAAAAAGCTTTTGGAGACAACAACCATTGATGAAGCGAGAATCGCTCAGGAAGTTACTATATATTCAGATAAGGTTGCGGTAGATGAAGAACTGGTAAGACTTCATAGCCATATTGCAGCAGTGAGAGATCTTCTTTCATCTGATGACTCCGCTACTACTCAGGGTGATAAGAATACATCCATCGGACGTCGTCTTGACTTTATAGTTCAGGAGCTTAACAGAGAAGCAAATACAACTCTTTCCAAGTCAGATACATTATCTGTTACTGAAATAGGAATAGATATGAAGACCTGTATCGAAAAGGTTAGAGAACAGATTCAGAATATAGAATAAAGAATTAATCATTATTTGGGAGGCGTATATGTCAAAGGGAAGACTTATAGTGATCTCAGGATTCTCCGGTGCGGGAAAGGGAACTGTAGTTAAAAGACTTGTTGAAAAGTATAATTACAGTTTATCTATATCAGCTACCACCAGAGCTCCCCGTGATGGTGAGCAGGATGGAAGAGAATACTATTTCAAGACAGTTGATGAATTCAAATCTTTGATAGATTATAACGGATTTATTGAGTGGGCTCAGTATGTTGAGAATTATTATGGAACACCAAGAAAATTCGTGGAAGATGAAATAGCAGCAGGTAAAAATGTGATCCTTGAAATAGAGGTTCAGGGCGCCATGAATATAAAAGCCCAGTATCCAAATGCTATCTTGATCTTTATTACTACTAAGGATATTGATACCTTAAAGGCAAGACTTACCGGAAGAGGTTCTGAAACTGAGGAAGTTATTGCCAAGAGAATGGCAAGAGCTGCTGAAGAGGCTGAGTCAATGGAATCCTATGAGTTCATTGTTGTGAATGATGAACTTGAGCAGTGTGTTGATGCAGTGAATTCCATAGTAGTCAGTGAAAGCTGCAGAAAAACAAACAATACTGAATTTTTGATAGATATTAAAAATCAGTTTGATGATATTAAAGGTTAATAAACCAGGAGGAAAAACAAATGATACATCCATCTTACAGTGACTTAATGGGAATTGCTAACGAAGGTGTAGAACCCGGAGAGCACCCAGTAGTAAAGAGTCGTTATTCAATAGTTCTGGCAACTTCTAAACGTGCAAGACAGATAATAAGTGGCGATGAGCCTCTTATTGACGACGCTGAGGGAAAGAAGCCTCTGTCAATTGCTGTTGAAGAATTATACGAAGGAAAAATCAAGATACTTGGAGACGAGTAATTGGTGACTATTTAGTTATAAAGCGGACAGTTTTCTGTTCGCTTTATTCCTTTAAAACGGAGGGTTGATATGACTATTCAGGAATTAATACAGGGTTTGGAATATGAAGTTGTTTGTGGTGAACTGGACAGTGAGATAACTGAAATAACAAATGATTCCAGAAAAGCCGGAGCCGGTAAAATGTTCTTTGCAATAACCGGTGCAAGATTTGATGGATCACATTTTATCCCAGAGGTGATCAGAAAGGGTGCCGGTGCCATAATAACTGACCAGACAGAAAAGAAGCTGGAGATACTTCTTCAGAATGATATGACCATGAATGGTGATTTTGAGGAGTTTGAAGAGAATTCAGTTACTATTATCAGAGTTCCTTCTGCCAGATATGCCATGGGTGTTATTGCATCCAGATTCTATGGAGAACCTTCTAAGAATATATCCGTGGTTGGTATTACGGGAACTAAAGGAAAAACAACTACTGCATATATGGTTAGAGGAATGCTGGAGCTTGCAGGAATTAAGACCGGTCTTATTGGTACCATAGAGATAATAGACGGTAAAAGCAGTCAGCCTGCAGGTAATACTACTCCGGAATCTCTTATTATTCATAAAAAGATACGCGATATGGTGGATAACGGTCTGGAATGTGTTGTTATGGAAGTTTCCTCCCAGGGACTTATGCAGGACAGAGTTGCAGGAGTAGATTTTGACTTTGGTATATTTACTAACCTTTCTCCGGATCATATCGGACCTAATGAGCATAGAGATTATGATCATTATAAAGAATGTAAGAAAAAGCTTTTCAGCTTATGTAAAAAAGCTATTTATAACATAGATGATAAAGAGGCTCAGTACATGATGGATGGTTCAACAGCTTATCCTCTTACCTTTGGAAGGGATGAGTTTGCTGATTATCGTGCAGTGGGACATAAGCTTTATTCTGAAAATGGTATTCTGGGAATTGAATATACTCTTGAAAATACTTTGGAAGGAGATGTTAAAGTTGCACTTCCGGGTGACTTCAGTGTTTACAATTCTCTTGCTGCAATCGTTGTTGCAGACTGTATGGGTGTAAGCTTCGACGAGATGCAGAGTATTCTTCAGAAGATTACAGTTCGTGGTCGTGTTGAGATGATTCCTATCTCAGACAAATTCACGCTGATGATTGACTATGCCCATAACGGAATGTCACTTGAGTCCTTGTTAAAGGCCATCAGAGAGTATAATCCATCCAGAATGATCACATTATTTGGATGTGGTGGAGACAGAGATAAGTCCAGAAGATATGAGATGGGTGAGGTGTCCGGAAAGTATTCTGACTTCTCCATCATTACCAGTGATAATCCGAGAACAGAGGATCCACAGGCCATCATCAATGACATCATTGAGGGTATTAACAGAACAGATGGAGAATATATAGATATAGTTGATAGAAAAGAAGCTATAAGATTTGCAATCATGAATGCCAAAGAGGGGGATGTAATAATCCTTGCTGGTAAGGGTCATGAGGATTATCAGGAAATAAATGGTGTAAAGCATCATATGGATGAAAGAGACCTGATAAGAGAGATTTTGGAGGAAGAGGATGAAAGCTCTATATGCGGATATAATAATAGATATTTCGCAGAGTAACCTTGACAGACCATTTTGTTACCGGATTCCAGAGGAACTGACAGAAAAGGTTAGTGTAGGTTCTGTTGTTGAGGTTCCCTTTGGAAAGGGTAATAGTAAAAGAACCGGATATGTTATAGGAATTACTGATCATGCAGCTATAGAAGAGGACAGGATAAAAGATATCCTGTCGGCTCCTGACAGAAATCTGAACGTAGAAGGAAAACTTATCAAGCTGGCAGAGTGGATGAAACAGAAATATAATTCCACAATGATAACTGCTCTTAAGACGGTTATGCCGGTAAAGGAAAAGGTAAGAGAAAGAAAAACAGATATTGATTCAAGAGAGAACATTCCTGTTTTTGAACCTGTGGAAGAGCTGGAGGAAGAACAGACAAGTGTTATAAATGATTTTATCAATGATCTGAATGCTGATAAAACTCATACCTATCTGCTTCATGGAGTAACCGGAAGCGGTAAAACTGAGGTTTACATAAAACTGGCTGAGGAGGTCATTAAAAGAGGCAAGGATGTAATAGTTCTGGTTCCTGAAATAGCACTTACATTTCAAACAGTTGCAAGATTCAGCAGTTACTTTCAGGATTCCATAGCAATACTTAATTCAAAACTTAGCAAGGGAGAAAAGTATAGAGAGTTTGTAAAGGTCCGGGAGGGAGAAACTCATATAATGATCGGACCAAGATCAGCTCTCTTTGCTCCGTTTCCTAACCTGGGACTTATCATAATTGATGAGGAACATGATATATCCTACAAAAGTGAAAAGACTCCTAAATATCATGCCAGAGAGGTGGCAATTGAAAGGGCAGGACTGGAAGGGGCATCTGTTGTTCTGGGGTCTGCCACTCCAAGTATAAGCAGCTACAGAAAAGCGGAGCTTGGTGAGTATAAGCTTTATTCTCTCAAAAACAGAGTTAAGGGAGCCACTCTTCCGGAGGTGGAGATTGTTGATCTCAGAGAGGAACTCCGGATGGGCAACAGAAGTATCATCTCCAATTCCTTATATGAAAAACTAAAGAATGCATTTGACAGAAAAGAGCAGGCTATGCTCTTTATAAACAGAAGAGGCTATAATTCCTTTGTATCCTGCAGGGAGTGCGGCGAGGTTGTGAAGTGTCCGAGATGTGATGTATCCCTTTCTCTTCATGGTAATTCAAAGCTTATGTGTCATTACTGCGGATACGTTCAGCCCATGGTTAATAGTTGTCCTAAATGTAGCTCGAAGCTGATAGGTGGATACGGTACGGGTACAGAAAAACTGGAGGAAGAGATTAATAAACTATTTCCTAAAGTTAAGACTCTGAGGATGGATAAGGATACCACTGCTCGTAAGGGGGCGCACGGTCGTATAATAGCCAAGTTCAGAGAGGGCAAAGCAGACTGCCTCATCGGAACCCAGATGATCGTAAAGGGACATGATTTTCCAAAGGTTACGGTGGTTGGAAATATACTTGCGGATATGGGACTCTTTGATACTGATTATGAATCGGCAGAGAGAACATTTGACCTTATTACTCAGGCGGCAGGAAGAGCAGGCAGGGACAAGGCTCAGGGAAATGTTGTGGTCCAGACATATCAGCCTGACAATTATGCTATAAAAACTGCAGCCTCTCAGGATTACGAAGCTTTTTATAAATATGAAATGGCATACAGGGAGATGCTGAGGTTTCCGCCGGTTTATGAGCTTCTTGGCATAATGGTCAGTTCGGGAGATGAACAGCTTTGTTCTCAGCTGGCTGAAGGTATGGCTAAGCTGATCAAGGAAAAAGCTACTTCAGATTCCCGGAATGATACAAGCTGTATCGGGCCGGCAGAGGCTGTTATATACAGAATAAATGAGATATACAGAAAAGTAATATATGTGAAGTCGAAGGATTATAATGTGCTGGTAAATATTGCCGGGCTCTGTGACCGGGTGATGGAAGAACAGGGAGTGGAAGAAATCCAGGCTGAAGTGCAGTACGATTTTAATCCAATAAGAATATATTAAACATTTTATTATAGAAAAGAGGTTTTGTATGGCAATCAGAAATATTAGAGAAGACGGTGACGATGTACTTAGAAAGGTATGTAAGCCGGTTGAAAAGATGACAGAAAGACTGTCTACACTTATAGACGACATGTTTGATACCATGTATGAGGCCAATGGTGTTGGACTTGCAGCACCTCAGGTTGGAGTATTAAGAAGGATAGTTGTAATAGATGTTATGGACGGAAATCCACTTGTGCTTGTTAATCCTGAGATAGTAGAGGCAGACGGAGAACAGACAGGACCTGAAGGCTGCCTCAGTCTTCCGGGACTTCAGGGAGATGTTACAAGACCTAATCATGTTATCTGCAAGGCTCTTGACAGGGATATGAATGAAATAACAGTTGAGGGTGAGGAGCTTCTTGCCAGAGCTATCTGCCACGAGCTGGATCATCTGGATGGCATTCTTTATAAGGATCTTGCCATTGACGGATTATACAAGGTAGAGCCGGTACAGCCGGAAGAATCAGATGACGATTTTGATGAAGAATAAAGAGGAACGGGAATGAGAATAGTTTATATGGGAACCCCTGATTTTGCAGTGGCTCCTTTAAAAAGTATATATGATGCAGGACATGAAGTAGTAGGTGTTTATACACAGCCTGACAGACAAAAGGGAAGAGGAAAAAAGTTTCTGCCATCTGATGTGAAGGTGGAGGCTGAAAGCCTGGGATTAAATGTGTATCAGCCGGAAAAACTTCGTGAGGCTGATGTGGTGGAAGAGCTTAAGGCGTTGAACCCGGAAATGATAGTTGTTGCAGCTTACGGACAGATACTCAGTGAGGAAGTGCTAAGTATCCCTAAGTATGGCTGTGTGAATATTCACGCGTCTCTTCTTCCTAAATACAGAGGTGCTTCTCCTATTGAGGCGAGTATTCTTAGCGGGGATGAGAAAACCGGAGTAACCATTATGTATATGGCAAAGGGACTTGATACCGGAGATATGATAAGCTCTGCCGAGATAGAAATAGGTTCTCATAATACAGAGACCCTTACAAGGGAGCTTTCACTGATGGGGGCTGAACTTATTGTCAAGGCTATTTCAGATATAGAAAATGGAACAGCTGATAGAATTCCGCAGAATGATGCAGAAAGCTCATATGCTCCAAAGCTGGATAAAGCTATGGGAAAGATGGACTTCAGTGAATCTGCAGAAAGTCTTGAGAGAAAGATAAGAGGTCTTTATCCATGGCCCTGCGCTTTTACTACATTTAACGGAAAAGGCGTTAAAATCCTGGGAGCCAGGGTTGAGGGAGAGGATATAAATCCTGAGACAGCCGGTCAGGTGGTGGAAGTAGGAAAGAAGAGACTGGTAATAGGAACAGGCAAGGGTAATCTTTCTATTACAATGCTTCAGCCTGAAGGCAAGAAGGCTATGGATGTTGTTTCATTTTTAAATGGATACACTGTACAGGTGGGAGATAGATTTGAATAACAGACAATTTGTTTTTGATATATTAAAAAAGCTGGAGGAAGAAAATGTATATGTCAGTGAACTTCTGACAGATGCTTTGAGACAAATCCAGTTTTCCGGTAAAAGAGACAGAGCTTTTGTTACCCGTCTGGTTGAGGGTGTTACGGAAAGAAAGATCACCCTTGATTACATCATAGACCGGTTTTCAAAAAAGGGTAAAAAGACCGGAAAGAATAAAATAAGTAAAGATATCAGGATAATGCTCAGAATGGGCATATATCAGATTAAATATATGGATGCGGTACCTGACAGAGCAGCAATTTCCGAAACAGTTGAGCTGGCCAGGGAAAAGGGGTATGAAGGACTTACAGGATATATAAATGGTCTTCTCAGAACCGTTTCAGGACTAAAGGAAGAGAGAAGACTTGACAGTTTTCTTATGAGCTCTTTGGAGGTCAGATATTCCACTCCTCAGTGGCTATGTTTGTTTTTGCAGGATACATATGGAAAAGATATAGCAAAGAAAATCCTGGAAGATCAGTACATGGATCACGACACAGTTATCAGAGTGAACTCTCTTAAAATGGATACTGCTGAAATGAAGGGACTTCTTGAAGAAAAAAATATAAAGTTTAGTGATGGACTTTTTGCAGAAAGGTCCATCAGAATTCAGGAGTATGATTCGGTGAAAAGGCTTCCGGGATATAAGGAAGGCTTTTTCAGCGTACAGGACGAAACCTCCACATATGCAATAGATAGATTGGGAATAGAACCGGGAGATTTTGTACTGGATATGTGTTCCTCTCCGGGAGGAAAAAGCTTACTTGCTTATGAAATAAGCTGTAACAATGAAACCTGCGGAAGAATAGTATCCCGAGATATATCTGAATCAAAGCTTGAAAGAATTCAGGAAAATGCTGAGAGACTTGGAGTACCTGTAAGAGTCCTGAATCCGAAGGCGGGGAATAGTCCTGATAAGGACAGATACCAGCCGGGAATAAATCTTGAAGTGCGTGATGCCACTGTTTCACCGGAAAAAGAAGATAAGTCTTACATAGGTAAGTTTGATAAAGTTATTGCCGATGTTCCATGTTCGGGGCTTGGAATAATCGGAAGAAAAAATGATATTAAATATCATGTGACAAAACAGCAGATGGAAGAACTGTCTGAGATGGGACTTAGCATACTTAAGAATGCATCCCGATATGTAAAAAAGGGCGGAAGGATATGCTTTTCCACCTGTACAATAAATCCCGGTGAAAATCAGGAAGTGGTTAAAAAATTCCTGGAATCACAGGAGGGGGCTGGCTTCGAAATTAAAGAGGAGAGAACCTTCCTTCAGGGGATTGATGGCAGTGATGGATTTTATTATTGTATATTATCTTAAAATTACTTTTCATACTCGGAATCACTTATATAGTATAAAACACACTAAGATTTTATAGATTTATAGTCGGTTGCTTCAGTTTGTAATGCTGCTCGGCTTTAACTCGCAGCTTACAAATAATGAAGCTCCCTCCTTAAATCTGAATAAAATCCCGTTATCGTTTTTTACTATATACGTGATTCCTATATATGCAGTTCTAAAGAATACACAATAGTAACTTCGCGAGTGAGTTTGCGAAGCGATGTCCTCTCAGACAAATAGGCATGACTGCGAGCATAACTCACCGCGGAAAGGATTGTTAAAAAGTATACTTTTAGAAAATTTACAGTTATATTTGGTGCTATTATGAAAGATCAAGATATTTCCTCCATGTATCTGGAGGAGTTAAATGAATATGTGATTGAGCAGGGCTGGCCTAAGTTTCGTGCAAAGCAGATCTATGAATGGCTTCACAAGAAGCATATTGACAGTGTAGATAAGATGACCAACATTCCTAAGGACATAAGAAGTGTTCTTGATGAGAATCTCTGTAAGGTTTCCTATGTTACACATCAGACTTCTGTTTCTGACGGGACTTCGAAGTTCCTCTTCAGTATGGAGGATGGCCAGAGAATAGAAACTGTTTTTATGCCATATCATCATGGCAACTCTATATGTATATCATCCCAGGCAGGATGTGCCATGGGATGTGCTTTTTGTGCGTCAACTATTGGAGGTTGTAAAAGGAATCTTACAGCAGGAGAGATGCTGGGACAGATTTATATGGCTGTCAATACGGTTGGCGAGGATATATCAAATGTAGTTGTTATGGGTACGGGAGAGCCGCTTCAGAATTATGATAATCTTATAAGATTTATTAAGATACTTACAAGTGAAGAGGGCTATAATCTCAGTATTCGTAATATTACTGTGTCATCCTGTGGTATCGTTCCTAATATCAGGAGGCTGGCAGATGAAGGGATGGGAATTACATTTGCCCTTTCTCTGCATGCTCCTACGGATGAGAAAAGAAAGACTCTTATGCCTATTGCTAATTCTTATAGTATTAAGGAGACTCTGGAAGCAACAGATTACTATTTTAATAAGACAGGCAGGAGAATAACCATAGAATATAGCCTGATGGGAGGAATAAATGACTCTGATCAGGATGCTGAAACCCTTGGAAGGCTGCTTAAGGGAAGGGGATATCATGTGAACCTTATCCCCGTAAACCCTGTGGATGAGCGGTCTTTTACCCCAAGTTCCAAGGCAAAAATAGCCGAATTTAAGAAAATACTTGAAAAATATGGAATTAATGTTACTATTAGGAGAGGTATGGGTAGCGATATTGACGCTGCCTGTGGACAGCTAAGAAGAAAGTATGGTGTGATTACGTGATATCTACAGGAAGAACAGATAAGGGTAGAAAAAGAAGTAATAACCAGGACAGCATATTTATTAGCGATACACCTGTTGGGCCTTTGCCGAATCTGTATATAGTTGCAGATGGTATGGGCGGGCACGCTGCAGGAGATTTTGCTTCGAGATATGCTATAAGTGTTGTAATTGATTTTATCAGAAAGTCAACTGTAAGAAACCCTATATCCCTGTTAAAAAGAGCTCTTGTTTATGCAAGTAATGAATTATTCAAGGAAGCTGAGAAGGATAAAGATAAGCTTGGCATGGGAACCACTATGGTTGCGGCGGTTCTGGTAGACAGGGAACTGTATGTTGCAAATATCGGTGACAGCCGGTTATATATAGTAAGCGATGATATAACTCAGATCACTATGGATCATTCCTTAGTAGAAGAATTGATCCGAAGTGGACAGCTGGAAAGAAATAAGGGAAGAAATCATCCCGAAAAGAATCTCATTACAAGAGCCATGGGTTCAAGAGATGAGGCGATGCCGGATTTCTTTGAGATAACTCTGGAACCGGGCCAGAAAGTAATGATGTGCTCTGATGGACTATCAAATATGGTAGAAGATGATGAAATCAGAGATATAATTCAAGAATCAGCAAAACCGGATGAGGCAGTTGATTCATTAATAAACCGAGCCAATTATTATGGTGGAAATGATAACATTTCCGTTATAATAATTTCAGTATAGAGAGGTGCTTTATGTTAAAACCAGGTACAATACTTGATGATAGATATGAAATAATAGATGTGGTGGGAACAGGTGGAATGTCCACTGTATACCGTGCCAAGGATGAAAGACTTAAAAGATTTGTAGCTATAAAGGTACTTAAATCAGATTATAGTTCTGATCAGAATTTTGTTTCAAAGTTCAGGGCAGAGGCTCAATCTTCAGCAGGACTTACACATCCTAATATTGTTAGTGTGTATGATGTTTGCGAGGATGATGGAAGATATTTTATAGTTATGGAACTTGTTGAGGGTATCACTCTGAAGGAGTTTATTAACCTCAACGGAAGACTTAATATGCAGCAGGCACTGGACTTTTCAATTCAGATAGCTTCAGGTCTCGAGGCTGCCCATGAGCATCATGTTATTCACAGAGATATTAAACCACAGAATATCATTGTTTCTAAGAGCGGAAACATCAAGGTTACAGACTTTGGTATAGCTAAAGCTGCAACATCAACAACTATGTCTACTACCGGAATCGGTTCGGTACATTATATATCACCTGAGCAGGCAAGAGGCGGATATAGTGATGAAAGAAGTGATATATATTCACTTGGTATCACTATGTATGAAATGGTTACAGGAAGAGTTCCTTTTGAAGGAGATACAAATGTAGCTATAGCTCTTATGCATATCCAGAATGATATGATACCACCGAGACAGTTATATCCGGATATATTCCCAAGTTTCGAAAAAATCATTCTGAAGGCAACACAGAAGAAGCCGGAAAGAAGATATCTTACAGCAGCTGCTCTTATAGCAGATCTTAACAGAGTAAAAGATAATCCTAATATAGATATTATTGTTGCACCTCCAACAATACCCGGTGGTCCTACACAGCAGTTCACTCGTGAACAGATGGAGCAGATTAAGAATGGAAGTGCTATTAAGGGCTATGAGCCGGAAGAACCCGTTAGAAATGATGCTTCTCAGCTTGCTTCATCTGAAGTAAGACCTGACAGAAGCAGAATTGATGAGCTTCTTAATCAGAAGGATGAAGACTTCTATGATGATTATGATGATGAACCATTTGATAGACCGAAAAGTAATGGTTCAAGAGGAAGTAAGGGTGGTATCAAGAGAGTTTCTGATGAATATGATGATGACGACAGATATTCGAAGGATTCCAGATACGACGATGAATATGACGATGATGAAGAAGATGTAGATCCAAAGCTTGAAAAGGCGGTTATGATCGGTGGAATCGCTGCTGCAATTATAATTGCTGTACTTGTATTTGCATTTGTTGGAAATGCAATGGGATGGTTCAGCTTTGGTAAGAAGAATAAGTCTACAACAGAGTCTACTGTAACTACAGAAGAAGTTAAGAATATAAAGATGATGAATCTGGTGGGTCTTAGCCAGAAGGCTGCTGAGAAGGATCTTAAGGAAGCCGGATTCAAGAATTATAAGTTCGTTGAACAGAATTCTGTAGATGTAAGAGAAGGCTATGTTATAAGCCAGAACGTGGAAGAAGGAAAAGAAATCCCTAAGGATACAGAACTCATTATTACTGTAAGTGTTGGAGCAGAAGAACTGACAGTAAGTGATGTTAAGGGTATGGATGAGGATGAAGCTTATACCGTACTTGAAAAGCAGGGATTTAAGCCAACTCGTTCTTATAAGTTTGATGATGAGATAGAAGATGGTAAGGTTATCAGCACTGACCCTAAGGCAGGAAGTTCTCTTAAGGCGGGAGAATCAATCGTTATCTATGTCAGCCAGGGTAAGGAAGAGAAAACAGTTGCTGTTCCGGATCTTTCAGGCCTTTCAGAGGCAACGGCAAAGGGTAATCTTGAATCTAATAAGCTTAAGGTTGGAAATGTTACTTATGAGTTTAACTCAGATGTAGATGCAGGTCTTGTAATAAGACAGAGCGTTAGTGCCGGTACTGAGGTTAAGGAAGGAACTTCTGTTGACTTTGTTATAAGTAACGGCCCTGAGAAGAAGACATATAAGGTAAAGGTTTCCGGAAGCATTTCCACAAAGGATGAAGATCTTATAGGTGTAACAGTAACAGTTAGAGTTTATATAAACGATTCTGAAGGTACTCATGAAGTATATAGTACCACAGAGGCTGGTGATTCCATCGAAGTCGGTGGAGCACTGGGTGGTCTTGCAAATAACAATGGTACAGTATCATATACAGTTACAACGGCAGATGGAATGGATGTTTCGTCATCATATTCAAATTCTTTAACAGTAAATTATGAAGAAGAATAATAAGTTAACCGGAAAAATAATGAAAGGTGTTGGCGGCTTCTACTATGTAGATGCCGCCTGTGCTTTGTATGAATGCAGGGCGAGAGGTGTATTCAGAAAGCAGGGCCGTACTCCACTGGTAGGGGATATTGTTGATATAGAGCCTACAGATGAGGAGGGAGTTGCATTTCTCACTGAAATACATCCAAGAAAATCGGAAATGATAAGACCCGCAGTTGCAAATGTGGATCAGGTCATACTGATTTTTTCCTGTCAGCGTCCTAATCCCAATCCTGGTCTTATTGACAGGTTTTTGATCAATATGCAAAAACAGGATATGGAGACAGTTATCTGTATCAGTAAGATTGATACGGTCGATGAAAAGGAACTGGCTGAATTAAAAGAGGTGTATGTATCAGCCGGTTATCGGGTGGTATGTATCTCCAATGAAACAGGACAGGGTATTGATGAGATAAGGGAACTCATCAGTGGAAAGACCACAGTTTTATCCGGCCCATCAGGAGTTGGAAAGTCGTCCCTGATAAATAGTCTTGTCCCTGATTTTAAAGCTGAAACAGGTGAGATAAGCGAAAAGATAGGGCGAGGTAAAAATACAACCAGGCATACGGAAATTATTCCGGTGGATGATGATACAATGATCATTGACACACCGGGATATAGTTCTGTTGAAGTTCTATGTCAGGATGAAGATGAGATTTCATCCTGTATG
>JAILMQ010000143.1 GCA_024692605.1 Eubacterium sp.
CAGCAAGTGAGAGAATAAATACTCTTCTTGATGACGCGAGTTTTGTTGAAATCGGTTCTGAAGTAACAGCCAGATCAACTGATTTCAATGAAGGTTCCATTGATACTCCTAAGGACGGTGTTATTACCGGCTATGGACTTATTGATGGAAAACTGGTTTATGTATATAGCCAGGATGCTTCTGTTCTGGGTGGTGCAATCGGTGAGATGCATGCTAAGAAGATCTCAGCTATATATAACCTGGCCTTAAAGGTCGGAGCACCTGTTATAGGTCTTATTGACACTGCAGGACTTAGACTTCAGGAGGCAACAGATTCACTTCACAGCTTTGGTGCACTTTTCAAGAAGAGTACTATAGCTTCAGGGGTGATACCACAGATTACAGCTGTATTTGGTAATTGTGGCGGTGGTGCAGCAATTCTTTCTGCATTATCAGATTTTACTTATATGGTAGAAGGATCAAAACTTTTTGTTAACAGTCCTAATGCTATTAAAGGAAATTTTGAAGATAAATGTGATACATCTTCCGCAAAATATCTCAGTGAAAATACATCTCTTGTAGACTGTGTTGCTTCAAATGATACGGAAGCACTTGCCAGAATCAGAGGACTTGTTTCAGTTCTTCCTGCAAACAACATGGATGAAGCTGTTTCAGAATGTCTTGATGATCTGAACAGAACAATTCCCGGAATTGATGCATCAAAGGATGACGCAAGAGCCGTAGCAAATGCTATATCAGATGATAATGAGTTTATCGAAGTTAAAGCTGAATATGGTAGGGATATGGTTACAGGATTTATTAAGCTTAATGGTGCAACAGTTGCTGTAGTTGCAAATCAGGTGAGCGAGTCCAAGGGACTTATTTCTCCTGAAGGAGCTAATAAGGCCGCTGAATTCGTCAGCTTTGCAGATTCATTTAACATTCCAATTCTTACACTTACAGCTGCTAAGGGCTTTGGGGCAACATTTGAAAGTGAAAAGACTATTGCCAAAGCATCCGCACGCCTTACAGTTGCATTTACAGATGCAACAGTTCCTAAGGTAAATGTAATCATAGGCGATGCTTTCGGATCTGCTTATATAATCATGAATTCAAAATCTATTGGTGCAGATATGGTTTATGCATGGCCAACAGCTAAGATCGGTATCACAGATCCATCTGTTGCTGCTGAAATCATGTATGCAGATGATATTGCTTCATCTGATGATAAGGTTGCAAAGATTAAGGAAGCAGCAGATGAGATTACAAAGGCACAGTCAAGTGCACTTGCAGCAGCAAGACGTGGCTATGTTGATGATATAATCGAGCCTGATGCAACAAGAAAGAGACTTATTGCAGCCTTTGATATGCTTGCTACAAAAAGAGAGGACAGACCATATAAGAAACATATGGCTTTCTAGGGAGGAATGTAAATGAAGAATAAGTTAACAAAGCTTATATTACTTTCAGCGATTCTTACATTTCTTCTTGCTCTGACAGGTTGTGGTGAAGAAGAGGAACTTTATTTCGAAGTAAACCGTGAGAATATTCAAAAATATTCTCAGACTCTTATTGAGAAGTATTACAACACCTCAGAAAAAGAGCAGGCTTATTATCTGACTGATGGAACTGATTTCCAGAAAACAGCTGTTGCAGGCTTTAATGCGGCAGAAAGCACAGACCATGTTGGAAACTTCGTTTCATTTGCAGATGGAGACGACTCCTTTGAAATCAAAAATGGTGTTGATGGTAAGATTCTTTGTTCACAGCTCTGTAAATATCAGAATAGAGATGTTGAAGTAATAATAGCTTACAAGCAAAATACAAAATATGAATTAGATAAAAAACAGGCATATGATGATCTGACTGCACAGGCACAGCAGTATGGAATGACAATTGAACAGTTTATTCCTCAGATGTTTGGTTCTTATCCTGAACTTGATATGACATCCGTAGATGCGTTCCTTGATGATTATCTGGCTCTTGGAAGTGGAGAATATCCATATGAGCCTGTTGAGTGTGAGGTTAGTCCGGTTTATTCAAAGAGTGAACTTATGAGCAGAGCCGGTAAAAACACAGCAATCGGAATGGGCG
The DNA here is from genome assembly GCA_024692605.1 of Eubacterium sp. Taxonomy (GTDB): domain Bacteria; phylum Bacillota; class Clostridia; order Lachnospirales; family Lachnospiraceae; genus Eubacterium_Q. The sequence goes on from JAILMQ010000143.1 coordinate 2,074, forward strand.
TCGTATTCGCAGTATTGATATTTATTTCATTTGTTATCAGTCTTCTGAAGTATCTGCCACTTCTGTTTGATTCAGATATCCGTAAAGCAAGAGCTCAGAAGAAAGAAGAGCAGAAGCAGGCACAGAAAGCTACTGAAAAATTAATAATTGCAGCTAATGCTCCGGAAGCAGTAGCTGAAGAAAAGGAAGAAATTCCTGCATTTAAAAAGGATGCAGATTCAGACTTAATGAATAATGATGAACTGGTTGCCGTAATTACAGCTGCTATCGCTGCAGCAAGTGAAGGTGCCGTCAGAGGACCTGCTTATACGGCAAGTAATGATAAATTAGTTGTAAGATCTATTAGAAGAGCCAGAAAATAGGAGGATTAAAATGAAAAATTATAAAATAACCGTTAACGGAACAACATATGACGTTGCTGTTGAAGAAATTGGTGCATCAGCAGCACCTGCGGCAGCTCCTGTTGCAGCACCGGTTGCAACACCTGCAGCTCCGGCTGCACCAGCAGCACCATCAGCAGCTCCTGCTGCATCAGGATCACAGGGATCAGTTGTAGTATCTGCTCCAATGCCTGGAAAGATCCTCGGTGTTAAGACACAGGTTGGAAGTAGTGTAAAGAAGGGTGATGTGCTTGTTGTACTCGAAGCAATGAAGATGGAAAATGAAATCGTTGCACCTGAGGATGGAACAGTTGCATCTGTAGACGTAACCGTAGGTGCTCAGGTTGAATCCGGAGATACACTTGTTACACTTAACTAATTAAGAACGTAGTGTATAAAACCTGAGGAGGAACAAAATGAAAGAAATAATTCTTAATCTTGCCGGACAGACAGGTTTTGCCACTCTTGACTGGAAGAATTATATAATGATTCTTGTAGCATTTCTCTTTATGTATCTTGCTATAGCCAAGGGATTTGAGCCACTCCTGCTGGTACCGATTTCATTCGGTATGTTTCTGGTAAATATGTTTCCAAGTATTATAGAAGAGGGTGGACTTCTTCACTATTTCTATAAACTTGATGAATGGAGTATTCTTCCTTCACTTATTTTCATGGGTGTAGGAGCTATGACGGACTTCGGTCCGCTGATTGCGTATCCGCCAAGCTTTATTCTTGGTGCGGCAGCGCAGTTTGGTATATATGGTGCGTACTTCCTTGCAATCGCTTTAGGATTTACAGGAAAGGAAGCAGCTGCAATTTCTATTATCGGTGGTGCTGATGGTCCTACATCTATCTTCCTTGCAGGAAAGCTTGGAATGGGTGATACACTTCTTGGACCTATAGCCGTAGCAGCATATTCTTATATGTCGCTGGTTCCGGTTATACAGCCTCCGTTTATGAAGCTGTTCACAACAAAGAAGGAAAGACTTATAAAGATGCCTCAGCTTAGAAAGGTTACTAAGCTTGAGAAGATCATATTCCCTATAGTAGTTACACTTGTGGTTGTTATGATCCTTCCTACAACAGCACCACTTATTGGTATGCTGATGCTTGGAAATCTTTTCAGAGAGTCAGGAGTAGTAAGACAGCTTACAGAGACTGCTTCAAATGCAATGATGTACATCGTAGTTATCCTTCTTGGTACATCTGTAGGAGCAACAACAAGTGCAGAAGCATTCCTTCAGGTATCAACTCTGAAGATCGTTCTTCTCGGACTTATTGCATTTATCCTTGGAACATCGGTGGGTGTTCTGTTTGGTAAGCTGATGTGCTGGGTAACAAAGGGTAAGGTTAATCCACTTATTGGTTCTGCCGGAGTTTCAGCAGTTCCAATGGCAGCCAGAGTATCCCAGAAAGTTGCAGCAGAGTATGATCCAACAAACTTCCTGCTTATGAATGCTATGGGACCTAACGTTGCCGGTGTTATTGGTACAGCCGTTGCCGCCGGTACCTTTATGGCGATTTTCAACGTACATTAAAGATGTAAAAATTCGTGGTTGATAGGAATTACAGTAAGAATGCATTTTGAGGAGACCACGAATAAAAGATAAATTGATTTATTAACAATGCAGAAAGGAAAAAACCATGTCAGATATTAAAAAACTCGGCATTACCGAAACAGTCCTTCGTGATGCGCATCAGTCTCTGATTGCTACACGTATGCCGACTGAAGAAATGCTTCCTATCATAGATAAAATGGATAAGATTGGTTACCACTCAGTAGAGTGCTGGGGTGGTGCTACATTTGACTCCTGTCTCAGATTCCTTAAAGAGGATCCATGGGACAGACTTCGTAAATTAAAAGATGGATTTAAGAACACAAAGCTTCAGATGCTTTTCAGAGGTCAGAACATTCTTGGTTACAGACCTTATGCTGATGATGTTGTTGAGTATTTTGTTCAGAAGTCTATCGCAAACGGAATTGATATAATCCGTATCTTCGACTGCTTAAATGATCTTAGAAATCTTGAAACAGCAGTTAAGGCTACTAATAAAGAGGGCGGACATGCTCAGATAGCTCTTTCCTATACATTAGGAGATGCTTATACACTTGATTACTGGAAAGAAACAGCTCGTAAGATCGAAGAGATGGGTGCTGATTCAATCTGTATCAAGGATATGTCCGGACTTCTTGTTCCATACGAAGCTGAAAGACTTGTTAAAGCTCTTAAGGAAGGATCAAAACTCCCTATCCAGCTTCATACACATTATACATCCGGTGTAGCAGCTATGACTTATCTTAAAGCTGCTGAGGCTGGAGTGGATGTTATTGATACAGCTATTTCTCCATTTGCTCTTGGTACATCACAGCCTGCAACAGAGGTTATGGTTGAAACCTTTAAGGGAACAGACAGAGATACAGGACTTGATCAGACTGCACTTGCTGAGATAGCAGAATACTTCAGACCATACAGAGAGGAATGCCTTGAAAGTGGTCTTATGAGTACAAAGATTCTTGGTGTTAATATCAAGACACTTCTTTACCAGGTTCCCGGTGGTATGCTTTCAAATCTTGTTTCACAGCTTAAGGAAGCTAAGCAGGATGATAAGCTTCAGGAGGTTCTTGAAGAAGTGCCACGTGTTCGTAAAGATTTCGGTGAGCCACCACTTGTTACTCCTTCATCACAGATTGTAGGTACACAGGCTGTACTTAACGTTCTTATGGGTGAAAGATACAAGATGATCACAAAGGAATCAAAGGATCTTCTTTCAGGTAAATATGGTCAGACAATTAAGCCATTTAATCCTGAGGTACAGAAGAAAGCCATCGGTGATACAGTGCCTATTACACATAGGCCGGCAGATGATATAGAGCCGGAGCTTGATAAACTCAGAGCTGAAATGGCTCAGTATTCTCAGCAGGATGAGGATGTGCTTTCTTATGCACTTTTCCCTCAGGTTGCTACAGAATTCTTTAAATATAGACAGGCTCAGCAGACTGGAGTAGATATGTCCAAGGCTGATACTGCCAACAAGACATATCCTGCATAAGAAAAAATGGCACTATCCATATTTTAATGTTAAAATATGGGTAGTGTTTTTTAATATAATATGGATAATCCCATATATGAAAGGGACTATGGATTGAAAAAGGATATGATAATTGTTGGTGCGGGTGCAGCCGGAATGATGGCTGCAATCCACGCATCAGCACATTTTAATGTAATAGTTATTGAAAAGAATGAGAAGCCCGGAAAAAAACTCTTCATTACGGGAAAGGGCAGGTGTAATGTAACCAATAGCAGCGATGCTGATACTTTCCTTAAGAATGTGGTGACTAATTCCAGGTTTCTTTATAGTGCGATTTCTTCTTATGATCAGGATAAAGTTATCACATATCAGTTTTTTAACTTCTGCATTATAACGAACCTTAACCCTTTTCTTCCTCATC
>JAILMQ010000175.1 GCA_024692605.1 Eubacterium sp.
TCCGGAGTATTTATCCGGAGGTGAGCTTAGAAGACTTATTATTGCCAGGACAATATATGCAGAACCTAAGGTTATACTGGCTGATGAACCTACAAACGATCTGGATGAGGATAACAGAAGGGTGATTCTTAAGCTTTTAAAGAAGCTGACCGAAAAGGGTATTACGGTAATAACTGTCACCCATGAGAGCCAGGTCAGAGAGTATGCTGATGAATGTCTGGAACTTGAAAATGGCGTTATAGGTAAATGCTATTAGTGCTTATAAGTTTTGGGGATTAGACATAGAGGTTATATGGGTAGTATTATCAGTAGCGTAAAAATAATTTTAGATATATGGAGAAATATTATGAAAAAGATTTTTAACAAAAAAATAGTTGCATATTTGCTTACTGCAGTCGTAGCATTCTCACTTTTGACAGGCTGTGGCAAGGCTACAGAAACTGCCACTACTCAGTCAGAAGCAGAGGATACAAAGAGTAAGTTTGGAAAGATAGATATTCCTGCCTTAGATGGTTCTTTATGTGGAGCACCCATCTATATCGCTTATGAAAAGGGGTTCTTTGAAGAAGAGGGTATAGATGCAAATCTTACAGCGGCAGATTTTGAAACAAGAAAGATTGGTCTTAATAATGGTAACGTTCCATTTGTTAATGGCGATTTTCAGTTCTTCTCATCTGCCGAACAGGGAATAGATATGAAGGTTATAGGCGGAATGCATTATGGATGTATTAAACTGATTGTAAGAAATGATTCAGATCTTCCTGCTTCAACTTCAGATCCTGAAGCATTGAAGGGACTTAAAATAGGAGTTGATGAGGTTGGTGGAACAACCTTCCAGGTGGCAAGTGTATGGCTTGAGGAGAATGGGGTTTCTGCAAAGCAGGAAAATGGAGAAGCTACATTTCTTCCTTACTCAGATGGTAACCTGGAACTTGAAGCTCTCTATAAGGGAGATATAGATGTAGCAGCAGTCTGGGATCCACTTGGAGATATAGCAGAAGCATCCGGAAAGGCTAAGGTTCTGGTAGACATCAGTAAGGATGAACCATTCGCAGGAAAATATTGCTGCTTCTATTATGCATCCACAAAGGTTTTGAATGAGAACCCTGATGAGATAAAGGCGCTTTACAATGCAGTACTTAAAGCTCAGGCATGGATAAACGAGAATCCGGAAGAAGCACTGGATATCATAATCAAAGGAAACTATTCAGAAGTAGAAGATAAGGAACTTGCAAAGAAACTTATTGCCGATTATGAATACGAAACCCAGGAAACCTTAGGTTCTCATGATGTGAAGGGAGACGTTAAGTATTTCGCAGAAGAGCTTAAGACCATAGGTTATCTAGAATCCGATCCACAGGAATTCACAGATAAACTTTATAAAGAACTCAAATAAACGTACCAGCGATGCCATGGGGACAGTCCCCATGGCATCGTTTTCGTTGACGGGTTTTATGGAATGATGGTATTATATGTGTCTGTTGAGAAACATGGATTAAGCAGGGAAATTAGTGAGGTCACGTGTATGAATCCGGAGAGTACTGGTGCAAATAGTGGTATGAACAAGTTGCAGGCAAATCTATGCCTTCTTTGTGTTACTCTTTGCTGGTCCATGGAGTCTATTATTTATGCTTGTATTCCTGATAGTGTATTTCCTTTTGCCACAACAAGTATCACATCCTTTGTCGGTTCTTTAATTCTATTTTTATGTTTTTATAAAAGGGTAGTTGATCATATCAGAAAGAATACCAGGAGAGTGCTGAAGAGATGCTTAATTCTTGCGGTGCTTAATTGTATTTATAATTCACTTTATCTTTATGGATTTCAGAATCTGGATCTTTCTACCGGTGCATTTTCCATATCAATTACAGCGGTTGTTCTTCCCATAGTACTTATTTCAATGAACAGAACCGTTAAAAAGAGAACTTGGTTTTCATCAGGTGTTATTATGCTGGGAATAGTTTTTGCTTTGTTTGATACCCTCAAGATAGAACAGATTAAGGGTGTTTTTTTCATAGTGCTGGGGTGTATTTTCAGGGCTTATTATATAATTATACTTAATAAATA
>JAILMQ010000198.1 GCA_024692605.1 Eubacterium sp.
AATGAGCAGACACTTATGTGAAGATTATGAGAGGAGAAGAATTCTGATGCAGAAGAATATACTCGTAGTTGAAGACGACAGGGAAATCAGAGAATTACTTAAGAACTTTCTGGTAGAAAAGGGATATACATTAGAGGAAGCCGAAAATGGAAAAGTAGCTTCAGAGCTTATAGAGAAGGAACGATATGATATCATACTAATGGATATGATGCTCCCATATAAATCCGGTGATGTTCTTATAAAGGAACTTAGATCTTCGCAGGATGTGAAGAAAAGTAAAACACCGGTGATAGTTCTTTCTGCCAAGACTATGATAGATACTCGTCTCGATGTGCTCAGAATGGGCGCTGATGATTATATCATAAAGCCCTTTGATCTGAATGAGGTGCTTGTTCGGATAGAGGTGGTTCTTCGAAGAAGTGAAGGGACTGAGCTCAGTAGTAATTCTGAATCTGCAGTAGTTTATTCTCATAAAGGAATAGAGTTAAATACTGAACTGAACACTGTGACTTATAATGGTGAGATGTTAAAACTTACTTCAAAGGAACTTCAGCTTTTGGAATTGTTTTTAAAAAATCCATTAAAAACATTTACTAAGGCAAATCTCTATGAAGCAGTGTGGAATGATACGTATATCTACGAGGATAATACTATAAATGTGCATATGAGTAATCTTCGTTCAAAGCTTAAGAAAGCAACCGGTGAAGAATATATAGAAACTGTCTGGGGCATAGGATATAAACTGAAGCAGTAAAGGAATAATCTGATGAATATATATGTGATATTAATCCTTGCACTTTTGGTAATTGCTACGTATCTTCTGATTCGTATAATTCTGATGAAACGTAGTGTCAGAAATATGACTGAGGAGTTGAAGTTTACCAGAGATGAGGATTATAACCGTCAGTTGAGAGTGGAACTGATTGATTCAGATATAAATGAACTGGCAAATGAAATTAATAAGAATATAGATTATCAGAAGAACATGAAACTTGAAACAGAGAAGACGAAAAGACAGTTGGAGCAGTCCATATCGGATATAGCCCATGATCTTAGAACTCCACTTACTGTGGTTAAGGGTAATCTTCAGATGCTTGAAGGTGAGACGTTATCTGATAAGGGAAGAGAATATCTGGAGATTAGTGCACGTAAGGCCGAAACTCTTAAAGGTATGGTTGATGAGTTCTTTGAACTTTCAGTTTTGGAGAGTGATAATAGCGTTGTAGAATTTCGTGATGTTGAAGTAATAAGTTTTCTATCTGAAATCATCATAGAATATGAAACCTTGATACGAGATAACAATCTGGAGCCGGAGATAAGTTTTCCTGATACATCAGTTACTATCAAGGCAAATCGTGAGATGCTTTCCAGAGTTTTCAGCAATCTGTTCAGCAATATATTCAAGTATGCAGAGGACAGCTTTTCTCTTAATGTAACTAAAGGTGAAGATGTATGCTGCATAAAACTAAGTAACAAAGTAAATCCGGATGCAGCTATCGATGTGGAGCATATCTTCGACAGAACCTACCGGGCAGATAAAGCCAGAACCGAAGGGAGTGCCGGGCTGGGACTTTATATAGCAAAGCTTCTGGTGGAAAAACAAAAAGGCAGTATCGAAGCAAGGATAGAAAATAATAGACTAGTGTTTGAGATAACATTTGCCGGTGTGTAAAAACACACATGTATACTGGGGTAAAAAAGTCACAAGGTACAGTACAGTTTGTACCGGGTGACTTTTTTATTTTTGGAAATATTAATTATTTAAGAAATTCTTTAAGAATTGGTTTTAGTATAGAATCAGAAAATCATTTAAAGGAGAAAATCATGGCTGAAAATATTGTGGAAATAAGGAATCTTACAAAAAAGTACGGAACTCAGCTGGCGCTGGATAATGTATCCTTCCGGATACGAAAGGGAAGCATAGTAGGACTTATAGGTCCTAATGGAGCCGGCAAAACTACAATAATGAAGATTATGGCAGGGCTTGCATTTCCAACAGGTGGTGAACTTGAGATGTATGGAGCGACGGATGAAAAGGGACTGAATCATGCAAGAACCAGGATGAGCTTCATGATAGAAACTCCTTACGAAAAGGAGAAGATGACAGCCCGTGAAAATCTGGAGAAGCAGAGGCTGCAGAAGGGAATCCCTGATAAGGGCAGGATAGATGAAGTACTTAAAATAGTAAATCTTGAGTCCACAGGTAAGAAGATAGTGAAGAATTTCTCCCTGGGAATGAGGCAGAGGCTCGGCCTTGCAAATGCTCTCATGGGGAAGCCGGAATTCATGGTTCTGGATGAACCCGTAAATGGTCTGGATCCGGAAGGTATCGTAGATATCCGGGAGCTTTTCAGAAAGCTGAATAAAGAAGAGAATATCACTATGGTTATTTCATCACACATCCTGAGTGAGCTGTCGCTTCTCTGTACGGATTATATCTTCATAAATCATGGACAGATAAAAGGAATCTTCACAGCGGACGAACTCAGGGCTGCCTGCAGTGAATATTATCACATAGATACTGATAATAATGATAAGGCAAGTTCGATTCTCATAAGAGAATGTGGAATCGAGAGAGTTGAAGCTCTTGAAGATGGAAGCCTCAGAATCTTTGATGGGCTGGATAACATACATAACATTTCAAAGACTCTTTATGAAAATGGAATCATCCCGATAGAACTTTCAAAGAATGAGGTAAATCTTGAGGACTACTACATGCGAATGGTACAAGGAGAATAATAATATGATCAACATAATAAAATCCCTAAACTACAGTGCACGGCGTGATACTGTGATCTGGATTGTCATTATTACGATTCTGATAATGCCTCTCTTTATGCTTTATCTATCAGGAATGCTAAATCCGGATACTATACAAAAGATGACTCCAAGTGCTTACTTCGCTTCACAGGAAATGGGAACTGCATTTATCTTTATGAGTGTGGGAATCATGATATTTGCCAGTAAGCTGGTGGCAGGAGATGCAGGTGATAAGACTATAAACTATGAATTCATGGCGGGACACAGCAGAAACCGGATCTTTGTCGGAAGAGTAGTAGCAGGATTTCTGTGGGGTGCAGTGCTTGTATGGATACTTATGATGCTTCCGCTGGGTTACTTGACTCTGATATATGGATGGGGACCTGAAACTAAATGTACAGAAGTTCTGTTCAGGTGCTTCCTTGTAATCTTTCCGATCATCAGGCTGTGTTCCCTGAATATAATGCTTGCAAGTGTTTCCAGAAGCGCAGGAAAGGGTATAGCTCTTGGATTCGCAGTAATGATGGTAGTTTCCATGGTTGCATCGGTGATTCAGGAACTCTTGGGAAAAGATATTACATATCCAACCGGTATGACCAACGCAGCCTTCCTGCTGGTTCCAAAGAATTCCAAATATGTGGTTATAAATGGAACGACAACAGCTATTTATGATACGACAGTTACCGGTGAGATGATATGGAAGACTATCGCAGTTTCTCTTATCTTTTCAGCAGTGTACCTGATAGTTGCCTATGTGAATTTCAAGAAAAAAGACAGAGACTAACATGGAGAATAAAAATGAAAAATATAATGAAATCAATCCTATATGAAGTGCTGCACAGCAAGTTACTTATAAGGATATATCTACTTTTTATATTGGTTCAGGCGTTTATTGGGATATTAAATCTAGATGCCTTTCATCCGGAACAACCAACTGTAAGTAACATGCTGGCCGATGGAGGGTATATCGTATATGAATTCCCTTTGTTTGTTCTGGCTCTTATAGTCGGAACTATGGTTGGCGAGGATTATAGAGATAAGGTGGCAAACTATGAAGTGATGTCAGGACATTCAAGAAAAAGTATATTTCTGGCCAGAAGCCTGATGGCTACTTTTATTGCTGCTTTTGCCTGCAGTGTTTTGGCATTTATACCTATGTTGGCTGGTTCAGTGTTTGCGGATTGGGGAAACACTCTTGTACTTAAGGATGTGGTTATAAGATATCTGCTTATGTTCTTTCCATTTCTCAGGCTTGCAGCATTTCTGACAGTTATTACTTTTATAATCAAAAACAATTATCTGGTGATGGCAGTCGGTTTTGGAATGATGTTTGTTAATTCAATGCTTTCTGAGATGTTGAAAAATAATGAAAACTTTTTTATCAGTATGTTCAATTTAAAACTTCTTACGTGTTTTGATGGATGGAATATATACAATGTGGATCCACAGTCCGGGGTTGTATACTACAATTCTTTTATCAGCAGTGTATCTCCGAAACTTGTAATAGGGACCATAGCAGTATCACTTCTGATGACAGCATTTTATCTCTTTATGGGCTATGCCCTCTTCAGAAGAGATGATCTGAACTAGGAGGAAAAAAACATGGATATTACATTTATAATTATAGAACTTGCTCTGATGATACTGCTTTTTATCATGGCAGGTGTGTCACAGAAACGACCGAATAATAAATTCAGAATCCTCTATGCAGCTCCCAGTTTCATTATAATTCTGCTGCTGATGTTTAATGGGTTTGATGTGCATCATATAGGAATTTATATAGCCACCGCCCTTCAGTTATTAAGTCTATATCTGGAACTTGGGAAGGTAAGGCAGAAACAGATATTAGCGGTTACATCAGCAATTATAATAGTAGCAAATCTGGTATTCATATCCATATCTTCAGGCTATAAAAAGCTTCCTTATTTAGCTGATTTTAAGGAGGCTTTCGAAACTATGAAGGCACATTATGTACTTGCTGAGGAAAAAGGAATTGACTGGGACGTACTGTATGCAAAATATAAGCCCATATTTAAAGAGGTTGATAAAACTCAGGATCATGTTGAAAACTATAAGGCATGGCAGCAGTTCACCGGAGAATTTTACGATGGGCATGTTGCATATCTCGGTGCCAGTGAAGGCCTGTCCAGGGATGCAATCTGTAAGGCATATGGAAATGATTATGGCCTGTCTATAGCAAGACTTACTTCCGGCGAATATGTAGCTATAAATGTAGAGGGCTACGATAATTCTTATACGATCAGTAGTGAAACTCATGATGATATAGGTATGTACACTGTAAAGAAGAAATTTATGCCGGAGGGCGCAGATGCTGCCAGACTTACACTTAAGAATGCCGGTATCAAAAATGGAACCGTGATCACAAAGTGGAATGGAAAGCCTGTTGAAGAATATTTTGGTGAGGTGACTTATTATATAGACCAGTACCCGGTAAGGGAAAATGAAGAGTTCTATCTTCCGATGTATGTGGCAGGAATAGGAAAAAATATGGACTATGGTGACACATTTATCCCCGGTGAAGAAATAAACGATAAATCAGGGAATGTGATTAAGGAAAATCCTTCAGCTGATATCACATTTTTAGATGATGATGGAAATGAAAAGACTGTTGAAGCACCGAACTTAGGAATATATGCTGCCAGGCTTTTCGACACAAAAGAGAAAATAGATAATGGAGTCAAGATCACAAATCTCGACTGGCAGGAAATAAATGATGATACAGCTATGATACGAATAAGTTCTATGGCATATGATCAGGAGTCCTATGATGGATCAGACTTTACCATGGTATCAGATGAGATGAGAGAAAAGGTTCTTTCTCTTAAGGAAGCCGGAGTAAAGAATATAATCTTTGATCTGAGATCCAACGGAGGCGGAAACCCATACTTTGTAGAAGCCATAGCACAGATTTTTGCGCCGAAAGGTGAACATCTGACCTACTATAATGCTGTCATAAACGAATCTACGGCGACTTATGAAAGAGATGCAAATGGAAAGTATAAAAAGGGAGTACCTTCGAAGTTTGAGGGAGAAGATCTGTGGCATGATGGTCATATAATACTTCTTGTTAATGCCATGTGCGTAAGCGCCGGAGATGATATGACATACATCATGGGTAGTCTCCCAAATGTAAAGGTTATGGGATTTACCAGAAGCAACAGCTCCTGCCAGGCCGTAACGGGTGTAAATATGGAAGCCGGACAGATACAGTTTTCCGCAGTTCCAAATCTTTTGGAAGATGGAGAAATCGCCATAGATACCTATACAGATCATGTAGGCAGAACCCCATTTGATGAGAAGATTCCATTCACCAAAGAAGCCATAAATGCCATCTTTGACAAGGGTCAGGATTATCTAATGGATTATGTGACAGAAAGTCTTAAATAATCATAAATAATATGTAACAAGGGCAGGTTTAAACACTTGCCTTTTTGTTTTAAAAATGTGAAAATATAATTTGATTGAGATATACATGACTATAAAATGATAAATGATGATGGATAAAAATAGGGAGAGAAGTTTATGGAAAAAGAGAGAGATGAGATATTATGGCAAAATGAAGTAAGTGCAAATAGGCTTCAGGCAATAGGACTTCTTGTTGCTACCCTTTGTTTCTTTGTTGTGTTTATTTTAATTGATTTAGATATTTATTATGCGGACAGATGTAACAAGGTCGTAATAAGCATAATAATGGGTGTTGTTGAATTGTTTATGATATCAGGGGTAATTCTGGCGAGACGTGTAAATTATGAAAAAAGATGGCTTAAGTATGTGCTGTTGTTTGTTCTGATGTTGGCCTTTGGTATCGTGGATATGATATTTACTTATAACACATCTATTTTAATTGTTATACCAACAGTCTTATCCATAAGGTATTTTTCAAAAAAATTTACCATTGGTGTAGCTCTGACGTCTTTGGTGATTTTCCTTATTTCTGCAATTCTTGGAACCATGTATGGCAATTACGATGTTAATAATCTTGAGCTTCCTGCAGGAACTGTTATCAATATGGGAAATGAAAATTGGATAGCTGATGTTATTGTTGCCGGCGGTCTCGACATTGATGAAAACCTTATGATAAAAAATATACTGTTTTATTCATTTGTTCCCAAATTGCTTCTTTTTATAGTTGTATCATCTGCATGTATCACCATAGCATATCATGGAAAAAATATGGTATTAAAGCAGAAAAGCCTTACAGAGAAAACAGCCAGATTAGGTACAGAATTAGAACTCGCAACCAGAATTCAGGCAGATATGCTGCCTAATATCTTTCCGGCATTTCCGGAAAGAGATGAGTTTGAAATATATGCTTCCATGAATCCTGCTAAAGAAGTGGGAGGAGATTTTTATGATTTTTTTATGATAGATGAAGATCATATCTATATGGCTATTGCTGATGTATCCGGAAAAGGTGTTCCGGCAGCTCTCTTTATGATGGCATCAAAGATTCTGTTGTCGGATCATATAAAGATGGGTAAATCTCCGGCACAGGTTTTGACAGATGTGAATAATGCCATGGCTGTAAGTAATGACAATGATATGTTTGTGACAGTTTGGCTTGGAATACTTGAACTCTCTACAGGAAAACTTACTGCTGCAAATGCAGGACATGAGTATCCGGCCATAAAGACACCTGATGGTGACTTTGAATTATATGAGGATCAACATGATTTTGTAGTTGGAGCTATGGAAGGATTAAAGTATAAAGAATATGAGATAAATCTGAAACCTGGTTCAAAGATATTCGTCTATACAGATGGAGTGGCGGAGGCCATGGATACAGACAAAAGACTATTTGGTACGGAACGCATGGTAAAGGCATTGAATACATTCTCTGATAATCCGCCAAAAGAGATATTGACAGGTGTTCGTAAATCTGTAGATGAATTTGTCAAGGAAGCGGAACAGTTTGATGATATAACAATGCTCTGCGTAGAATATAATGGAATTCTTTCAGTTTAAGGAGATATGTGGTAAAATATTGATACGTAGACACACTGGACAAATTGTTGGATAAACATATAAGGAAGTTCGCAAATAATGGGGTTACAGAATGGGGCAGTTGACGAATAAAGAAGGTATCTCCGCAGAACAAAAAAAGTATTTGGGGATTACCGGAGCCTGGCGCTTGCGTTCGGTTGCAGCGTGGGCCGGGGTTCCTTTGTTATGCCCGGAACAACCTTTCTTCCAATCGCAGGTCCCATCGGAACTGCATGGTTTCTAATCCTCACATATACTGCAATCATTTGGGCCAATGCCACAGCGCTTCCGTTGATTGCAAGAACAATTCTTGGGGAATCTTTCCAATTTGGTTATCTATATGAAATAGCTGGGTATTCAATTTTCCTATAATGGCAATGACAGCAAATGTGTTCGATGAGGAGGTGAGTAAGAATGAATAAACGTATATTAATAAAACGAATAATGGCATTCTTCTTGCTCTTTACATTGATAATAAGCTTTGCAGAACCACTGATGGCTTTTGCAGAAGAAGATAAAACGGAAAGCTCAAAGGACAAGGTGGTCCGTGTGGGCTGGTTTGACTCGTCCTTCTGTTACTATGACAGCTTTGGCAGACGTTGCGGAATCGCTTATGAATATGAGCAAAAAATCTCTGCCTATACAGGCTGGACATATGAATATGTGGAAGACAGCTGGCCTAACCTTCTTCAGATGTTGAGAAATGGCGAGATAGATCTTTTAAGTGATGTTTCATATAAACCTGAACGAGAGGAATTTTGCTTGTATCCTGATCTTCCTATGGGTACTGAGTCTTACTACATCTATATTGATGAGGATAACAGGGAGATTTTACCTGAAGATATAAAAACCTTTAACGGAAAACGAATAGGTGTTAATAGTGAGAGTATGCAGGAAGCCTTTCTGAAGGACTGGCTTAAAAAGAATAATATCACCGTAGAAATAGTTCCTATGAATCATGAAGAAGATGAAAGTATGGAATTGTTGGAAAATGGTGAGATTGATGGCTATGCTACAATACTTACTTATGATTCTGATTATAAAGTGTCTCCGGCTGCAAGAATTGGTGGATCGGATTATTACTATGTGGTCAATAAGGAACGTCCGGACATTTTGGCTGATTTAAATATGGCACTTTCCCAGATTCAGGATGAGGATCCTTACTATAATCAGAAGATTTCAGAGGATCGTCTGTATAATGAAAAAACAAATGCTGTTCTTAGTCCTGTACAGGAGGACTGGCTTAAGGAACATGGAACTATTCGTATAGGCTATAGGGATAATTATCTGCCATTTTGTGGAACGGATAAAAAGACAGGCAAACTAACAGGTGCGCTGAAGGATTATCTGGCACATGTTGAGAGTAATATGAATAATTCCTATATTAAGTTTGAGACCATACCTTATAATTCAACGGAAGAAGGAATAAAGGCTCTTAAAGAAGGTAAGGTTGATTGTATATTCCCGGTTTATCTCAGCACATATGATGCAAATGAAAGAGATATCAGACTTACTGAACCGGCTATGAAAACGGAAATGTATGCAATTCTCAGAAATTCCGAAAAACAGGTTTTATCTGAAGATACTGAAATCACATTTGCTACTAACCATGGGATGATGAATGTTGAATCCTTTATAATGGAGCATTATCCTATGTCAAAGAGGAAGGATTATCAGGGTCTCCAGGCATGCTATGAGGCGGTATCAGAAGGAGAGGCTGACAGCACTCTTGTTAGTAATTACAGAATCCCTGCTTCTGAAGAAACCTTAAAGAAGCTTAAGCTTATTTCAGTTCCTACAGGTGAATCATTACATTTTTCTTTTGCAGTAAACAAACAGGACACAGAGCTGTATTTTATTCTTAATAAGACAGTTCTTTCAACAAGGAGCGAGGATGTTGATTCTGCCCTTGCATCTTATATGCTGAATAGCAGAAGGGTCACAGTTATGCAGTTTCTGAAGGATAACTGGATAATCGTGATTGGTATTCTGGTTGTTATTTTTGCCATAGTTATATTCCTGTTAATTCAGAAAATGAAGGCAGATCATTTGGCAAATAAACAAAGGGGACTTCTGGAAGAGGCAGCTGAAATCGCTGAATTGAAGCAGACGGTCACCTCCCTTTTAGATAATATGCCTGGAATGAATTATACCAAGGATGCAGAAACAGGAGAGTATCTGGCTTGTAATCAGGCTTTTGCTAATTATGCTAACAAGAAAACTCCTGAGGATGTGATAGGTCTTACAGCATATGATCTTTTTGATGAAGAAAAGGCAAAGCATTACGTAGAGGATGATAATATTGCACTCTCTATGGATGAACCTTACATATTCTACGAAACAATTCCGGATTCAATGGGTGATCAAAGACAGATCAGAACAACAAAGCTTAAGTACACGGATGCTAATGGACGTCAGTGTGTATTGGGTATTTCAGTTGATGTGTCAGACACGGTTCGTATAAACAGAGGTAAAGTTAATTCGAAAGAGTCTTATGAAAAGGCTAAAAATAAC
>JAILMQ010000205.1 GCA_024692605.1 Eubacterium sp.
ATAAATACACAGAGCTATAGTTGTACAGCAAAATGATGGGAACGAGTATGTCTTTAACCTTAGATTATTACAATAATAAAACAGAAGAATTTTATGAATCAACTATTTTAGCAGATGTTAGTGCGTTATACGATAGATTCTTAAAGTATATTCCACCAAGAGGCAAAATCCTTGATTTGGGGTGTGGTTCCGGCAGAGATACAAAAGAATTCTTAAATAAAGGATATATAGTTGAAGCAATTGATGGATCATCAGAGCTATGTAAGAAGGCGTCTAATTATACAGGAATAAACGTAAAGTGTATGGTTTTTTTGATATTGATGAACATGAAAAATATGATGGTATATGGGCATGTGCATCGCTTCTGCATGTTGAAAAAATGTATATTCCAGATTTATTGATGAAATTACAGAAAGCCCTGGTATCGAATGGTGCTTTCTATATGTCGTTTAAATATGGTGAATTTGCAGGGGAACGTGATGATAGATACTTTGTTGATTTAAATGAAGAAGAATTTTGTAAAATATATGAAAGACTTGATGGCTATTTAAAAGTTGATGAATGGTGCTCAGAAGATGTACGTAGAGGTAAGAATGTCAAGTGGCTTAATGAGATAATCAGAAAGGTATGACAATAAGAAAAGGGGGTTACGTTGGAAGATATCAGCAAGATAATTGGGGGAAATTATTATAATGATCTGGATATAGAGGGTTTTTCAAATATGATGAAGAACCCTTCTTATTGTTATAAGTTCTATTGGCTTGAGGCCATTGTAAATCTTATATCGGAAGGCAAAATGGTAACAAACTTTGATGAAATAATTGACGAGATGATATCTAATGCCTGGTATAGTGTAATGGAGTATCATGTGCATCTAACTGCGAAGGCTTTTCCTTGGGTTTTAACAAGAGATATTGCTGGATAGGGAGAAATGAATAATGGAACTTTATAATGGAAGACCAGAAAACACAGATGGTACATTTGATAGGAGAAGACTGAGATGAGTTTAAAAGAAACAAGTAAGTATATGAGTCTTATCCTTAGACATAAGCCTGAAGTCATTGGCATTTCTCTTGATGGGCATGGCTGGGCCAATGTCGATGAACTTATAGCGGGTATTGCTAAGACGAAGAAGTTTAATATGGATATTCTTGAAGAGATAGTAAGAACTGATGAGAAGCAGAGATATTCGTTCAACGAAGATAAAACAAAGATAAGAGCTAATCAGGGACATTCAATCCAGGTAGATGTTGAACTTGAGGAGACCGAGCCACCTGAAGAACTATGGCATGGTACCGGAGAAAAGTTTGTAGCTGCTATAGATGAACAAGGGCTTATTCCAAAGTCTAGACTGTATGTACATTTGTCGAAGGATGAAGAAACAGCTAAGAAGGTTGGATCAAGACATGGCAGGCCGGTTCTGTACATTGTAAGTTCAGGGCAGATGTATAGAGATGGATATAAGTTCTATCTTTCAAAGAATGGTGTCTGGTTAACCAAGGAAGTTCCGGTAAAGTATTTAAAGAAGATTGATGAATAATATGGAAATTGCGACGATTACATTTAGACTGTTTCCTCCATTTTACACAGACTTTGGAAGAAATATTCATATTGGAAAGAATGTATTTATCAATTCATCATGACCTGAATCCTTATGACAGGAGTAATCATTTTGCACCGATTCACATAGGGGACAGGGTATGGATAGGTTCTAGTGCGGTGATTACCAAAGGCGTTACTATCGGAAATGGTTCAGTAGTTGCTGCGGGAGCAGTTGTTACTAAGGATGTTCCGGAAAATGTTATAGTGGGCGGTGTTCCAGCTAAAATAATTAAGAAGATTGAAGTGGAAGAATAATAATATAAGGGTTAAGGGAATAATGAACGAGGAAGATATTATCAAAGAACTCTATATAAAGTATTGGAAATACATGATTGATAAAAATGTCGAGGGGCTTAGGACGCTCATGGCAGATGATTATTATCTAATGCATATGACTGGAGTAAAGCAGTCAAAAGAAGTGTTCCTAAATGGACTGGTAGATGGAACATTTAATTATTACATTGCTGAACATGACCAGATAGATGTTATGATAAATGGAGAAACTGCCACAATGGTTGGAAAGAGCAGAGTTCTTGCGGCAGTGTATGGTGGTGGTAAAAATACTTGGAGATTACAGGGTGACTTTACCCTTAGAAAAGAAGCGGGGGAGTGGAAACTAACAAGTTCTAAGGCTTCAACATACTAAAGGAGATAATCATGAACATACAGATATTTGGTACAAAAAAGAGCGCTGATACCAGAAAGGCAGAGAGATTCTTCAAAGAGCGAGGAATCAAGTTCCAGTTCGTTGATCTGAAGGAAAAAGGACTCAGCAAGGGCGAGTTCAATTCTGTGAAGCAGGCTGTAGGTGGAATAGATAAGCTGATAGATGAGAATGCAAAGGATAAGGATACATTAGCCCTTATAAAGTACATAGCTGACGAAGAGAAGGAGGAGAAAATCCTTGAGAATCAGCAGATACTTGTGCAGCCCATAGTAAGAAATGGTAAGAAAGCTACTGTAGGATATCAGCCGGAAGTATGGAAGGGATGGGACTGATGGTAAAACCAATAGTAAAAGATGTATTCTTCCTAAGTCAGAAGTCGGAGCCTTCTACTACTAAGGATATGGATGTAATAAAAGATCTTCAGGATACACTGGCGGCTCACAGAGAAGACTGTGTAGGTATGGCTGCGAATATGATTGGTTATAAGAAGAGGACTATCATAGTATCGATGGGATTTATGAACCTGATCATGAATAATCCGGTCATTGTCTCAAAATCCGGAGAATATGAAACGGAAGAGGGATGTTTGTCACTGATTGGAACAAGGAAGACAACAAGGTACAAAGAAATCGAAGTGGAATACGTGGATATAAACTTCAAGAAGCAAAGGCAAAAGTTTACCGGATTCACTGCTCAAATAGTGCAGCATGAAGCAGATCACCTTGAAGGTATAATTATATAGTGGTATTTGAGGATTATGTTATGGACGATAATAAAAGTAGATGGATTTATTCCAGGGATAACCTTATGACAGCAGTCAGGTCGCTTGGTTATCCGGATAAACTGGGTGAAGAAATAGTTAAAAATCTTGGCAACCCCAAAGCACTTGATAGAATGACTTCCTACATTTATCAGGCAAAGCCAAGTTCAATGGAAGAGGTTGTTGATGAGATGCTGGCTATCCGTAGTGAGATAGAAAGCTGGAGAGCAAAGAAAGACAGCGAGGAAGCAAATTCCAAGTATAATGAGATGTTATATTACGGTTTAGGAAATGATGAAGGAGAAGAATAGTCTTGAATAAAGAAAATGCAGCAGTTTTAGAGAGATTAAAGCAAGGTAATGAATTATATATAAAGAATAACCAAAATGCCGGAGATGTTTCGCTTGAGTTGAGAAAGAAAACAGCTAAAGAGGGACAGCATCCCTATGCCATAGTTATAACATGCTCTGACTCAAGAGTGATACCGGATGCTATATTTTCCGCAGGAATCGGAGATCTCTTTGTTATCCGTGTTGCCGGAAATGTACTGGATAATCATCAGCTTGGA
>JAILMQ010000244.1 GCA_024692605.1 Eubacterium sp.
CTATCGAAGACATCGGAATCATGACGTCAATTCCTAACATTGCTGTTTTTGAAGTCTGTGATGCATGTCAGGCACGCCGATTACTCGATTATTCTCTGGAATTTAATGGACCAATGTATATCAGGAGTACGGTTGAACCTACAGAAGATATATATGATGATAATATAAAGGTTTGTTCCGGAGGTTCTGTTCTTATAACAGAAGGTGATGATGGTGCAATATTATGTTCAGGAGTTACAGTTCAGTATGCTATAGAAGCATCTAAGATAATTAAAGAAGAGTCCGGACAAAATATCAGAGTTGTTGACATGTATTCAATAAAACCTATAGATAGAAATGCGGTAATAGAAGCTTCTAAAACGGGTAGAATAGTTGTTGTTCAAGATCATAATACCTTTGGAGGCTTGGGAAGTGCAGTTTGTAAGGTTCTTGCTGAGGAATCGGCTGCTGTAAAATTGAAGATTATGGGAATACCTGATGGTTTTGTAGCTATGGCACATGCACCATATCTGTATGAGAAATTTGGATTAAATGCAAAAGGGATCAAACAGTCGGTTCTGGAATTGGGTTAAGTTTATGGAGGTTTTGGAATGAGAAATATCATCATAACCGGAGCAACCAGTTTCATTGGAATTCATCTGATAAACGAGCTGTTGAAAAATGAAGTATGTATTTATGCAGTAATAAGACCGCAAAGCAATAACCGCTCCAGACTTCCTATAGATAGTAGGATAAATGTTATTGAGCTTGAGATGGAGGAATATGATAGATTACCGGATCTTATTGAAAAAGCGGATCATTTTTATCATCTTGCATGGCAGGGCACTCGTGTACCGTTGCGTGACGATATTCTGATACAGAGAAAAAACTATGAATGTGCTGTAAAAGCTTTTGAAGCAGCAACTGAAATGGGGTGTACTTTGTTTTTGGGAACGGGATCTCAGGCGGAGTATGGAAAAATGGTCGGGGCAGTAAATGAAGAGACTCTGTGCAATCCATTGACAGAATATGGTAAAAGAAAACTTGAGACCTGCAGGGAATTGATGGAGAGAGCGGATGAAAAGGGAATCAGATTTGTATGGATACGGTTGTTTAGTATATACGGACCATATGATTTCCAGGGTACAATGGTAATGTCTTCGATTGAGAAAATGCTTCGGAATTCTGAAATATCAATGACAGAAGGAATTCAACTCTGGGATTATCTTTATGTCGGAGATGCGGTTAAAGCCATGACTCTTCTATCAGAAAATAATAACGGACAAGGAGTTTATAATATAGCTTCCGGAGATTACAAACCTTTAAGATCATTTGTTGAGATAATGAAAGAAGTATTACATAG
Organism: Eubacterium sp.; assembly: GCA_024692605.1. Classification (GTDB taxonomy): domain Bacteria; phylum Bacillota; class Clostridia; order Lachnospirales; family Lachnospiraceae; genus Eubacterium_Q. The sequence goes on from JAILMQ010000244.1 coordinate 1,343, forward strand.
TGACAGTAAGATATTATTAGGGGCTGTACCATATGGTACTCAAGGCCCGGTTGATTTAACTCCGGATATTTCAAAAATAAAGCAGATGGGATGGACTCCTTTAGTTACTTTTGAACAGGGAATAGAGGAGATTATAAAACAATCAATTATTATGAAACAGCTTTACTATAATTGATATTTTTATCACTTTTTTGGAACCATCTCTTGAGAGAAGACGAAAATGTTAAGTAAAAGGCTTGAGCAGGCGAATTGCCGGAACAGAAAGTTAATGAGTTAGCTAAAACTTTGGAAATTGTACTTGCATAATCCGGTATAGGGAAAATATAAGGAAGAAAAGCAGGCAATTGAAGTAACATCAAACAAACAAAAGAACAAATTATATTTGAAGGCGAATTATAACAGGTTCGCCTTTTGAATTTGCGTTTTGTTTTTCAAAATCATTGACTAATTACTGAAAATTTGGTAAAATATCTAACAATAGTTGATAAAAATAATGTGTTCAGTGGGGAGTCACAGCGTATGTCACACAGTATAGATTTTTTCAGAGACGAAGTACGAAATGGGTTCTACATACCTACGGCTATCAAGCAGGCGTGGGCATCATGCCTTGATGTACTGAAAGAGGTAGACAGAGTCTGTACAAAATACGGAATAAAATATTTTGCTGACTGGGGATCTTTCCTGGGTGCTGTGAGACATGGCGGTTTTGTACCGTGGGATGATGATCTGGATATCTGCATGCTGCGAGACGATTATACAAAGTTTCGTAAGGTATGCGACAAGGAACTTCCAAAGCATTACATGATACATGATTATGAGAGAAAAGAGGATCATTGGCTTTTCCTTTCACGTGTTGTGAGTAATAAGAGTATCTGCTTTGATGAAGATTACATGGCAAAACATTACAACTTCCCATGGCTTGCTACGGTGGACATCTTTATCAAAGATTACATTTATATGGATGAAGAGAAAGAAAAAGAGCGTGATAAGGAAGTTATGTTTCTTATCACTCTTGCAGATGGCATCCGTGAAGGTACATTTGACAAAAGTACAGCACTCTATCATCTTCAGAAAGTAAAAGAAAAATACCATATCAGTCTACCTGACATTGGTCGCACAAGAGACTTGTGTGTTGCGTTATATCGACTTGCTGAAAGAGAGATGTCAAGAGTTGAACCTGAAGAGACCGATATGGTTGGGCAGATATTTCCATGGATACTTAAAGGGGGAAAAGGTCAGCCAAAGGCATATTATGATAAGGTAATCAGGCTTCCGTTTGAAGATACCACAATACCTGTTCCTGCCTGTTATAACGCTGTGCTGACCTCAAGGTATGGAAACTATAACGAGATTCACAAGGTATGGGACGGTCATATGTACCCATTCTTTGAGAGCCAGAAGGCTGACCTTGAGAAGATAAACGGGTCACCAATTCCGGATCGTGTATTTGATAAAAATATGCTCCAAAGACCTGAGGTAGACAAGAGCAATTCTCTAAAAGTGATAGCTAAAGAGTGCCTACAAGAACTTAAAAAACTTTATTCCGAGTTAATAGGTTACTCATCTAGATGGGAAAGTTCTGAAGATAAGGGTTTAACATTGACTTTGTGTGATGATACAAAAAATAATACTAGCATTATAACCGGGCTCAGTTTTAGTTTAGAGGATAGAAATTTTATAGAAAATAACCTTACTAATAGCCAGCAGCTCGCAATAGACCTTGGTACCCTGATCGAACAGGTCAAGGGAGAAGATAATGAATGTACAAAGACCGTAGTAGCAGCACTTGAAAGCTATTGTGAGGCAATTTTTCAATGCTTTCAGAGGATTTCAGGGACTGATACTGGCAGTGACAGTGATAACAGCGGTGATACTTTCTGCCTTGGCACTATATATGGCAAATTGAAAGAATCATTAGATCGAGTATGCCAAGAAGTCAAGGG
>JAILMQ010000033.1 GCA_024692605.1 Eubacterium sp.
TCTATTGTATAGAATATAGCTGACATATAAGTAAGGAGCGTCAGAAAGATATCATACAAATATTCGATATCTCTGAAAAATACATACATTGCCGACAGTATCATTCCAATACCAATATTCATTATAACAAGACATATTATAGGAACAATAAGCATTACAAAATTCGGTCTAAAAGAAATACCCTCAAATATAACAAATATAAAATATATAATTATCGTAAGACCGAAATTAATAAGCGCTGAAACATTTTTTGAAAACAGAAAAAGATATTTGGGCACATTTATTTTTGAAAAAATATTGGCGTTGCCTGTAAGGGAACTCATTCCACCCTTTGTAGATTCTTTAAAAAATGCCATTACAATATTTCCACTGAACAAGTAAATAATGTAGTGTTCAGTATTTCTCGCAAAGAACTGTGAAAAAACCAAAGCCATTACAAGCAGGTTAAGAAGGGGACTAAGCATACTCCAGAGCATTCCCAGGACTGTACGCTTATATTTTTTCTTAAAATCTCTTTTCACCAGTTCTTCAAAAAGGAACTGATTCTGTTTTAATTTTTCTATCATTATTATTTCCTCGTAGGGTTTATATATTGAAACAGAGGGTATCCCCTCTGTCTCACTTCCATCCGATTATTATACCATAAAAAAATCCTCTGTAAATAGTCGAAAAACACTAAAGATAGAACACATCAACCCTGTTCTTTGTAACAAATGAGTGCAGATGCTATAACCTGATCCATATCGTAGTACTTGTATTCGCCCAGTCGGCCACCAAATATTATTTTCTTTCCCTCAACTGAAAGTTTACTATTCTCTTCTTCAGCCAACACTTTATACTGCTGATATAGATTAGAATTTTTCTCATCATTCACAGGATAATATGGTTCGTCACCTGGTTTCCACTCTGAACTATATTCACGAGATATTACAGTCTTAGGAAGATCATTTCCTTTCTCATCCTTTCCGAATTCAAACCATTTATGCTCTATTATTCTTGTCCATGGTGTCTCGCTATCTGTATAGTTAACAGCTGCATTACCTTGGAAATTAGGCTTATCAAGAAGCTCATTTTCAAATCTTACAGAACGATATTCAAGATTTCCCAGACTATATCCAAAATATGCATCTATGGCACCTGTATAAACCACAGTATCTGCAAGAGCGTCAAGTTCTTCTTTATTCTCAAGATAATCCACTCCCAGTCTCACTTCCGTCTCACCCAGTATATTTGATACTAGCTTGGTGTATCCACCAACAGGGATACCCTGATAAAGTGCATTAAAGTAGTTATTATCAAATGTAAGTCTCACCGGAAGTCTCTTTATAATAAAACTTGGTAGCTCGGTACATGGTCTTCCCCACTGTTTTTCAGTATAACCCTTGATCAGTTTTTCATATATATCCTTACCCACAAGTGAAATTGCCTGTTCTTCAAGGTTCTTTGGTTCAGTGATTCCAGCTTCCTTTCTTTGCTCTTCTATCTTTTTTTCTGCCTCTTCAGGGTTAACAACACCCCACATTTTATTAAAGGTATACATATTGAAGGGCAGACTGTAAAGTTCCCCCTTATAATTTGCCACAGGTGAATTGGTAAATCGATTAAAGGTAGCAAAGCTAGTCACATAATCCCACACCTCTTTATCATTGGTATGGAATATATGAGCGCCATACTTATGCACCTTTATCCCCTCAACATCCTCTGTATATACATTTCCAGCAATATGATTTCTTTTATCAATTACTAAAACAGATTTCCCATCCGACTTTGCCTGCTGAGCAAAAACCGCACCAAACAGTCCAGCTCCAACAATCAAATAATCATACTTCATAACATTTCTCCTTCATTATTATTTTCAATTATTATACCATGCTTTTCCCCTTTCATCAAAAAAAGGTGTACCAGAGGGGCTGTCCCCCTGGTACACCTTAATAGTGCTATTTTACCTCTCACATTGTCACAGATTATAGCACTATGTTTTTGATAATCAACAGACAATATATAAAAAAGTGTTCGATAAAATGCATTTATGATATACTATTTTTGTTAATGCATTTAATATCTATTTTAAAAGGACAAAAAAATGGAAAATGTAATTGAAACCAACATTAAAGAAAGCTTTTCAAATCGTGTACTTCGGGATATGACCTCCGGAGTTCTGGTTATAAACACCTCCGGCCAGATTATATTCTGTAATAAACCTGCGATAAAGATGTTGGAAATCCCTAAGAATTATACAGAAAACGGCAGCACATTTTCGACTCTTTTGAGTGAGTCTAATTATAATGATGAATTTTTCGAATTTATTATCCAGTCAATATATCATAAAGATGAGGTCCATGTAGGAATATGTAAATTCATGGCTCACTCAGAAAAAAAATATGTCTTCAAAATGTCCAGTTCCTATCTTATTACGGAGGCTGATGAAACTCCACAGATAGTTATTACATTTACTGACGAAACCAAAGCCGAAGCACTTAAGGTCAAACTCAAGGATTCTTCGGCCACATTCACTACATTCCTAGTTGGAGTTTGTATATGGCTGATTATTTTTGCGATATGGCTCTATAACAACAAGCCGTTTCCAAAAGAATATATGACCAAAGGTGTTGAAGTACTTGGTATTTTTATATTCATCTTTATCTTTGCATTCACAAGCCTGACATTTAATGATATCGGACTCAAATCAAACTCATTAAAAAAAGATTTGAAGGTAACCTTTATTATAGTATTTATATCATTTATTGTATTGGGAAGTTTGAAATTCATTCTTTTAAAGACAAACCCCGGAATGTTAAAAGCAGGGACTCCATTTATTAATTTTAAAAGGCTCAATGCACATACGCTTTTCTATATCTGTAGATCACTGATACAGGAATTTCTGGCACGAAGTGGAATTCAGGCAAACATCAAGCGTATCACCACCAGCAAATATCCGGCCGTCACATCAATTATAGTATCATCACTTATTTTTGCGGTGCTGCATATCCATCTCGGGCTGGTATTCATGGCAGGCGCAGCGATTCTTGCAGGACTCCTTGGAATCCTCTACGACAAGCAGGATAGTATTATCGGTGTATGGATTGTTCACTACTTTTTCGGAGTTTTTGGAACGCTATTCTCATTCATATAAAAAATATACCCGTCGGAACTGTTCCGGCCAAAGTATTGGTTACTGAGAGTACAGTATCACCGGGCATCCCCACTATCCTTTATCATAGGAAAACTCACCCACTGAGAATGTGTCCTCAGTGGGTGTTTGGGTTATCTTAGCAAACAGCGAAGGATACTATTACTGTGAATAGGTCTCCGTCAATATTCAGTTTGAAGGTTCCACCATGAAGTTCAACCAGGTTTCTGGCGATGGAAAGTCCAAGACCGGAACCTTCCGTGTAACGGGATTTATCTCCCCTTACAAATCTTTCAGTAAGCTCCTCAGCTGATATATTCAGCATTTCACTGCTTATGTTTTTGATGCTAACAATTACTCTATCAGAGTTTTCTGACATTCCCAGATTCAGGTAAACTCTTGTGTCTTCCTTTGCGTACTTATATACATTGCCCATGAGATTATCAAAAACCCTGAATATTCTTCTGCCATCAGCATTTATCACGGCGCTGTCTACAGTAATATTATCAACCAGCTCCAGATTCTTCTCTTCAAATTTGTCCTCATACTCACCCATCACTTGTCTGATAAGTTCTACAAGATTCATATCAACTCTTTCAAGCTCTATATTTCCGGTGCTTACTTTTGAAGCATCAATAAGATCAAAAATCAGCTGCTTAAGCCTTTCAGACTTTTCATCTAAAACATTTATGTATTCAACCGCTTTCGGATTATCAATCTTCTCTCTCTTAAGCAGATCAACATAACTGATTATGGAAGTCAGAGGTGTTTTAATGTCATGAGAAACATTGGTTATCA
>JAILMQ010000056.1 GCA_024692605.1 Eubacterium sp.
ATTGGACAAGCCTTGGATAAAGAGGCTCTTCCTCTTCACCAAAATGCTCTTTGACAGCTTCTCCTATATTATATATAGAAGTTTTCCCATCAATCAGCGGCCATATGAAGCTTCCCATTTCCTCCAGATGAAGCTATGTTAAAATTAATTTCTATGATAGCAGTCTTATAGATATACACAGCAATAATGCAATTAATATATTCATGCATATAAGACTCATGCCGACAATGGCATTTTGCTTTTTTTCGGAAACCAGCGTAGCTATAAATTCTCTGATAAATGCGTTGATCCAAAAATAGCTGACTGTGTAACTTCCGATTCCCTCTGCTTTTATTCCTTGTGATGTCGCGATCATTCCCGCTCTCAGAACATGATAATTAGATGTAGAAAAAGCAATCTTAGGAGATTCCTTTTTAGTATCCTTTTTAATAAGCTCTACAGAATAATTAAGATTAGTATCTGTACTTACGGATTTATTCTCAACTATAATTTTCTTTTCATCAATACCGGATTCAACAAGATAATTCTTAATAGCCTCTCCCTCCGGCATTATTTCGTCAGCTCCCTGACCGCCGGATGGTACAAACACGATATCTTTTTCTGTGTTTGCCTTTTGCATTTTTGCAAAAACAATGGCTCTGTCTGCTCTTCCCTTTAAAAGTCTGGTAAGGGTCCCATCCTTTCTGATCTGGCACCCCAGTATGATTATATAATCCTTATCATACTTCGGAACCCTTCTGGCAGCCACTATTCCCATGATGATAGTTGCAAGCAGAATACATTCTCCATACACAACAATAATATAACATGTGTTTACAACAAACAGATAAAGAAAGGCTGTCAAAAAAGAATTACGGAAGTGACTTGTAATAATAGTCTCTTTCATTATACGTTCAACAAAAATCGAAAAAATAGCCCCCAGGTTAATCCCCAGACCGAGAATAAATCCCAGCATGTTGCGCCAGGTCCGCCCCTCTTTCCTAATAAGCCAGATGTTGCTGGCAATTACCACCAAAGTAATTATTATTACAAGGGGAAGTGTTCTTAATACAAAAAGGGATATAGCATTTAGAAAATTATATATAGCATCATCCAGTCCGCCACCATATACAACTCCATATAACAGCGAGATGAATTCATAAATCATAAAAATAATGAGACCCAGATATTGTATGTTTCTATACTGGTACATATTATCTCTGTACCTGATAAGGAACATTATAATAAATTTTAATATGATTATTGCAAAATATATCTCCCAGATAAGGGTCAGAAAGCGGGTACCCTTGCTATCACCAAAATATCTTCCACAGGTAATAAACATTAGCGGATGTACATATAATTTTTCATCGATTGTAATATCTTCCTCGTTTTTTATATGAACAACTGCTTTCCCGGGTTTCTTTGCCTTTGCAGTTATATTTGCTCTTCCTTTTTTATCTACAGTTGCTTTTTTTAACTCAATAATATCTTTACTTTGGGGATCCAGTTCAATACTCGTAACCTGAGATTCATAACCCCAGTCAGACATGTTAACAGTAAAGGAATAATATCTTCCTCTGACAAAAAGATAGGTCATGCTGAAAATATAAAGAATGACTGCAATTGATATTAAATATCGTTTTTTTAGAAAAGTAGGCATCCTTAGTTAATTCCTTTCTCATGGAAATTGATTATTAGACTAATCTCTTAAAACAAAAGTATAACATTTTTAAAGACTATTTGAAACATATATATTATACTTATAGAGTATTAAAATCAGATGGAGGAACAGCTTTATGTTTAAAGAAATATCTATAAATGATTTAAATAAAATAAAAATAGGTCAGGTGGAGAATGTGGACGCCGCAACCGGATGCACGGTAATTATTTCGGAAAATGAATTCCCTGCCGGCGTAGATGTTCGAGGCGGAGGCCCTGCTTCCAGAGACACACAGCTTCTTAATCCCCTCATGGCAGCAGAAAAGATAAATGCTGTACTCCTTAGCGGAGGAAGTGCATTTGGCCTCGGTGCAGCAAACGGCGTTATGAAATATCTTGAAGAAAGGGATATTGGATTTGATGTAGGAGTTACAAAGGTTCCTCTTGTTGTTCAGTCTGATATTTTCGATCTTACCGTTGGAGATACATTTACAAGGCCTGATGAAAAGATGGGTTACGAAGCAGCAAGATGTGCCTTTGAGGGTCAGGAATTTAAAGATGGAAATTATGGTGCAGGCTGCGGTGCAACTGTCGGTAAGATAAGGGGAATGGATTACTGTATGAAGACCGGTATAGGAAGCCATGCTATTCAGATTGACGAACTTCAAATAGGGGCAATCGTTGTAGTCAACGCTTTGGGAGATATTTTTGATTCAGAGGGCAGACAGATAGCCGGCCTTCTTTCAGAGGACAAAAAGACTCTTGGAAGTACCATGGATTATATGAAGTCTAATATCAATATAAGAGAAAATAAGTTCACCGGTAATACAACCATAGGTATTGTTATTACAAATGCCAATTTCACAAAATCACAGCTTTGCAAGATATCCGGAATGGCGCAGGACGGCATGGCAAGAGCCATAAGTCCCGTACACACAACAGCCGATGGGGATACTATATATTCAGTTTCTACCGGAGAAGTTTCTGCTGATATGGACATTGTCGGTGCCCTGGCAGCAGATGTATTCAGCGAAGCAATCGTAAGGGCAGTAAAAAGCGCAGACGGAGCTTATGGCTTTCCATCTGCGCGTGATCTTTAATTATTTATCAAGTATTTCCGAAGCTTCTTTCAGAAGTTCTATAATAGGAAGATGCTGAGGGCATACGCCTTCACACTGTCCGCAGGCAATACAGTCTCCCGCCTTTCCTCCTCTTGATTTAACGCCGGAATAGAAATTTTTGGCACGCCAGTCATCAGGATAACGACGGAGAGTATTAATGGTTCTGAACACATCAGGTATACTGATGTTCATTGGACATCCCGGTGTACAGTATTTACATGCTGTACATCCAATCTGCGGAATACTCAGGATATCTGAAGTAACCTCATCTATTGCATTCATTTCCTCTTCTGAAACAGGCTCGAAATTCGTAAATGTAGAAATGTTATCATCCATCTGTTCTTCAGTTGACATTCCGGAGAGGATAGTCATTACTCCCGGAAGTGAACCAACATATCTGAGTGCCCATGAAGCTATGGACTTATCAGGTCTGATGGACTTGAACTTTTCTTCTGCTTCAGGAGAAAGACTTGCCAGCATTCCTCCTCTTATGGGTTCCATTACAATAATAGGTATATTTCTTTCATGCAGAATGTTATATAGTGCTTCGGATCTTACAACAGGATTTGTTCTGTCAAGATAATTCAGCTGAATCTGAACAAATTCTACTTCAGGATGTTTATCCAAAACCTGTACAAGAAGCTCAGGACTTCCATGATAGGAAAATCCCAAATGCCTGATCTTTCCTTCTTCTTTCTTCTTTAATCCCCAGTTGAAGCAATCATACTTTTCATATGTATCATAATTTGATCCATCCTCTATGGAGTGAAGGAGATACAGATCAAAATAATCAACACCAGCACGTTCAAGCTGTTCTTCAAATATTCTTTCAACATCACTTTCCTGCTTTATTTCCCAGGCAGGAAGCTTAGTAGCGAGCATAAAACTGTCTCGAGGATACCTCTTTACAAGAGCCTCTCTTGCAGCAACCTCTGATTTACCACCATGGTATACGTAGGCTGTATCAAAATAGTTCATATCCATTTCCATGTACTTATCAACCATACGTTTAACATGTTCTAAATCAATTTCCCCATCCTTTTCCGGAAGTCTCATAAGACCAAATCCCAGCTTTGGCATCTTGCTTAAATCAATACTCATATTAAAAACCTCCTTGAGCATTATTCTATCGTTATTCTTTTATCTAATCCTGTGTTTTTCAGAAGCCCTCTGACATTATCTGCCACATTACGAAGAACCATTTTGCCCTTTACCTTTGCCTCCAGAGTGGGATTATCATCTGTATATAGTTCAGTTTCCCCTTCCACTCTGTCTAACAAGCTGAAATACAGCTGCTCGTTAGAATTATATTCTTTATTATCCATTGCTCCCCCTATTACCCCGTTATATCATTTATATTAAACTACAACATCTTCTTGTCACTCCGTAAAGTCAGCCGCTCTAAGTCTGATTGTATCATATTCATATCACTTAGTCTTGCGTATTATTCCATCTATGCTGATATGTGGTGATGTTCTGATTGCCTCCACCGGGCAGTGATGTATGCATTCACCGCAGTGGATACATTCCCTGTCTCCAACCTTTCGGACATCCATCAGACAGTTTTCAACACATTTATCGCAATTAATACATTTGCCCGTATCAACCTTTACTCCAACAACAGCTACCGGTGCAAAGAAGGAGTAAATGGCTCCCAGCGGACAGATGAATCTACAGAAGGATCTGTAGCAGAATGTACATATGAAAAGTATTACAACGAGAATAAATATCTTCCAGGAAAAAAGAAATCCTACCAGTCCCCGAAGTCTCGGTTCAGAAATCACCAGAGGAATTCCCGCTTCCAAGGTTCCTGCAGGGCAGATATATTTGCAAAAACCGGGAACCAGCTTTACAAGTGGAATAATAATTACAAAAACAGCAAGGATAATGTATTTTAAGCAGGACATTATCCTTGTTACTTTATTCTTTTTAATCTTCTTTGTTGGAATTTTATATATAAGCTCTTGAAATAAACCGAAGGGGCAAAGGAAACCACATATAAATCTTCCTAAGAAAAGCCCCATAAGAATTATAGTTCCCAGTACATAATAGGGAACCTTATACTTTGAAGAAAGAAGCCCTGTCTGAAGACTTCCCAATGGGCAAGAGGTCACTGCCCCCGGACAGGAATAACAATTAATACCCGGGGCACAGAAACCTTTGATCGGTCCTTTATATATACTACCGGTCATAAAACCTTTTATATTACAGTTGTATAGAACTGCAGCTATAAGCTGCGTATATCTTCTACGAACCATCAGCCTATCCCTATGCATTCCAAACATATCCTGATCGCCTTTGCCATTACATCCTTAAACCCATCGCTAAACAGCCCGACTATAACAAAGGAGAGTCCGGTACATAAGATAAGGATGCGAAGGATGAGTTTTTTTATTTGATCATTTTTGCTGTTTTTAGTCACATCTGTCGATTGCATTTTTATACTCCTGATACTGATAATCTGCGTCCCTCGCTCCCACATATATACTGGAGATATAACCCTTATTAATCACAAGTGTGTATGGAATTCCATTGCTTGGATAATAAGCATCTATACTTCCGGTCTCATCATAGCCTACGTCAAATGTATATCCTTCGGATTTAATAAAATCATCAACCGTTCTCTTATCCTCCATATTGTTTATACAGAGAATCTGAAGGTCATCATTCCCATCACTTTTCAATCTTTCAAAGGCAGGCATCTCACCAACACAAGGGCCACACCAGGTTGCCCAGAAATTAAGAAGCACTATCTTATCATCATAGTCAGAAAGCTTTACTTTTTCTCCGCTTACAAGCTCCACGGTAAAGTCCGGAGCCACATCGCCTTCTGCCAGGACCTTAATCTCGCCGGTGCCGGTATCAACATTGGGCCGGTTTTTTATAGTTGACTCCGTCCCCTCTGAAGTAACATTTGTATTAGTATCTTCGGATGTTAAATCATCAAGGAAACATCCCGGTAAAACCAGCGTTGCCATGATCATTGCTGCTAATAATAACTTCTTCATATAAAACTCCCTCTATCTGTCAACAGGATGTTTTCCATATCCAACCATTCCTATCTGGCCATCAGCATATCCCTTCTTTCCATCCATTTTTAAGCTGATCCACTGATGAGTATACTGATTTTCATTAACATGAACCCAGTCAAATCCCATTATTGTTAATACCATTCCCAATGCTCGTGTACATCCGGAACATGAACATTCTTTAGCAATGAATACACCATACGGTTTGCTGTAATATGGACCGCTCATGGAATAAGATGCTCTTGAGGTAAATGCAGAAACTATATAAGCAGCTCTTGATACCTTCTCAATATCTTTCATTCCCTTTTTACCTTTTCCACTACATTTAGCTATAACCCTGGCAATTGCTTTTGCATCTTCATCAATATCTCCGGTTCGTTTTGCAGGGATTTTGTAACACCTTCCTGTATAGGAAATAATATAGTTCTTATATAGTCCACAATCTGCCATCTTACCGTCTTTCATAAAATAATATCTTTTATTCTTTATTTTCTTCAAGCCGGTCTGCATAACACCTTTTTTGCTGAAATAATATTTACATTTTTCAATAGTCTGCCAGCCTTTTTTCATTATGCCATTAGAATCAAAGTAGTAGGTTTTCTTTCCGATTTTAGTAAATCCAACAGACATAACTCCTTTGTTACTGGATTTCTTCGAAAAATAATACTTCTTTCCGGAGATTACTCTCCATCCGGTCAGTTTAACACCGTCTTTATAGTAATAAGTATCATTTCCATCCTTTTTGAAACCTGTAAACTTTTGTTCTGCTTCAGTTGTTGCCTCAGTTGGAGTTTCAGTTGTTTCTTTTTCTTCAGTCGTTGTTTCCCCTTCAGTTTCATCAGATGTAACATATTCATCACCGGCTTTTCTACCACCGGCATTTATTGAATTGTTTTCGATATACTCATTCCAACATATAGCTGTATCTTCATAATTACTCTCAGCAGCATTACTATCTACGCCGATTTGTGGAATCAAAAATAAAACTGTCAAAAATAAAGCTACTATTTTTCTCATATGAACCCTCTCCTCATTTGCAAGCATTGATAGAGTAATTATAATACTTCAGGCATCATCTGTCATTAATTGTATTCTTCACTTTTTCTTCAAAGGTAATCAGATTTACAAAGAAGGGTCTGAAGAAGGGAACCTACAAAGTTAAAGTTCAGGTAACTGCGGCAGGCAACTCCTCATTCAACCACGGTATTTTTTATTGCCGGGTTTTGAATAGTCCTTTCCGAGAATAAAAGGCATAATCAGTCCTGATGCAAATGCAAAGCAAAGAAACATTATCGGAATGATTTCTGCCGGCCTTTTGTTGCTTCTTTTAAGCAGCATGTAAACAAGCAGGACAGCGTAGCCTCCCACCATAATATATGGCAGATAACCAAGTGGACCGCGGTGCAATGTACCACTTTCATCAACACTGAAAACAATTCCGGTAAAAACAGAAACCAGATCTATAATAGTCAGAAGGATGGCGGGAATAAAAAACATACCCCGATTATAAAGTCACATATTTGGTTTTATGCAAAAAAGAGGTCTCAGGATAATTCCCAAGACCCCTTTAAATCTCGTCCCGGTAATCTAGCCAGGCTCCACGCATGGGGCTGACCGCATGTTCGGCAAAAAGACGTAACACACCTCTCTTATATTTGCCGGGACGCGGACTCCAATTTTCTCTTCTCTTTTTGAGGATATCATTTATCTCTTCAGGAGTTTTGCGTTTTCCATCAACACCGACAATATTCAGCTTTCGTTCCACCACATCAAGTTCTATCAGATCTCCTTCCTCAACAAGAGCAATAGGGCCACCTGAAGCTGCCTCGGGAGAACAATGCCCTATCACGGGTCCGGTGGATGCTCCTGAAAAACGCCCGTCTGTGATCAATGCGATAGCACGGCCCAGTTCCTTATCAGAGCTTATTGCTTCCGTTGTATAGAACATTTCCGGCATACCGCTTCCCTTGGGACCTTCGTAGCGGATAAATACAGCATCACCTTTTTCAATCTTATGGTGGATAACAGCATCCAAACACTCTTCTTCCGAATCAAAGGGTTTTGCACGCAAAATCTTCTTATACATTTCCGTCGGACAGGCCGTAGGTTTAATCACCGCCCCCTCGGGAGCCAGATTCCCCTTAAGCACTACCACGGAACCATTCGTTCCGATAGGATCATCATAAGGACGAATTATATCCGACTTAATCAGAGACGCATTATTTCGTACATTAAAATCCGCCAGCTGTTTATTACATTTATCATAATAATCACTGTTTTTAAGTTCTTCCAGATTCTCTCCCAAGGTGCGACCGGTTATGGTCATAACATCAAGATGAAGAAAATCTTTGATTTCTTCCATGATGGCAGGAACTCCGCCGGCATAGTAGAAAACCTCTGCAGGCCAGCGACCGGCAGGTCTTATATCCAGAAGATAATGTGCACCTCTATGGAGGCGATCAAAGGTATCTCCTGTTATTTCAATTCCGATTTCATGGGCTATGGCCGGTAGATGCAGCAAAGTATTGGTGGATCCGGAAATCGCAGCATGTACAATAATGGCATTTTCAAAACTTTCCATAGTCAGAAGATTTGATGGTTTCATCCTTTCATCTCCCGCTATCTCAACTGCACGTTTACCGGAGCGAAAAGCAAGCTCTAGAATATCCTCACCGGTGGCAGGCATCAACGCACTGCCGGGAAGAGCAAGTCCTAAAGCCTCAGCCATGATCTGCATTGTGGAGGCCGTTCCTATAAAAGAACATGCACCGCAGGATGGACATGCATTTTGTTTTGCCCAGAGGAATTCCTTCTCCTCTATCTCGCCTCTCTCATATCTCGCACTGTACATTCCAAGTTGTTCCAAAGTAAGCATCTCAGGTCCGGCTTTCATAATTCCACCCGGGACAAAAACAGAAGGAATATCCACCCTGAGCATACCCATCATATTTCCGGGACAGCCCTTATCACAGCTTGCAATAAAAACTCCCGCATCAAAGGGAGTTGCATTAGCCTGAATCTCGATCATGTTAGCTATCATTTCTCTACTGACCAGAGAATAATTAATTCCATCCGTTCCCTGGCTCTCACCATCGCACATATCCGTGGTAAAATATCTGGCTCCAAAACCGCCGGCCGAAAAGACTCCTTCACGAACCTTTTCCACCAGCTTATCCAGATGCACACTTCCCGGATGAGAATCGCCAAATGTACTTTCTATGAAAACCTGTGGTTTGGACAAATCTTCATATTTCCAACCGGACCCAATCCTGAGCGGATCAAGTTCAGGTGCATTCTTTCTATTTTTCTGACTTACTAATTCCATAACAATCACCTTAAAAAACATCTGTTAAGTCATACATTTACCAAATTACAATCTAACGAAAAATAAATATTCCCGTAACCAGAACAAGAACAAGAATGATGCAGTAATATTTGATTGGAAGAGCCACTTCTTCCGAAGGCTTGGGAATAACTTTGCCTGCAACCAGACCCGGCAAAGTCTCTCCGTTTATCTGTGCCAGATGTTTTCTATCATTCAGCTGTTGAAGCTCCAATTCATACTTTTCAATTTCACATGCTTTATATTGCTTCATGAAATAATAATCCATAAAGAACAAAAAACCTATAAACAGAATCGATGCAAACCAGGGCAGCCTCATATTGTCCAATTTTGTTAAACCGCAGATAAAGATGGTAACCACATTTAATACTGCCAACACCTTCATGGCCTTCTGCATACCGGCATGACTGACCATTCTTCTTTCAAGTGTGTCTATTCTATAATTATTTTCGTCCATTTGTGCATTTACCTTTCAAAAAAATACTAATAAACATCATAAAACATAATATACTAAATCTCAAGACAACCGGCTGCCAACTTTATTAAAAAAAGAGGTCTGAGGATAATTCCCAAGACCCCTTTATAAGGAGACCACTATGTCCAAATACACAAGTTTAAACATCATTTGAAGCCATTTTTTTATTAACTGCCATACCTATAAGAGTTACGATTATATCATCTATCGGGCCAGGTATCAGATCCGGGCAGATCCAATACAGTACGACTAATGCAATAACCGCGCCCCTGATTAGTTTTGTTTTTGAACTACTTTCTACTACGTATTCCTTGTATCCTTCATATTCATTATATCCATTGTATTCATTCATAATCACTTTCCTCCTTTTTAACTATCTATATTCAATCAACCAACTACTCTAGTCTCCTACAGTTCCGGCAAAAAGATTAGTAATAAATCCGATTAAACTCATTACTATAAGAATTATTAATGAGATATAAACGTATCCGGCCAGTGCAATTCCTATTATAAGTAATGGTAAAAATATAACTGCTGCTAACATCTTTGCCATCCCCCATGCTAGTTTTAAAGCAAGCTTAATCAGATTAAAAATTAATCCAATCAAAAGTATAATTATAATCATCGTAAGCATTATCATCACCTCACCTTCACGCTTTTTGTCCTATAATCCAATTGTAAATATTAATTTGCAAACCTAACATATCTAAGTTGGTGAATTGATGGCATTTATTTTTCAATATCTGCGGAATAAATTAAAAAAAGACACCAGATTTTCTGATGTCCTTGAGTGCCAAATCCACTGAAACAGTGGATTTGCAAGCCCCCTCGCCTGGGTTATGGCGGATATATTCCTGATCTGTGCATATATCGTGATCATGAAAAGAGAACGTAATAATTACAGGTCAAATGTATATGGTATCAGCTCAGATAATCTGAGGATTTTGTAATCTGTAGTGGATCTGGCAACTATCACGTCCATATCACAGGACTCCGGAAGGAATTCCGAAAGAACCTGTCTGCATGCGCCGCAGGGATATGCGAAGTCGGTGATATTATCCATATCACCGTCTTCAACTTTCCCACCTGTAATTGCTATAGCATCCACATGCCGTTGTCCGGCACTTACAGCCTTGAAAATGGCTGTTCTTTCGGCACAGCAGGTAAGCCCAAAGGATGCATTTTCCACATTGCATCCTGTATATATCTTACCCGAAGGTACAACCAGTGCCGTTCCTACCAGATAACCCGAGTACGGAGCGTATGCCATTTTGCGAGCCTTTATGGCTTCATTTATGAGTAATTCAATAACTGTCTGTTTCATAGTATTATCTCTTTTTATCTTTTTTATTAATTATCTTCTTCAATCGTAGTGGCATCTCCTAATCCATCGAATTTAACTGATGTGACCTTACACGGCTTCAGCTCCGGATAATCATCTGTATTCGAGAAATCACTGATTTTACCATCAAAGGTTATGATATAAGAAAACGCCCCTTATTCATATTGAATTCCATATTCTCAAGCTTACTTATTTCCAGTGATTCAGTTGCCGCTTTAATCTTAGCTTCAAAATCCTCACCTCCATAAGCTTCGTTTATTGTCTCTCCGGTTTTATAACCTGCATAGTTATAATTATTTCATTATTGCTGCAGATTCAGGAATCTTTGCTTTAACTCTATTCTTGTTAATAACTTTAAGACTATTTGCATGACACTTTATCTTAATGTTTTCATTAACGCCCATAAATGCATTTGCACCGACAGCTTTAATATTCTTGCCAACTGATACTTTCTTCAGCTTCTTACAGCCTTTAAATGCATTTTTACTTATGCCTGTTACCTTGACGGTTGTACCATTTGTAAGCTTCACCGTTGCAGGTATATTCGCTTTTGAAGCTGTCCTTTTTAGTGGTCTCAAATAGCTTACTGAAGCAACTTTTTTCTTAGATATCTTGGATACTACATATACACCACTCTTGTCCGTAGTCAGAACTATATCACCCTTTTTAGGTGGTGCTGTATTATATGACTTTATACTTATCTTCTTTGCTTCTTTTCCGGTTCCACCTGTATTAACAACTGCATCAGGGTATTTTTCTTTGATGGATGCTGTTATAATCTTCTTTAATTCTTCAACAGAAGAAATATTTCCCTCTAAATAATCCTTTAAAGATTCTGAAATGCTTTCATAAGTGCCCTGATAATATATGCTTTCATGCTTTGCAGGAATCTTTTTTGCAACCTTGTCATAAATCTTATACATTTCTTTTTTAGCTGCAGCCGTATTCTTGGATGTCATCAACTTGTTATTAACTGCCATGTTATTCATAAAGTCATTAGAATCAGCATGAATCTTATACATCATATCATCATCAGCTGTAAGCTTAGCAAGAAGGAAGGTTACAAGCTCATTGTTTCTTCCTGCATTGGTAGGTATAATCCAGGTTCCTCCCCAGTATGTATCAGAGGGGCCTTCACATATTCCCCAACCATATTTAGATGCAACCGATGAAGGATCATCAGCACACATACAAAAGTCATAGAACCACTGAGGTCCGAAATAACCAAATGTCTTATTATCTAAAAATCCCTGACCCCACTCATCTGACCAAAGATCCGAAACAGGAACCCCGCAGGTTTCCACAAGAGCTTTATCGAAACTGATGTATTTATCAAGTGTTCCCCCAAGATATACATTCTTTCCGGAAGTCATATGCTTTGACGATCCACCAACATACTGACGGATTATTTCATTTGAAGAAAGAATTCTCAGATTATTTGCTTTAAGAGTTTTTCCTGTAGCAAGAAATGTATTCCAGTCCTTTACCTTAGCCTGAATCTTAGAGCTGTCTGCTGTTCCGAATACACTTTTAGCGATAGATTTGTTGTAGATAAATGTGCTCGGACATGCCTGCCAGGAAAGAGCATAAAGCTTTCCATCCTTAGTTCCTATTTCTCTGGTGTAGGGATATGCATCACCATACCAGGCTTCTTTATAACCTATCTTGGACACGGGAACGGTGTATTTTAAATCCAATGCAAAATCCATGTAATCAGCCTCTGCAAGAATAATATCCGCTACAGGCTCTTTACCGCTTTCCATAGACTTAAGGTATTTCTGATATGCATTATCATCAGACGGAACAATTGTGAATTCAACCATATCCTTATATTCAGGATATGATTTGAGGATAAATTCTATCCTTCTCTGGAATTCATCATTCCAACATGCAACTTTAATCTTCTTTCCATTTTTAGATGGTTTCTTCACTTTTACAGATTTACTTATTGCGGAGCTTTCTTCCACAAATATCGTGGTTTGGGCAGTATACTTCTTTTTTGCTCTGGTAACACTTACCGTAATATCTGAGTTACCTGTTTTATTGATTGCAGCAGTTACCTTACCCTTTTTATTCACAGTTGCAATCTTCTTATTACTGCTCTTATAGGAAACCTTATCGGACTTTTTAATCGCAGACTTCTTTTCCTTTATACCTGTTTTAGTAGCTGTTCTCGCCATAAGATAAGGCTTAAGTGTTGTAGATTTACCAAGCTTTATAACTTCTGAAGCACTTACTTCAAGACGATATTTTGCATATACATCAACATTTGCTTCAGTAGAAACATTTACACCACCTAATTTAGCAGTAATTCTAACCAGGCAGCTTGTGTCCTCAACTATAGATGCCTTTGCAGAAAGCTTATTGCCCTTTAAGCTTACCTTCTTATTTGCAACTGAAAGCTTTATATCTGCAGGCTTTAAGGTATCACTTCCATTCCACTTTGTAGAAATAACAGTATTACCTCCGGCTACAAGTCCCTTTGAAACACTAAACTCGGTGTTAGATGAAAAATAAGAATTATATGCATCAGCTTTATCTAATATATTCAGAGTTACAACAGGTCCATAATTTTCATGATCGTTAAATTCATCAGTGTATTTGCCGGTCTTTGAATCATACTTTCTAAACGAATATGCGATTCTAACACTTTTAGGTGCATCCTTTGCAATAGTGATGGTATGTTTATCATTATCTATAACAACCTTGTCACTGTTTGATACAATCCCTTCTAATATAACGCCATCATATGTCGCAGGTTCTCTGGTGCCACCGCCTTCTTCGGGCCAGTTCTTTAGCTTTAAATCAAAACTTACAGTTGTACCCCTATAAGCAGAGACGGTATAGTCATCATTATAGGACTTCAGAATATCATCACTATCCTTTATGGTAACGATCATTCCTGCCGGTCCCATATCAGCCTTAGCTCTGATAGATGGCACAAATATAAAAATACTCACTATCAGCATCAATGAAAGTATAGTATTTAATCCACGGGTTACTAATTTTTTCATCACTTTGTTACCTCCCTCTTTTGATTATCCAGATTATTATACTATCCCCCCTCAATCAGGTCAAGAAGCCAGTAAAACAGCCACTCTAGGTGGTTATAGATGTAATAAGAGGATGCCATTTCTGACATCCTCCACCCTGATAGTTATTTAGTTATCTTAGCTTTCTTCGGCGCACCGGCTTTCTTGATTATTTTTTTGTACTTCTTCAGTTTACTCGTCTTAAAGATCACATTTTTAAGCTTGCTACATCCATTAAAAGCATTGCTTCCAATTTTAGTGATGTTCTTACCAATTGTAACCTTGAATGTAACACCGGCTATATCTACTGTAGCTCCAACGGTTGCTGTCTTACAGTTCTTGTTGTAAGGCTTATTGTATGCAACAGTACCGCCTACCACCTTGCCGTTCTTCATAGTCACAGCTGTAATCTTATACTTTCCTGCGGATGCCTTATCTGCAATCATAGCATGCTTGGTAAGCTGGTCTGCTGTCATCTTTTCAGCCACAAGGTATTTCACTCCATCTGTATCAGTAAGAGTCTTGCCATCAGCTGAAATGGTACCTACTCCATCCTCTTGTACAGGCTTCTGATCTGATACAGGCTGTTCGGATGACTTTTCGTCAGGATTATCCTTCTTACCGGTTGCAGCAATTTCTTCTTCTCTTATACCTCCACAGACTTTACATGTATAAACTTTGCTGCCTTTTTCGGTTTCAGTCGGCTCTTTTATAACCTTACCTTCATCCCATACATGACCGGTTGCTTCTATCTCTTCCGGTGCAACAAATATCTCGCCACATACGGAGCATTTCGTCCCTTCTGTGTTTCCTTTCTCATCACAACTTGGTGCTTTTGCCGGAATCACTACCTCTATATGTCCTTTTGACTCGATTACTGCACCTTCTATCAGATCCTGACACCTTGTACACTTTTTGTCAGCCTCTCTTCCATTAGAGGTGCAGGTCACCTTTACCGCTGTTCCTTCCACTGACAACAGAGCATACCTATCCACAAGTTTCTTCACTATTGTCCCGGAATGTTGTACAATAGAGAGGATATTTTGATCCTATGTTGTACAAATATGTATAAACAGATGAAACAGGGAGGCTAATCAAGATGAACAGGAAACATATGGTAAAGAGCATATTGTCTGTAATGCTGACGATGGCTATGATATTTGGCACAGTTAAACTGCCCTTTTCACCGGAGAGTGTTGTGGTGCACGCGGAGACGACTATAGTTGCAAGTGGAAACTGTGGTGTTAATGGGGATAATCTCACATGGTCATTGGATAATACAAGCAAGCTGACCATATCCGGTACAGGTGCGATGGCGGAATTTGCGGGCAGTACAAATGTGCCATGGTCTGATTTTCGTGGATTCATAACGAGCGTTGAAATTGAGAAGGGCGTGACGAGTATTGGGTCCAGTGCTTTTTATATGTGCACTGGACTTACAACAATAACAATCCCAGATAGCGTGACAAGTATTGGGGACGATGCTTTTTATTATTGTTCTGCCCTTAAAACTGTCTATGCTCCGTCAGGGCTTAATTTGAATGATTGTAATATTATAGGAGCAGCTTCAATAACTCCATATTATGCTGTAAAGCTTGCACACACCGAACACGGAACGGTCACAGTAAGCGGAGGAGATGTACCGGGAAATGGAGCATATTTCATTAAAGAAAGTAATAATAGAACCGCGACATTGAACATTACTCCTAATGAGGGATATGTTGTGGGTGAAGTTAAGTACAATGATGGAGAAGAAGACTATATAATCACGCCAAATAGTGATGGTGTGTATTCGTTTGTAATGCCAAATAATAAGCATGTCACTGTTACGGCTGAGTTCGTTCCCAGCAGTGGATACTGTGGGGCATCTACTAATGAAAATGAGGTGGAAAGTGTCACATGGTCATTGGATAATACAGGCAAGCTGACCATATCCGGTACGGGTGCGATGGCGGATTTTAATGATGATGATAATAAGGCGCCATGGTATAATTCTCGTACTTCCATACACAACGTCGTGATTGAAAATGGCGTAACAAGTATTGGGGAGTATGCGTTTGGATGGTGTGAAAATCTTATAACAATAACAATTCCCAATAGCGTGAAAAGTATAGGGGACAGAGCTTTTTATGTTTGTAGGAAGCTAACAACAGTAACAATCCCGGATAGCGTAACAAGTATCGGTGAAGAAGCGTTTTGGGAATGTGGAAAGCTTACCGGTATAAATATTCCTAAAAATGTATCAAGTATAAGAACTAA
>JAILMQ010000078.1 GCA_024692605.1 Eubacterium sp.
ATAACATTATCCGGACGATTTACCAGCCATTCCAGCATTTCATAATTCTGGCTGCCCCGATCCATATAATCACCGGCCAGAACGAGGGTATCACTATCTTTAAACCGTATTTTTTTCAGCATCCGCATAAAGTTGCCAAAACATCCGTGCAGATCACTCATTACATATGTACTCACACAGTTTTCTCCCTATATGTTTTCTTCAACTATTTTCTGCATATAAGCCTTCTTCCTGTCATCCGACAGAATACGAAACTGATAGTAAAAGAGTTTTATAAGTATTTCTTCAGCTGTGTTCTTTCCCAGGTTCCGTATCTTCAGAAGCTGCTTCTTGCTTGACTCATTCTCCTTCGCATATACGCCATTCACCAGATGACTTATTGTATTGAATCCATACCTCTTTAAACAATTATATGCCCTTGGTCTCAGATCAAGCACATCTATATCCTGATTCATCTGGTCATTATTAAACATTACCTTAAAGTGAAACATTTTCCTGTTTCTGACAAGTACTTCTTCTATGGTTGTTCCTTCCAGATACTTATTCATTTCTCTTACTACATTCTCGTCTAATTCTATCATAGTCGACACCTCCAAATGTATCTTTTACAACTTCCTTTACGGCATGTGTCTCTATATGTTCTATCACATCCGCAAACTTCTTCCTAACCATCTTGGTAAGATACTTAAGTTCAGATACATCAGGGGCTACAGCTGTTGCATGTATACGATTGGTTCCGGTCATTATATATATTTCTGTTATATATCCTGTGCCATTAAGATAATCCAAAAGATTCTCATATTTATCATCAAATGTTGTTATCTCCATGAACATCTTAATGTTATCTGCGCGGTGTATTACTGCCTTATATCCGCGGATTATTCCAGCCTCCTCAAGCTTCAATACTCTCTTTTTTACAGCAACTCTGGAAATCCCCAGCCTTTCACCTATTTCAGTAAAACTCATACGTCCATCATCTCTGAGAAGTCGAAGTATTCCCTTATTTATCTCATCCATAAGCATCCTCCGTTTTATCAGTGTCGACTCTGATTAAATCGATTATAATTCTGTCCTGATAAGAAATGCAATAGCAGCAGTTACGAAACGCAACCACTGCTATTTTTTATCCCTTTTATCTATTTCGCTTTTTTACGATGACGTTTCTTATAGTCTTCACGTATATCTTCCAGCATATCATCGTCATCAAACGCCCCTTCCATAAGAGCAGCTGATTTAGATGCCCTGGCAACACTAACCATTTTAGACATGACATTAAAGTTAAGCTGAGTACCTTCTGCATCACATTCATATCGAACAGCTCTCGATCTGTCAATTCCGAATCTTCCGGCCACTTCAACTGCATCTATGTTTGCACCAAGGAAAATGAACTCCCAATGATACTTTCTCTTCTGGCGTTCTATCATCTTTTTAACTTCATGATAGTCATACCTTCTGCTGGCATTTTCCATTCCATCGGTTGTTATGATAAAGAGTGTCTTTTCAGGTCTGTCTTCATCACGAGCATATTTATGAACATTCCCTATATGATGAATTGCATCTCCAATAGCATCCAAAAGTGCTGTGCAACCACGTACATAATACTGGTTATCATTCATTGGCTCAACCTTGCCTATGGGAACACGGTCATACAGAACCTCTGTCTGATCATCAAATAATACAGTTGAAATATATGCCTCTCCTTTTTCCTTCTGCTGCTTGTCGATCATAGAATTGAAACCACCAATAGTATCTGCTTCAAGTCCTCTCATGGATCCACTTCTATCAAGTATAAATACAACTTCTGTTAATCCCTTACGCATAATGTTACCTCCTTATAATCTTTTTTAATGTTTTCTTGTTGAGGTCATTATACGAAATCAAAAAGAAAAAACGGTCGCTTCGAAAGCGACCGCATAAAATATATAAATCAATTATTTTTTTCAGAATCATCCAGTGAATTAAATGCATTGGATTCAACATAAATCATCATCTTGTTATAGATAATTACACTTGCTACCAGCATCTCTGCTCCAGCCAGATACAGAAATATATTTAAATCTGTTATGCAGCTAAGAACGGTAAGCAGTACAGCTACACCAAAGGGTGCACATACAAGAACAGCATGTTCTCCCTGCCATTTATTCTTATAAAAAATAATTCGATCTGCCAATTTTTTATTCCCCAGAGTTTTTTTATGTTGTTTATGCTCTGTCACAATCATAAATATTCCTATCAAAAAACATACAATCCCAAAGAATATAAGTCCATCACTTAAAGCCATACTTATTCACTCCTCTTCACTTTAATGTTATGATTGGATAATACAACAACCAACATCTCTATATAGGGAATCTGTTGCGAATGGATATAAATATGCGGTGAATGGTAATTATTCTTTTTTATTCCTTATATCCTCACAGAATACATTTATCTTTTCTTCATTTGAACTAACCTTTTTAGTCTTTGGATCAATAAGAATCAGTTCTGCCACAAAGTCATCTATCTCAAGCTGATCCTTCAATTTGGCAAATGCCTTCTCTGCTCCATTTCCGCTCTGACAGGCAAAGGCTGCCAGTTTCTTTCCCTTCAGCCTTCCCTTAAATTCTTCAACAAATGTCTTGATAGGCGGTGCAGGCCGACTTGCCCATACAGGAAATCCCAGGATTATCACATCGTACTTATCCGCATCAAACTCATAGGGTTTCAGCCGGGGCATCTCACCCATCACAGCACTCTTTCCTCCCCAGAGAAATTTATTAGCCCCCTTATCAGGATATGCTTTATCAGGCTCTATTCTGATCACATCTGCCCCCAGCTTTTCAGCTATCTTTCCGGCAGTTAATTCTGAGTTTCCCAGCATTGAATAATATACTATAACTGTTTTCATTTTTCCCTCTTTTCTAACTGTTCTTCAGCAGCTTCTTTGATTTCGTACACCACTTGAGATATGCTTCATATGTGTCAATTCCAAATGTAACTGTAAGGTAATAATACAAATGATCTTCTTCATCCAGAGCATTTTCGAGATTAGATTTATACAACTTCAATATCTCAAGATCATGTCTGATACTTTCCTCAAATAATTCTATATTTTTGATTGTCACACTTCTATCTTCCACACCACCGAAATACAGTTTGAGTAATGTTTCATACTTAAGTTCATTACTGACACTTTCCTCTTTCAGCCAGGTCTTCAGAGCATCTTTGCCTTTTTTTGTCAGATGGTATGCAATCTTCTCTCTGCCACCTGAATTATCGGATTTCTTTCGCTTTACCAGCCCCTGCTCCTCCATAGAACTGAGAGCAGGATAAATACTTCCGAAGCTTCCTTTCCAGAAGAAGCTTATGCTCACATCTATTATTTTTTTTATATCATATCCTGTAAGGTCTTCATGCGCCAGAAGTCCAAGTATAACCAGATCAATCTTCCTGTCTTTCGCCATTACAATCCTCTCTTCTGATATCATCCTTTTTCATTCATCATATTATAAATATATCGTTTTGATATATATCATTTTGATATATTATGTCTATATATATTTATTTTGTCAAGTAGTTTTTACGCTTTCTACATCGACATCTCTCGCATACATTTCAAGTACTACGGATATTTCATTACGCATTTCTTCCAGTGCGGAGTATTCCTCGTATTCAAGGTTATTTATATTTTCATCCGCATTTCTTAGTTTTTCAAGTATTTGGTCATATTCTTTTTCTGCATGTTCTTGTCCGGCTCGTACAAATCCTACATCAACATGCTTGGCATAGCATTCCAGCCAGACTGTATAAAATGCCTTAGGATAATATAGTTTGTAATATAGTATTTTCCAGCTTCTAAGTGCATATACTGCTGCATGAGCTTTAGGAAACAGATATCTTATCTTCTTACATGAATCGATGTACCAGTCAGGAACTCCATGTTCTTTCATAAGGGCAATCCATTCTTCTTTTAAACCATATCTATATGCCTTACCCTTCCTTACATGTTCCATTATGGAGTATGCCGTTTCTTTATCTATGCCTTTATTTACAAGATACATATAGATATCATCTCTGAATGCGATTAATGTTGTTATATCATTATTTCCGCCTTCTATCAGATCATAAGCATTATCTATCCAGGTCCCGGTTCCATGCTCAAATCCAAACCCGCTGATTATCTCAGAAAGATTTTGGGGCTTAGCCTCTGGAACAATCCCATAAATAAAGTTATGACTTTCAAATCCGCAGGCACCTAGTGTACCAACCGTACATCTGATCTGTTTTTCTGTAACACCAAGCGCATCAGGACTTTCGAAGAGACTCATCATCTTATCATCATGCAGTGGTATCTCATCCGGATTTACACCGGTGCATTCCTCGAGTCGCTTTAACATTGTAAATACTACGTTAGTACATATACTCACCGTTTGAAGATTGTTTTGTATCTTCCAATAATCAAAATGTGTTTTCAGAAATTCGCCGTCTGTATCATCGAAACTTACACTACTTAATGGTGTAACTTTATTTATATCCAGTCCTTCCGGAAGAAGAAATAGTCGTATAGGATGTACACCTGTTTCAAGCTTCACATCTGTCAATCTGTCAATGATGATTTCACTATTATCCTTATCTTCATCCATATGATTTTTATAATAATCTCCAACTAGCTCACATGCCATAGTATATGGAATTCTATAAATAGTTCCTGGAAGCACTACATCACTTATACCATCTATTCTTTTCGTATACTTTTGAATATATTCTTGTAATTCATATGCAACATTTAGTTCGAAATCCGGTTCTTTATCATAGTTTATTCCCATAAATACTTCTGCCGGAATATCGTATCCATCCTTCCTCATCTTCTTTCCACATAACGGACATTTTCTGTCTGGAAGATCAACACCGATATAACCTCTTCTGAAACTTGAATCATATTTGATTTCAAAATCCGAATGACTACATTTCCGGCACAGATAATGTGGCGGTAGTGGATTAGTCCCGGTAATTCCCAAAAGGTACGCAACAAGTGAACTACCCACACAGCCTCTGGTGCCATTTAGATATCCCCGCATCTGGCATTCTTCTGCTAATCTTGCATATATAACATATATAGATGAATA
>JAILMQ010000083.1 GCA_024692605.1 Eubacterium sp.
CAAGTATTTTAAATTTATCTATCTTAATATTTCGAATTTTATTGAGCATAATAACCTACTATTCGTGTCTAAAAGTTATGTATACCACTAGATTTTGTACAAATGTAACAATTGTTAAGTATTTATTTCCGTGTTTGTAACATTTTATACAAATTATTACAAAAGTGTTGCATTTGAGTTAAAAATGAGTTAAAACATTATAGGCGAAAGGAGTTAGCTATTATGAATTTCAAAAAACATATAGGTTTTAAGAAGCCGGTAAATATTGTAATTAGTTTTTCAATCATAGCAGTGCTCGCAATTGTTTTACAGAATATCAATACAAAGGCTGATGATGAATTCATCGACAATACAGCAATTATTGAGGCCAGATACGAAGATGCCCATACAAGAATTGCAAACGACTACAACGATCATATGGATATACAAAATAATATTAAAGAAACTGTTGAAAAAGAAAAGCAGGCTGCCGAGGAAGCTGCAAAGGCTGCAGAGCCTGTTAAAGAGTTCATCGGTTCATATGAGCTTACAGCTTATATCGCAACCGGAAACACATGTGCTTCAGGTGTTTACCCTACAGTAAACCACACTGTTGCATGTAACTCACTTCCACTTGGTACAAAGATCTACATCGACGGAATCGGTGAGTTTGTCGTAGAGGATACCGGCGGAATGGCAGGAAATGTTATTGATATCTTCGTTTCTGACTATTCTACTGCAATTAACTTCGGTAGACAGGTATCAGACGTTTACGTTATCAAAGATTAAAAAAAGGATTAGTCTTAAAAAACTAATCCTCCAGCAAAATCATTTTTGCTTTCTCATATTTTTTATTACGCATGATTTCCTTTGGGGAAATCAGACTAAGCCGTGATACATCCGAATTGTGTTCAAGGTCCGCAAGTTTGACCTTCTTTGCAAGAGGATTATCGCGGATTTTTTTTACATATTCCAGATAGTCCCTCTCCCGCTCCTCATCAGTAGTTAGTGATGGGTCTGTCTCATGAGTCATAAGCCTTATAGCTTCGATCTGTATATCAGTGAACCCGTACTCAGCAAGATCTTCAAAGGTAACATCCGTATCCTCAACCACATCATGCAGGAGCGCAACCACACAACTATCCTCCGTGTCCATCTGCTCAGCAAGATGAATAGGATGAAATATATATGGAACTCCCTGTTTATCAACTTGTCCATGATGCGCCTCATATGCGATTTTCATTGCAAGGGTCGTCAGCTCTGTGTAAATCATATATGCACCTCTTTCACCTTCTCTACAAACCTGATTATCTTATCCCTGTCCTTCATACTCTTTCCTGCTTCCACTTCCTCCGGACTAGGAAATGTAACTTCCGGGTCTTCTCTATCCAGCTCAACCCCGGAACTAACATCAACTCCAAAGGGAGCAACTTGTATCACAGCCTCTGAAACATTATCAGGACTAAGTCCTCCTGCCAGAAAGAATGGTTTACATAACTTTTCGTGAGGTATCTTGCCCCAATCAAATTCACTTCCACTTCCGGGCTCCGGAGCATCAAACAGATAGTATGCAACTGAAGATTCTTTATTTAAAACTTCAATCTCTTCCATCACATTATCATCAATACTATTATAAGCCCTTATTATAGCCAGCTTTCCTTCACTTACATACCGTGATTTAAAAAGCTGCATATCAAGAATTCCATGAATCTGGATATAATCAAAGCCGGCCTCAGCTATCTGCTCCAGCTGTTCATAGGTTGGACTTACTGTTACCGCTACCAGCTTGATATCTGAACTCATTTCTTTAAAATACTTTAGTAAAGAAGCTGCCCTTTCGATGAACAGATTCCTTCGACTTTTGGGATAAAAAACAACCATGCCGGCGAAGTCAGCACCGGCTCTGATAACAGAGTCGGCATCCTCCCGGCATGTAAGTCCACATATTTTAACTTTCGTATCCTGTGGCATAAAACATATCTCCTCTAAACCACACAGTATTAATCTACTCTCTTCTTTCCACGGAAGAATAACGCTACCGTTCCAGGACCGGTATGGCTGGCGATAGTACAGCCGATGTCAAACATTTCCACCTTACCTTTAAGATTAGGAAATGTCTCTTCAACGAGGTCTTTAACCTGTTTACCAAGTTCTTCATCTGACTGGGATATGAAACATTTACTGTTATAATTCACTCCGTCATCAGCTTCTTCAACCATCTTCTCTACGATTCTCTTAATAACCTTTTTCTTTGTTCTGATCTTCTCTCTTGGTGTAAGTCGCCCCTCAAAATCAACATTCAGAAGGGGACAGATATTAAGGACCTGGCCTATAGTTCCGGCTGTCTTAGAGATACGACCACCCTTGATATAGAATGAAAGATCTGTAGAGAAGAACCAATGAATAAGATTAAGTCTGTTATCCTCAATCCACTTAGCAAGCTCTTCAGCAGAAAGCCCTTTATCTCTCTCGTCTGCTGCCAGTTCCATCAGAAGTCCATAGCCTGATGATGCAGCCATAGAATCGATCGTATAGATCTTTCTATCCGGATATTTTTCCATCAGATCATTAGCTGCGATACAGGCACTCTGAAAGGTTCCTGATATTCCGGTGGAAAGGGATACATGAACCACGTCCTTTCCCGCTTCCAAAAATGGTTTGAAATACTCTATATATTCACCTGTACTTACCTGTGATGTTTTTGCGTCAGCACCCTGCTGCATCTTCATAACAAGTTCTTTAGGTGAAAGACTAACTCCCATATCATCCTTAACTGACTCTCCGTCTAAAGTTACATTGAAGGGAACGAACTTTATATCTCTCTTCTCAACCCACTCCGGAGTCAGGTCTGCAGGTGCACAACAACTAAGTATGTAATCGCTCATTTTAAATCTCCTCATTCCAGCCCTAAATGACTAACTCATCTTAGACTGATACTACTTTTTTAATTCTTTTTTATTAAGATACATATGGTCATCAGCTCTCTCAAATACATCTGCAAGGGACTTATCCTGTCCAAAGATATAATCGGAAATACCACACGCAATCGTAACCTTATTTTCCTCAGAATTGATCTCATTCTGATCACTGAGCTGCTGCATAAGCGCTGTTCTGTTTTCATAATCCTCGCCTCTGAGAATAACAGCGAACTCATCTCCACCTACCCTGTAAACCGGACTGTGTTTGAATACTCTGCACACCATCATACATGCTTCTCTTATGGCATCATCACCCGTCTTATGACCAGCTGAATCATTGATCCTTTTAAGATTATTTACGTCACAGATGACTACGGCAAATCTGTTATTACCACCGGCCATTATCTTTTTATTCATATCTGCTTCCATAGAAGCATATGCATTCTTATTCTTTACACCGGTAAGTCCATCACGATTAGCCAGTATCATAGCGTCATCAATACGCTTACGATATTCTTCCTCACGTTTTGTTGCTTCATGGATATTCATTACACCCAAAACAACATGATTTTCATCACCCTTCGGCTTCATGGCTCTAAGTTCCACATACTCAGGTTCGCCATCAAGCATCAGACGATATCTTAATGTATATATACCATTCCCTTCAAGGGCATCAAGAAAGACTTCTTTATTCATCTTCTCAGCCATCATTTCATAGTCTTCCGGATAGATACTGATCTTCATATTCTTTTGAGAATCCTCAAAGAAATCGCGACCAAATTCACCTACCTTAAGATGGCTGTATGCCTCACTGGTTGAAAACTCATGATACTCATTTGTATTCAGGTCAATATAATAAAGTACCTCATATCTCGAAGCCAGAGCCTGGGAAATTCTTCCAAAGGTAACACTCTCCTCCTCAGTCTGCTTCAGCTTCTCTGCAGTTCTCACGGCATTTTCTACATTTCGCACACCGATAACAACATATTTATCATCCGGTCCGAAACCCTGTGCCACCTTCAGACTATAATGCATGACCTCACCATTGATGATCAGCCTATAATCCAGCCTGAGGGTCTCATGATTTTCAAAGGCTTTTTTAATACGGTCTTTATTGATAATAGAAAGGAATGCATCCCTGTCATCCTTATGAACTATTTTCTTCGCATTAACTATTGAATCACCGTAAAAGTCATCACCCTCCGAAATAATATCAAGACTTTCATTTTCATCATTTTCCACACCATATTCCACGTAATGATCATTCTCGGAATTTACATAGTAAACGCTTTCATAATCTGACGCCAATGAAAGGGCAATTCTTGATAATGTAATACTTTCCTTTTTTTCGTTTATGGATTTGACGCTAGTCCTATGATTCTCAATATATAAAGCAACTAACAGCCCCACAAAAATGATGGCTGAAATCGCAAAGAAAACCATAGCTTCATTACGAGCACCAAGGGACAATCTATAAATCGCCCAGGCCTCGCAAGCCAGACTGATAATGATAATTGCTATACTTATTATATAATGTAATACCCTGATCTTACCTATGCTCATATAACAAATTCACCTTAACCAAAATTTAAAACCTACAGAATAAGTATACTAAATTACATAAATTTGGGCAAGTGCAAGTGTTAAAGGGCCAGGGGAATAATCCCATGGCCCATCTCATCACTCATTACTCATTACTCATTCATTATCTTAAGAACCTTAAACAGCTTCTTTTTATCTTCCTTACTCATCTTCTGAACTTCCCTGGCTATATCTTTATCAAGTGCATCCTCTTCATATTCCGCATCAATAAGTCCCACCAGTGAATCAAGAGATACCCCCGTCAGAGTAGCATAATAAATAAGAAGACGAAGAGACATCGCGGTCCTTCCATTCTCAATATTACTGATAAATCCAGGAGTGACATTTAACTCCTTAGCAACCTGCCCCTGAGTCAGCCCCTCTTTTATACGAATCTCTTTAACCTTCTCACCAAATTGGTAATTCTCATTTAATTCAACAGTCTCTTCTTTACTCATATCTTCTCCAAATACTTTGCCTGCTCCTCTTCCGGAATTCCCAGGGAATTCATCGCCTCAACAGCAGACATCTTTAAATTATTCATAAGATTCTTGATAGATTTTATCAAAGTACTCTCAGCGCCTTGTTCTAAGCCTTGTTCTATACCTTGTTCTATCCCATCATCAAAAGCCTGATCTATTTCATCATATATAACTCTTCCACCCATAACATAATCAACTCCTTCCTCGTCTTTCAGTTCCGGATATACAGTAACCACCAGTTTCTGAAAATACTTCTGAACTTTTACTATATCGTATCCTGTAACATACCCTTGCCTTCTATCAATCTGCATAGCCATGAGTATTTCTACAAAATCAGTCAAAGCCTTCTCGGGAGGCATTCCTATCTCTTTTTTCATTATATAGTACGGGGCTAGGAAATACAATTTCTTTTGAATTATATCCTCTTTTGAAATGTTCATTACCTTTATTATCGGTACATCATAATCCACACATCTATTATTAGGAAACACGAGTTCCAGATGCATAACACCTCTTGTATTTTTATTATGCCTCAAATAAAGTACCGCCGACCTGGGAAAGATCAGCTTGCTCTTTCCACTACGCAGTGCATCATCCAATGCAATATGAAAATCATATTCTATCATTCGAAACACAATTGTATTATCAGGATTACTTTGACATTCCAAATGAAACGTGTCTCCTTCAATGGAAATATATGAATCCGTAATAACCTCTCCGTCTTCCTCAGGCTCATCTCCCGTCTCTGTCTGATGTTCATCGGATAGAAGCACAACCTCTGAATGATTATCATAAGCTTCGTCGAATATATCATTTATCAAAAGAATTAATAGATTAGGATT
>JAILMQ010000225.1 GCA_024692605.1 Eubacterium sp.
TAGTGGATTCGTTATCGCTTGATGTAGCAACTTCTGTGGTTGCTTCAGTAGTCACGCTAGTTGTTGTAGTGCTGTTTTTATTTCCTTTGTTCACGAACATTCCGATTATGCCTATAACTAACCACGCTCCACAAATCCCCAGTGCTATTTTGGAAAGGGTTTTGCTCTTACCATTATTACTTGCCAGGTCAATTATGGCTAGAATTGCTCCTACGATGAATGTACAGCCTAGTATCGACAAGATTAGAGCGGCAATCCCTAGACCTGATGTTTGTTTTTGATTGTTCATACATTACCCTCCTGTATAATAAATAAAATGTATCATCCCCATTAGAGAGGCTATTATTCAATATAAAAATTATAAAATATACATGGGGCTATTTGGTCTGCAGGTTGCAGACACTACATTTTGAGATAGTGTTTTGATAGATATAGATTTAGCTATATGATAT
Organism: Eubacterium sp.; assembly: GCA_024692605.1. Taxonomy (GTDB): domain Bacteria; phylum Bacillota; class Clostridia; order Lachnospirales; family Lachnospiraceae; genus Eubacterium_Q. Next base: position 453 of record JAILMQ010000225.1, read on the forward strand.
AATTTCATTTACTAAATTCTTTATAATGAGAGGAGAAAGAGAACATGTATAAGAACAAGTTGATAGATGGTACAAAGGTCGTTCCGTTTTTAGCAATTACAACGCTTATATTGTTATCTGGATGCGGTTTGAAAAAGAATGATAATGATGATGTAGTTCAGTACAACCCTGAAACTGCAACAACAGTAAATGAGATAGTAGTAAATACAGAGGCCGCAACAGAAGCTGCAACAGAAGCAGCGACAGAAGCAGCGACAGAGGCACCTACAGAAGCTGCAACAGAGGCTGCAACAGAGGCGCCTGCTTCAGGAGAAGGTGAATATTGGTTTGATTCTCCTAGAGGTGCCAGGTTCTATGTTCCGGCAGGCTTCAAGAATACATCAACAGAAGATACAGCTATAAAGTACGTGCATTCTTTCTACAATGAAAGCCTTGATGCCAGCATAGTTGTTATAGATACAATGATGTCAAGCATGCCGACTGATTTTGATGGGGCTTATGAGTCGGATAAATCAGCAAATGTTGATGTTGAGCAGGCATCGCTTGATTATGATGTAAAACAGGATGATATGTACGCCATATCAGGTGTTTATCCAAGCGGTAGTTTATATTATATAAAGGCTAAGCAGGTTGGAGATAGATACGTTAGTATAAAGTTTGAGTATCCTAGTTCCAACAAGGATTCATGCAATCCTATAGTTGAAAGCTTTACAAAGAATTTTGAGTATGAATAAGACTTTATATATGGTAAAATATATTTGATTAGGTTTTTGTTTATAAGGGTGCTGTTGGTGGGGGCACATGCACCGGGAAGTTAGTTTTGGGTGTGCTTATGAAAAAAATTAAAAATATAGTTTTATCTATACTTCTAATCCTTGTTCTTGTATTTTCCGGCGTTGGTCCGTATGTAGCGGATCAGCTTTCTGATGCCGGACAGTTTCCAACCCGGGTTGAGGCAGCAGATGACATTATCTATGTTACAAATGTTAAGGATGCCGGCACCGTTCTAAGGGATGGTCTTAAAGCTCGTGAAACTGAAATTCCAGTTTATATTAGACTTAATGAAAAACCTTCAGAATATCAGACACTCTATAATCAGATATATGAAGAAGCTACCAAGCATACCGGAGTGGGTAACGAGGGTGACTATATCAAATATCAGGTTCATTCCAGAGGTGGCAGGATAAGTGCTTATCCTTCTGATTATCACTATGTCACAATAACATTCACAATTGAGTACTTGTCAAATGCGGAGCAGGAGGCAGCGGTTGATGCTGAACTCACATCGGTTTATAAGAAACTCAATCTTACAGGAAAATCCAAAGAAGAAAAATTAGAGACAATCTATGATTATATCGCAGACAATGTAACTTACGATTACAAGAATCTGGATGATGATACATATCTCTTAAAGCATTCTGCGTATGCTGCACTCATTAATAAGACTGCAGTATGTCAGGGCTACGCTGTACTTCTTTACAGAATGCTTCTGGATAATGGCATCGATAACAGATTCATCAAGGGTTATGGTATAAGTGGTTCCAGTCAGGAATTACATGCCTGGAATCTGATCAATATGGACAGCTCCTACTACTATGCAGATTCAACATGGGATGCGGGAAGAGAACGCGTTTATTTCATGTATGGTGCAGATTCTTTCTCAGATCATATTCCTGATGTATCCTACTCGTCTCAGGAGTTTATCGACCAGTATACGATAAGTGAAGTTGACTATCCGACTACTTATGCAGTTAGAGCATTTGAACTGGATGATACCAATATTCCTGATGATGCATTCCGTGCATATCTTAAGGAAAATTACGATATAGACGGTGATGGCTGGCTTTCGATTGATGAGTTGAAGAAGATATTGCTTCTTACACTTACAGATAATACTTATGGAGATTTCACAGGAATTGAAAGGCTTAAATGGCTTCAATCCTTAGATCTGTCAAATACAACAGCCAAGAACCTGGTTCTGAATCAGAGACTTATCAGATGTCTCTATGCATGGAACAGTTCGTTTGAAAATGTTGATCTTTCAAGAGCTGGTTATGGACTCAGCGGCAGTTATGGTGTGACAGTTGATTTCTACGACTGCAAGAATCTGAAAGTACTTAAGCTCCCTGCAAGGATTATAAATGTTGTCTATGATCAGTGCCCTGAAGGTGAGACCTATTACCTGGCGCTGGCTGAATGCTATTCACTTCAGGAATTATATTTCACAGGCGATATGCCGAAATTCTATGAGGGATGTTTTGCTGACCAGAAGGATCTGACTATATATTATCCGCCTGAAAATTCCACATGGGATGAAGAAGCTCTCCAGGCTTATGGTGGTGAGAATATAAGATGGATTCCTAACTGGGATTATTCCGAAGAGGATTATGAAGCTGTTAATTCTCTTGTTGCTATGCTGAATGCTCTTCCTGATGTTTCAGCACTTTCGATAAATGATGTTGAATCAGTTTATGCTGCGGATGCTGTATATGACACACTTACAGATAGACAGAAGCAGCTGTTCGGAAATGCAAATGAAGAATTACTTCAACAGCTGGTTGCCCGTGCAGATGAGCTCTATAATACAGTTCATGTACTTGTAAAGCATGATGGAATCGCACCGACCTGTACAGAGACTGGTCAGGCTGATTACTGGACGTGTAAAGTCTGTGGCAAGATGTTTGGCGACTCTGAAGGCAAGACAGAAGTGACAGAGGCTGATCTGGTTGTTCCGGCAGCTGGTCACAGTATAGTTGTAGATCGTGCCGTCGCACCGACCTGTACACAGAGCGGACTTACAGAAGGTACTCATTGCGAGAAGTGTGATGAAGTATTTAAGCCACAGTTGATAGTTCCTGCAGCAGGACATGAAGAAGAGACA
>JAILMQ010000232.1 GCA_024692605.1 Eubacterium sp.
CGGGGGATATCCCCTTTTATAAAATAGGAACCTTTGGAAATAAACCCGATGCCTATATTCCACGCGCGCTCTACAACGAATATAGGGACAAATACTCATTTATTCTTACATTTGGGAAAAGCTTATGGCGACGAACAGGCTGAAAGTATTAAAAAAGAGGCAGCTGCAGAATATGATCGTATGGCAGGGATCTTAGGAGACGCTGTAAAGACTAATAAAATGCATGCGACATTTATCCTTGAAAGGGCGGCTTTATATAAAGTATTAAAGGAATATTATCCCGATAAAGCCTATAAATGGATAGAAAAATGTATCAAGAAGAAAAATGAATCTAGACATGAATCATTTGCAAAAATGACCTCTACCAAAATCGGAGCAGCTTTTTTTATGAAGCTATGCGGTATTTTGACTAACACTGCATTTGGTGAAAAGGCAGGTTTTAAGGTTGAGTGGGTACGGAAGGATAAAGAAGAAGTATCATTCAACATGAGAGCTTGTCCATACTGTGATTATCTTTCAAAACTGGGAGTGCCTGAACTTACAAAGACATTTTGTGATAGTGATGAATATGCCTACTGCGGTCTGGATAATGTGGACTTTATCAGAACCATGACACTAGGAACCGGTGGAGATAAATGTGATTTTATATACAGAAGATCATAACTATTAAAAATTATAAATAGTTTGCATAACCGATTGTGAATGCATGAAAGTAAAAAGAGGAAGATGATGAAGAAGTTAACTGGATTAAATAAGGAAGATGTGACTGCAATTTCAAGACAGATTGCGGATGCCTTTTATGATTATAAGTATAATGCTGAAGACTTAGGACTGGTAAAGTACATCAAATCCCGCAAGGATATGTTTGTATATATGAACGCCATAACCCAGGCTGCGTATAACAGCGGGCTTTTATATACAACATCTGATAGACATGAAGGATATCTTATGCTTTCAGGGGAAGGAGCTGGAAGAGTTAGATTTTTAGACGGGATAAAGATGATCATGGCAGAGAAAAAAGCTCTTGGAGGCTTCTCGAATATGAAGTCATTTATTAAAGCATGCTTTGCTGAAGGTAATACGATAGAAACCAGAATGAATAAGGCCAAGAGAAAATATATCAGAATAGAAATGCTTGTGGTGAGACCTGAGTTTCAGGGGCAGGGATATATGAGAAAGATACTTGAGGATGTATACAGGGTGGCCGATAAAAGAAAAGTGCCAGTAATTCTGGATACTGACGACAAGGATAAAGCTATGAGATATCAGCATCTTGGAATGAAGCTGGACAGAGTCAGAAACTGTGGTGAAAGGTTTCACATGTACGATCTTATAAGGGAGAGGTAACTAAGAAAACAAAATGAGATACGGATTTATGGGTATGGCTATGCCGCTTATTATGGATAAAGCAGTATATGCGTTTTTAAGGGATTACGGAATAGAAGCGACAGCTGAGTTAAAGAAGAGGATAAGAAAAGAGTATAAGGAAATAGTAGCTAGAACTCCGGCGCTTGGGAAAGGAAACAGTCTGACTAAAATTCTTTATATAGGATGTTATCTGATATCATTTCATAAAGCGGCTCCGGATGTTATAGATGAAAAATGCTTTGAGGGGCTCGTCAGGCATCTCTGCGACGAAATGATCCGTAGACAGAAAGAGGATGAAAGCGCATTTTCGGAGAAGAATATCAGAACCCGTGAAGAAGCAGCAAGAAAATCACAGACATCCGCTTATGAAATGGATTGGAAATCTACATTCAGGAGAATTGATAAAGATAACTATGAATTCACTTACACAAAATGCGGACTTTGTGAACTTGGTAGAAGAGAAGGATGCTTTCATCTTATCAAGTATTTATGTATGACTGACTTTATAAGTTTTGATAAAGGAGGAGCAAAACTGGTCAGGAATCATACACTTGCAAACGGAGACGATTATTGTGACTTTCATGTGAGCAGGAAGGAGAAATAATGATACAGGTTGCTTTGGTTGAAGGACTGATATGGTCTGTTTTATGGATAATTTATGTTTATATATTGGTTACGAAATTTCCATGGGAGATGCTGCATGATTATCCGGAGGATATACAGAAGGCATCTACACTGCCGGCGCCATCAACTGAACAGAAGAAAAAAGCTCGGGTTTTCTCAGCTCTATTTTCACTAGTGCTATTTGGTATATTGATCGTATTTGGAATCCTCCAATATGGTGGAGAGAAAACATCGTTTTTGAACTTGGCTTTATTTACATTCATAATAGCTATGAGCTGGAATATGGTTGACCTTATCGTCATGGACTGGATTATCATATGCAAACTGACGGCTAAATGGGTTATAATTGAAGGAACGGAAGGTTGTAAAGGCTATAAGGATTATATGTATCACTTTAAAGGATTTTTGATAGGGTGTGTATATTCGGCGATAATGGCACTCATCATATCGGGAATAGATTATCTGATACTTAGGTTTATAGTATGGTAACATGACAAGAATAAAGTTATTGACATCTAACATAATTTATATTATATTAACTGTGCGACCGAAAACTAAAAGCGGTCGCATGATTTTTGAATTTGTTGCGACCAAAAACTAATAACGGTCGCAATACTTGCCGGACGTCAGGTAAAAAGGAGGTTGAATCTTATGCCGCCAAGAGTATTTACGGAAGAAGAGAGAGAAAAACTTCGAATATCGATGTTAGAGCAGGCTATCCCACTTCTGGAGGAATACGGACTTGTCCATATGTCTGTTGATAAGATTACGAAGAAGGTGGGAATCGGAAAGAGTACATTT
>JAILMQ010000240.1 GCA_024692605.1 Eubacterium sp.
TAGCAAAAACAAGAGATTGAATCCAGATGACCTATACAGAATAAATGCTGACAGGAAAATTGTTGATTTGATTAATCCTGTGTTTTCTTCATATCAAGATTACTTGAAATCAAATAATCTAATTGATTTTACAGATATGCTGAATCATGCAACTGATCTTGTTGTTGAGAAAAAGTTTCAACATGTTTTTAAGTGTGTCATTATTGATGAATATCAGGATATTTCTGCTTCGCAGTATCAGATGCTTAAGGCTCTGAGAAATCAATCTGATTATTCTTTATTTGCTGTTGGTGATGACTGGCAGAGCATATATAGATTTGCTGGAAGTGACATAGGTTATATTACAAATTTTGACGATTTCTGGAAAAATTCGGAAATTAGTCTAATCGAGACGACTTATCGATTCTCTCAAAGATTATCTGATATTTCGAGTGACTTTATCATGCAAAATCCTAATCAGGGAAGAAAGAGGCTGCGTTCTGGTAAGGATACCGATAAGTATGTGATAGGCCATATTAATGGATATACAGAAAAGTCTGCTATGCATTTTATGGCGGAACGAGTAAGGAATCTTCCGCAGAATTCAACGGTATTCTTTCTTGGAAGGTATCAATTTGACATAGATCTTCTTAAGGATGAATTTGAACTGAAATATGATAATAGGACAGGTGTAAATAAGGTTAAGCTCGGTGGTAGAGCTGATCTAAATATGTCATTTTATACGGTTCATAAATCTAAGGGATTACAAGCAGATTATGTGTTCATAATAAATAACAGAAATACATATATGGGATTCCCAAGCAAGGTTCAGAACCCTGATATTATAGAACAGCTTCTTGAAAAAACGGATGATTATCCGGATTCTGAAGAAAGACGCTTGTTTTATGTGGCGTTGACTAGGGCAAGAAGAAAAGTATTTTTAGTTACAGCTGATAATAAAGTATCTTCATTCGCTTGTGAAATGATACGTAAATATCGTGTAGAGGTGAAGAAAGAAGCTTGGATATGTCCTTTGTGTGGTGGTTCGCTTAGGAAAGTCAAAGGAGCAAATGGGGAATTTTACGGCTGTAGTAATTATCCGGAGTGTAAGTATAGTTTTTCTAAATGAAGATAGAATTATGTATAAATATATTATTAATGGAAAAGAATTGTAGTTTTTAATAAGATTTTAATGTATTACATTGATAAATAATAGAGATTATTTTATGAAAAAAAGAATCAAAAACCTTGATGAAATGGTAGCTCTTCATCAGAAATGGCTCAATAATGATCCGGAAGGTGTAAGAGCTGATTTCAGCAATGCTAACTTAAAAAAAGTAAAACTTAAAGGAAAGAACCTCTCCCTTGCCTCCTTCTTTGCCTGTAATCTCAACAATGCAGACTTAAGAGATACGAACCTGCAAGGGTGTGTGTTTGAGAACGCTGTGGCAAAAAATGCAAATTTCAAAGGGGCTGACATGAGTCTATGTAACCTAATAAATGCTAATTTCGATAGTTCAGATATGAGATTTGTAAATCTGAGGAATGCAAAAGCAGAGACTGTGTCGATGCAGTGTGTGAACCTTATGTATGCAAAAGCCTTTGGTTGCAAGTTTGACAATTCAGACCTTGACTATTCCAACCTTAGTAACGCTGACTTCTCAGGTGCTTCTCTTGTTCGTGTTGATTTCTATAAGGCAAGAATGAAGAATACAAAACTTCTGGGAGCAGATATGACAGGTGCTGCGAATTATAAGGATAAGATAAAGAAATGGCAAAAGTTAGAAATGATAGACTATGAGTTAGATAGTAAGGGGAGAAAAGAGGATACTGAATTTAAAGTAGCTTCTAAAAAAAGAAAGAGATAAATTTGAAGCTGATGAATTCAACTGATTCGCTAATGTATGGTTTTATATTTGTAATGGTGACATGCACTTATCTATGTTCTTAGAACGGCAAAAAAGGGACAAAATGCAGGCAATCAGTTTTATGGATGTAGCGGTTATCCTAAATGTAAATATATTAAGAATATATAGCTTGAGGGAAAAAGTATATGACAGACAAATATAATTTAGAAAGATTCATAAAAGAACAGCAGCGTGATTATACCACAGCCTATGCAGAGCTATCTCAAGGTAGAAAGCGTAGTCATTGGTCTTGGTGGATTATACCTCAGATAGTGGGTCTTGGGATGACTACAACTTCTTATACATATGCTATCAAGAGTATGGATGAAGCGATAGCATTTCTCAATCATCCTTATCTTGGTAAGAATATCCGC
>JAILMQ010000247.1 GCA_024692605.1 Eubacterium sp.
AATTTCTGTATCCTCTCCTATCTTTTCTGACTGTATCAGTGGCAGGTTACCAACAGGCATTGCCGCCATAAGGCAGAAACCAAGCACTGCAATCTTATCACATCCCAGAGCTCTCAATATAAAGAACATAGCCACCGGAAGAATAATAAGCCTTATAAAAATGTATCCCCATATTCTGATATCCTTAAATCCTTTACCCACATCAGACCTTGCTATTGAAACTCCCAGCAAAACCATAGAGAGAAAAACTGTAGCATTTCCTATATAGCTTATGCTGCTACTAATGATAGGTGGCGGTGTAACTTTAAACCAACAGACAAGAAGACTCAAAACTGCCATGATGGTTCCGGGACTGAAGATTTTTTTGATGTTCATCTTCTCTTTTCCATGACTCAGAATAGTAATACCATGGGTATAGAAAAGCAGGCTGTACATAACATTACAAACTATGACATAAAGAATTGCATCATCCGGAAGTATTGCTCTTGCAACCGGTATTCCTATAAATCCAACATTTGTATAAACCGTCATCAGATTGTAAAATCTTCTTTTATCTTTTTCCACTCTTAATATAATAGGAAGAATCATCCCCATTACTACCAGTCCCAGATAAAAAACCGCTCCCAGTATAACCGCCATTATGAGTTCCTTATGGCCTGCCGTTACATTTCCCGAAAGAATTGACGCCAGTATAAGCGCGGGATTACATATATCCATTACAATCACTGATATACGCTGGGAAACTGTATTATCCACAACCTTCCTTTTATATAGATAAATTCCAATTGCAACAAGGATAACAATAACACCCATCTGTTGCAAAACTACTGCTGTACTCACTTTAAAACCTTTCCATATATACTTTCTGACACGAATGCTTTTATCCTGATACCATTCTCAAGATACTCTTCTTCAATTATTTCTGACGAGTTCTTTATCTTTGAAACAAGAGCCATCTCGTTATAGCCAAATATAACGTCAATGAGTTTTCTGTCTTCTCTAAGCATTTCGTCAATACCTTCGCTTATCTTGTCAATTCCGATTTTCTTCTTTGCCGATATGAGAAATGTTTTCGCCGCCCGCTTGTCTATTAGACCCAGACGATCGTCAGGATTATCCAGCTTATCAATCTTATTAAATAATGTAAGAACTTTTTTGCCATCTATTTTTAACATATCAAGGGTATCGTATACAACCTTCATTTCTTCAAGTCTGTCCTGACTGGAAGCATCCACAACATGGATTATATAATCTGCATACTTAGCCTCTTCAAGAGTACTTCTAAATGCATCGATGAGATTATGGGGAAGTTTTCTGATAAACCCAACTGTATCTATCAGAAGCACCTTTTGTTTTCCGCCACTCTGTCCGTCTTCTGAACTGCTTCTGGAATATTCATAAACTCTGGTAGTTGTATCGAGGGTGGCAAAAAGCTTATTCTCCGCAAGAATATCAGCACCTGTCAGGGTATTAAGTAATGTAGATTTACCGACATTGGTATATCCTACTATCGCAAAAACCGGATCACTTCCCAGGTCTCTATTCTTCCTTGTAAGTTCTCGGTGAGAAACAACATCCTTCAGTTCACGCCTTAGCTGTGCCACTCTGTTTCTGATAACTCGTCTGTCCTGTTCCAGTTTCTTCTCACCGGGTCCTCTGGTACCGATTCCTCCACCAAGACGTGACATAGAGATACCTTTTCCGGTAAGCCGGGACAATCTGTACTGAAGCTGTGCCAGTTCAACCTGAAGCTTACCTTCAGCCGTTCTGGCATGAGCCGCAAAAATATCCAGGATTACCATTGTTCTGTCCATCACCTTTATATCCAGCGCCCTGCCAAGGTTATACATCTGAGCCGGAGTAAGTTCATCATCTGTAATAATACCTGTAGCTCCTCTATCCAGTATCATGTACTGCAATTCATCAATCTTTCCACTTCCGATATATGTAGAAGTATTAAATGATGGCAGTTTCTGAATCATCCTTCCAACCACAACTGCTCCCGCAGTTTCCGCAAGTTCCTCCAATTCATCAAGAGAAGCCTCCACAAGATCGGAGGCTCCATCATAGGCATCAACTGCAACAAGAATCACATATTCAATTTCTTTTTTGTTTTCATGTAACATATAAAATCCCGTCTAAATCAATCTGCAGAAAAATAACCTTCAAGATATCCGTAAGAGATTACATTTCCCGACTCTCCATCTGCTATATTCAGATTTATTTCATGATATTGTGCTGCATCCATACCTGATTCATAGAATTCTCCCAAATATCCACTATCAGGTCTTTTCTTAAGTGCATAAACATATATAACGTATTTATGGTTCCCACTGCCTATCGGCGGATGAGGTCCGGCATAACTGCTGTTTTCAAGCGGCAGTTCCTCGCCTTTTTCAATATTAGTTTTATTGATTTCAAAAGCTTTCCAGTGCAGCCAGTTTCCCGCTGACTCATCCAGCATATATATCACATAAAACTGTGCCCCACTTACCTTGTCAAATGTAAGCTGAGGGATTTCATTGTTTCCTATCCCCTCTCCTGCAATTGCAGTATCCCACCGGCCATCCTTAAGACTTTTAGAAGTAACTGTCATGGTTGCATGCTCTTTAAATTCTTCCAGAGTAAGCTCTGAATTATAGCCTCCTGACTTGACAATATAATCCGTCATAGTATGCAGAGTCAGAAGTCCATAGGCCGTACCCAGCAGAAGGATAGTGGCAATCACAATATAAACAGAATTACCCAAGCTTTTATGTGCCAGAATAATTCCCTGTATGATCCACAATAAACCAACTATAACATGAGCCGTCAGCTGAAAACCGAGGTCCGTTATACCCCAGAATTTTACTGTAAGTATAATAGCACTTACAACCACTTCAGCCAGTCCCAGAATCATAAAAATAATTGGTATGTTTTTTCTGCTTTTTTTAGTTGTATTTAACTTATCATCCAAAAATACTTTCCTCATTCTAATGAGTCGTTATATACAGCCCTGATACCGCCCACATATTTAGGTCTTCTTCTCGCCGCAATTATCACAGCCTTACCGATGTGATTATTTTCCATCCTGAGAGGAACAACCACCGGGTGGATATGCATTCCGATCAGAACACCACCTATATCAAGACCGGCATCTGCCTTTGCATCTATACTCTCCACAACCACCGGGTCCTTAAAGCTACTATATGCTTTTACAGCAAATGCCCCTCCGGCATGTGGCTGTGGGATTACATTTACTTCTTCAAATCCATACCTTTCAGCAGTTTCGCGTTCAACAACAACCGATCTGTTAAGATGTTCACAACACTGTACTGCCATACAGGCTCCAACTTCCTTAAGCTTTGCAGCTATGACTGAATAAATCTCTTCAGCCGCATAAGCACTTGAAGCAGTTCCCATATGTTCACCTATAGTCTCGCTGGAAGAGCATCCTATGACAAACAACTGGCCCTCCTTCAGCTTTGCTTTTTCAATCACCTCATCTATAACCTGTGATGTATCATTTTTTATCTGTTCTATAATACCTGTTTCCATTAATAAGTGCCTCCGTTGACTGTCTATAAATTATCCGAGTATCTTAACATAGTTCACTTTATTAATGATACACCAGATTTCAACAGTACCGCATAACTTATCATACTCTGAATATGTAAGTTCGCCTTTTGAATCCTTTTTTCCAAAATTGAAAACATATTTTTCATTATTCTTAGTAATAACTATCATATCTCTGGTCAGAATTTCATAGCTTGCCGGAACCATTAAAATACTCTGTACATTTTCCGGACTAAGAGTCTTATTTCCAATCTTAAGTGAATACTCGTCCACATATATATAATTAGGAAGATTCTTTACCTTGTTGTATAAGAGCAATGAAGGAACAACATACATAAATAGCAGCATCCCTGCACCACCGCCCGAAAATATAATGATAGTAAGGTTTAATGGTGAATCAGCGTGCGCACCAAAATAATAAATCATCATCCCAATAAAAACCAATAAAAGAACTATTGTGGCTACACATTGGACAAACAGCCTGTTTTTGTTTGCTTTGATAATACTATCATTGGGAATACGAAAATCATATCCTTCCTTAAAATAACCTGCAGCCTCTTCCATATCATGTGACTCTGTATATCTTGTCTGATTAAGATATGTAACCAGTTCTGCAAATGCCCCCTTAGAAAGGTTATTTGCATTTATCTTTAATGTCTTACCAGATATATCTTTAATCTTAATCTCTCGGGTTGTGCCGGTATATATTCCGTTCATGTAATTTCTTGTAACATTGGAACCTTCAAAAGCTGAGAAAGGATATTTGGTTATATTATTACCCTTGACCAGTTCAAAACCATCTTCATATATCCGTAAATAGTATTCCTTAACAATTATACCGCAAAGAATTGCTAAAACTATTCCGGCCACGATAGCTATCGTTAAACACAGAATCAGATTTTCATCAAGATCTGTCACCAGGTTTTCTATAAAAAGTGCACCAATAAAGCCACCCAAAAGAGCAAGTGCAGCCGTTGTGCGCTTATTACTTGATACTCTAAATCTCTTGTCATTCATAAATCATTTCTCCCAGACTATATAAATACTCTTTGCAGATATATCACAAAACACCTTCATCTTTTAAATAATCCAGAAATGCTTCACAGCCCTCGACTATATCCGTATATGTAATCTCAAAATTGCCGGTGTACCATGGATCTGCTACATCTCGAGGATGATCAGTATAATCAAGAAGCAGACATATCTTATTATCTCTGTCTCCTCCAAGAATTCTTGGCATCCATCTTGCGTTCTCACCATCCATTCCAATTATGTAATCATAATCCTTGTAATCGGATTTGGCAAGAAGCTGTGCATGTTTTCCAGCACAGGAAATTCCAACCTCATTCAGCTTTGCCCTTGCAGGAGGATATACCGGGCTTCCCTGCCCATTCCATATCTCATCCGTATGGGTAGCACGGGACTCAATATGAAACTCCCGTTCCAGCCCTCTTTTCTTAACCATATCCTTAAAAACAAACTCAGCCATCGGCGAACGGCAAATGTTGCCGTGGCAGACGAATAATATTTTTATCATTTAATCAACTCTCCTGTAAGTTGTTGGATTTTTCTAAAATCAAACTGTGTAAATCCTGTGTAAAAGCACTCTTCGGTCAAGCACAAACCCTTTGTTTATGCGGTTTAAGGACACATGTACATATGTTGCCCCAGCAGACGAATAGTACTCTTATCATCTCTCAAAACCTCATAAATACTGAATTGTTGCACCTTCACGATTTGGCATATCTTTGCATATTTTGGCATATTTTATCCGCCAAAAGGTACAAAATAAGGTGCAACTCTTCCCGTTAATTGACTTACCATTTTCCATCCGAATCTGTTTTTTACCAGACTTTCCTTTTCAGGTCTGAACCCCAGGTCATAATACACTTTACAGGCAAGCCAGGTATTGGTCTGGGTGTGGATCTTTACTTTTTCATAGCCCAATTCTTCCATAACTCCCAAAGTATATGTGATAAGGGGTTTCGAAAGGCCCTTACCCTGTTCTTCCTTCTTGACCGCAACCCAGTGAAGCTGACCTTCTCCAGGTCTTCTGTCTCCATGAATATCATAGAATGCTGTAGCCGTCGCAATCTTCTCTCCGGTGCTGTTCTCTATAAATATCATTCTCTCCGAAAGTTCGTCTTCACGTCCGCCATAATAACGTTCCCAGCATTCCTCACCATGCTTATAGTCAAGTACCTCTTCCGCAGACAATTCTATATTTATCCATGCCGTCTTATCACCCGGTTTATACATCGCAAAACGATAGCCCTCAGGCAGGTCCATCTGAGGTATTCCCTGCAGTTCTCCCTCAAACATAAGATCAACATAGCACAGCTTATTATCATGCGTCTTATACTTTTTCGGATCCGGAGCCTTCAGACCGTCAAGTACACCGCATACATCTTCCTCGATATTGCTGAGATACTTAATCCGCTCTATCGTATTCTTAACCTCTTCTTCTCCAAGCCTTATGTCTTCTTCGTTTGGTCCTTCCATTCCAAGTGCACGCCGGATGTTATACTCGAGCCATTCCAACCAAGTATAGGATATCCCAAACAATTCATCATAGGAACGAAATCCGTTGTCATAGGAAGACAGATATCCTTCATAAAAAGCAGCCAGGTTTTCTTTGGAATATTTACCATTTACAGTCCCCGCCCATTGAAGCGCCAGATTGAGACAGGATGCGATCGGATTGCCTCTCTCAAGACATTCAAGATCTATCACATACGCCTTATCTTCATTCCACATGATGTTCTTAGGATCCATATCCGGATCATCTATCGCACTCATAGCAGGCAGCATGCGTCTTGCGCTATTCAGTTTATCCTGAGCTTCCTTTAGAAGAAGCAGATTATCCGCAATAAGCCCAGCTATGCCGCTTTTTTTCTTATCAGCCTCGGATGCATATGCTTCAAAATCTATATCACTTACCTCAGGCTCTTCCGGCTCTGTATTCTGAGGATCAATCTTATGGACCCTTCCCAGAATCTCACCCGCCATATAGCATTGCTGCTCCGATATGGCGTTATAATCCGTAATACTCCCTTCCTGCCATCGGAAAATGTAATAATACTTTCCGTCGGCCTCTAACATTTTCTTTCCATCAAAAGAAAGTGCCGGAACGATTGGAATCCCCTCTTTCTCTAAAATGCTCT
>JAILMQ010000251.1 GCA_024692605.1 Eubacterium sp.
AAAAAATGTTTGATGTACTGGGAGATCTTTTCTTTCTGAATATATATTTTACTATTTCATGTATTCCTATTGTAACCATAGGAGCTGCCTTTACAGCTCTTTATACAGTAACAAACAAAATGGTCAACAATGAAGAAGGGCCAATACGAAAAGAATACTGGAACGCTTTCAAAGCCAACCTGAAACAGGGCATCGCCATCTGGATAATAGATTTAATCTATATTGCTCTTATGGCTGTGGAATATTTATACGTTATCCAGCATGACGACACTCTTTCAAAAAATCTTTTCCTGCTGGTAACTGTTGAATTCTTTCTGCTGGCTTTGGCATTTCCGCTTCAGTTTCCGATTCTTGCAAGATACAAGAATTCAACCGGAAGAATAATTCTTAATTCATTACTGCTGGCTATTTCACATCTTGGAACATGGTTTAGAATGTTTTTTATATGGGCACTGCCCTTCGTACTTTATTATTTTAATCTTAAGATTAGACTATACACCTGGTATCTATGGGGAATGATCCTCACAGCAATATTCGCATATGTATGTTCTATATTTCTTGTACCTTTTTACGAAAAAATTGAGGAACAAACATCTACTGATGAATAGTTTTAATTTGTAAAGAGAGAAGAATCATATGGCAGAAGAAAAAATCAGAGAAGTACCTGACAAGTATAAACAGCCTGATGATGCTGACAGTTCCTTTGCACGAATCGTTACAAACAGCAAGGAACGTGTTTATTATACTTCGTCTTCTCACATAAGAATATGGTATAACAATCAGACAGATGGATATGATATTCATTCTCATGATGCATTTGAGATATGTATTTGTATCCAAAACAATTATGAGATTCATGTGAGTAATGAGGTTTATGTTCTGAATGAGGGTGATATTCTTATCATTCCTCCTCATACTCTTCACGAATATATCAATAATCATTATGGTGTCAGATTCATATACCTTATTGAAATGAATCAGTTCTATAAATCCCATGATTATAAAACCATAGAGCCCCTTCTTTTCAATGCATTTTTATGCAATGAAAAGACCTGCCCTGATATATATCATAAAGTATATGAGTTATTCATGGAAATGAATTCAGTGTATTTCACAAACAGTAACTTCTGGGAAACCACTGTATATATCAAGATGTATCAGGTTTTCGCAGAGATTGCCAAGCATTCGGAAAATGTGGTTAAAGAAGAAACCGGTAACACGTCTCAGTCCATCAGCCGTATCAACGCTCTTCTGAGATATGTTGATATCAACTATGCCGAGGATATATCCACGGAACAGGCAGCAGAATATACCGGCTTTTCCAAGTACCACTTCCTGAGACTATTTAAGCTTCAGACCGGTTATACTTTCCATGATTACCTGACACTTAAAAGAATTCGTATTGCAGAGGACCTGCTGTTAACAGATGAATCTGTTACAGATATTGCATTCCAGAGTGGATTTAATACTCTTCCATCCTTCTGCAGAGCATTCAAAAAATATACTAATTATTCTCCAAGCGAATATAAGAAGCTGAGAATGTCCACAATTGAAAACGATAACTAGTCTTATTATTTTTTAATTAAATAATCCATAAATCGAAAAAGCTTATCCGAACTATTCATTCGGATAAGCTTTTCCTTTAACCTTCACTAACTGCGACCTGAAAGTCACAGATCAAACTTAACTCTTAACACCGCCAAGCGCAACACCGGCGATAATATATTTAGATAAAATCAAATACATTATGATCAGTGGTAATACTGTAAGGGTCAGTCCCATATATACTGAACCATATTCGGTCTTGTAAATGTCTCCACGAAGGAGGCTGACCATGATTGGCATTGTATATTTCTTGCTATCTGTAAGAAGTACAAGAGGTGTAAACAGGTTGTTCCAGCTGTTTACGAAACAGAATATAGCCTGTGTTGCTATAGCCGGTTTCATGATTGGCAGAACAATCGTGTTAAATATTCTAAATTCTCCGGCACCATCTATACGTGCTGCTTGTACGATCTCCATTGATAATGTAGGGTACAGATACTGTCTCATAAAGAACACCGTTGCGGGAGCCGCAATAGCTGGAAGAATCAACATCGACAGATGATTTGTCATTCCGATCTTATATACCATCTGATAGAAACCTATCATAGTACACTGTGCTGGGATCATCATGACACCGACGATGAATTTAAAGAAAGCATTTCTTAACTTCCACTCATAAGCTACCAAAGCGTACGCTGTAAGTGATGAGAAGTATACTGTTAGGAGGGTTGAACCTACAGAAATAATCAATGAATTCATAAGGCCAACGATAGGATTGAACGACTTACCGGTCAATATCTTAAAGTTATTAACCATATGTGTTGACGGTATCAGAGATAAAGCATGTTGCTGTATCTGTGTAGTCGATCTGGTCGAGTTAACGATCATAACCCAAAAGGGTAGTATACTAAGTAATGCGAGAATGAACAGAACTATATGTATTCCGACTTTTGAACCGGTATAACTCTTAGGTCTATTCTTCTTAGGGACATCAGCATACGACATAGTTTTTGATTGAGCCATTATGCTACACCTCCCTTTCTCTTCGCAAGTCTGGCTTGCTTTTTAATTCTCTTATTTTCTGTAGCTCCATAACCATCCGCATCCTTCTCTCTAAGTAAGAAGAACAGTACAGATGAACAGATCATGATAATTACGAACATTATCATACTTGCTGCAGCAGCTCTGTTATAAAGGTAACTTCCACTGAATGCCTGATTGTAAATGTATACGCTGGTTGTTGTTGTAGCGCTATCAGGTCCACCCAGAAGGAAAAGCTTAGGTATATCGAACATGTTCAGACCACCTATCAAACTGGTTACCAATGTAAACAGAAGGATTGTCTTAATATTAGGAATTGTTACTTCCCAGAAAATCTGGAATCTACTTGCTCCATCAACTTCAGCAGCATCGAAGATTTCCGGATTGATTCCAAGAACACCTGAAATCAGGATAAGCATTGTATATCCATACCACATCCAGAACTGGATAAATGCTACAATTCCTCTTGCCCAACCTTTACTGATTGGGAAGTTTACTGCCTTATCAACAATTCCGAGATTCATCAAAATATCATTGATCGGGCTTACAGGATAATCAAAAAGTGATTTGAAAAGAATCGCTATAGTAGCAGCCGTAATGATATTAGGCATGTATATAAGTACCTTATATATTCCCTGTCCCTTAATCTTCCATCTTCTATCCGTAAACCACGCTGTCAACAGAAGAGCCAGTCCCAACTGAGGGATAAAGTTTACTAACCAGATAAGAACTGTATTCTTAAGTGCTTTCTGGAAAGAAGGGCTACTTAAAACCTGCTGAAAGTTCTCGAAAGGATTTGCCAGAAAATGTACCTCTGGAGTAACAACACCCTTAAGATCTGTAAATCCTATTAAAGCAGTGTAAAGAATTGGATAAAGCTGAAATATAAGGAAGGCAATTACAAAAGGAAGACTGAATATATAACCATATTTGGCATATCTGACCGTTCCGGCCTTCTTCTTCTTTTTCATATTAACCTCCGCAAAATCTTATTATTTCTTTTTTTATTTTATAGATTTTCTTAGAATTAAGGGACGATGGAACTTTATTCCATCGTCCCACTATTAGATATATTAAATCAATATTACTCTACTGTTACTGCAAGGTTATCAGCTACCTGCTGCTTGAAGTCAGCGATTGCTGCATCTCTATCCTTCTCGCCTGCTGTGTACTGACGTACCTGATCTCTCCAATATGTATTGATTGTCTCATCATACTGTGTCAGGTTCTTACCATTTGCATAGCTGTTAGCTTCGCCGAATACATCGAACATGTTCTGTCCGCCGAGGAAGTCAAGTGTTCCATCAGACATATCCATAACTGTTGCTGAAGCAACGCAGTCCTTTGTACCGCCGTCACCATTCATAGTTCCGTTAGCCCACATATACTGAAGGCCATCTTCTGTACAGTTAAGTGTGATCCAATCGATAATCTGTCCAACAGCTTCCTTCTTCTCAGAATCCTTGTTAGCGAGTACCCATGTTCCACCCCAGAAGAAACCAACTGGAGGAGCACAAACTGCCCAGTCACCATATGTGCCTTCGCCAACCTTCTCACCACCACAGTTAGGAGCGAGTGTGTAGTTAATAAGCCAAGCTGGTCCGAAGAATCCGAAGATACCCTTCTCGCCTTCACCCTTCATGTCAGCGAACCAAGCATCTGACCAGTCCTGAGTATCATTATGATATCCATTATCCTTAAGCTTCTTTGACTCATCAAGGAAAGCTTCTCTCTTAGGATCAATAACAAGCTTGCCATCAACGATCCAACCCTGATCTGAGCTGTTCTCTATAGCATGCCAAATATCACCATCACCAGATACGATTCCGTATCCCTTACCCTTAAGTGTCTCAGCTGCCTCATAGAACTTATCCCAGTTCTGTGAACCTGAACCGATAATCTTAGCGATTTCTGCTGGATCATCTGTTCCGAATGCATCCTTAGCGATTGAACGTCTGTAGATGAATGCACCACCAGTTGCCTGATATCCAAGTCCAACTACCTTACCATCTGGATTTGTTCCGATATCAACTGTGTACTGAGCAATCTTAGCTTCATCAATCTCTGCCTGAGTATTGATTCCAAGATCATCATATGGACAAGCATATGAAGACATGTCGCCCTGTGTATACTTAAGAACGAAAGCTGCCTCTGCACAATAAAGGTCAGGAGCATCCTCTCCACCTGCTGCAAGTGCCTGATCAAGTGCTGGCTGATAAGCACCGTCAGTTGTTGCAATGATTGTAGGATTGATGTCATAAGCAAAATCAGGATGTGTCTCTTTAAACTTGTTGATCATGTTAGGAACTTCGTCTGTGAATGCCCAAACATTGATTGTTCCGCCTTCTGATGATGAACTATCGGCATCATCTGAACCTGCGTCATCTGTGTCTGCATCATCTGTAGATGCTGCTGCTTCAGTAGTTGCATCGTCTGAACCACTGTCGCTTGATGTGTCACTCTTGCTTCCGCAACCAGTAACCATTGATGCTACCATACATGCACCAAGTGCAATAGCCATAGCACGCTTGAATTTTCTCATTTTTAAAATCCTCCTTAATACTTTGAAAACGTCTTCACAATGTGCACACTTTGAACATAAGAATAACCTTCTTACGTTCGTTGACTATACACATTATACAAAAAGAGTTTTCATAATACTTATCATAAATTGCGATTATTTTAACAAAAGTTGCTCATATTCGGCTTATTTTACCGAAAATTTGTAAATACTCTCGCTATGATATCGTTCATCTTTACCAAATATTGGGGAATCAATATCATTTTCAGGAATAAAATTCATAGAATTTGGTATATATTGTGGTTCCAGGCACATTCCGCTTCGATTGGCGTACTTAAAGCCGCCTTTTCCGGTCTGATCACCAATAAAGTTACCGGAATAGAACTGGGTACCGGTCTGATCAGAGAAGAGATCCATACATATTCCGCTCTCTTCAGAGTAAACCGTCGCAAAATGTCTGATATTTCCGGTTCCGCCATTTACAACAAAGTTATGATCATATCCGCCAACATATTTCAGCTGAACCTCGTCTGCCTCAATATCCTTACCTATCTTTTTAGCTTTTCTGAAGTCGAAAACAGTTCCCTCAACAGGAGCATTTTCTTCAGTTGGTATTGATTTAGCATCAATTACCGGATTATATGCTTCTGCATAAAGGGTAAGTAAATGATTCTCAATACTTCCTTTATAATGACCATTAAGATTTAAATACATATGACTGGTCAGGTTGATTACAGTTTTCTTTTTCTCAGGAATTGCATCATATGTGATCTTGAACTCATTATCTTCACTGATGGAATACGTAATTGTAATAGTAAGATCACCCGGAAGCCCCTGCTCCATGTCGTTGGATTTGCACATCATAGTGATGCTGGATTCGTCAGTCTGTGGAAGCACTGTCCATACCTTTTTGTCAATTCCCTTAAGGCCACTGTGAAGATTGTTTTCATTATCATTCTGATCCATCTGGTAGGTTACACCGTCGATAACAACCTTGCCGTCCTTAATACGATTCGCATTTCTTCCGATTATTGCTCCGAAAAATGTACTGCCCTCTTCATAGGATTTCAGATCATCATATCCCAGCTGTACATCTCTAAACTCGCCAGTCTTGTCCGGAACCAGAAGCTTGGTAACTGTAGCACCAAAGCTGATTATGTTTGCTGTCATTCCGGAACTATTCTTAATAGTGTAAGAATTTACTACTTCCCCATTCTTGGTTTTTCCAAATACCATAGCACTCACTTTAATTTACCTCCACTTTTACAACTTACTCACTATAAAGCCCCTTTACAGTAGGATATAGCTTTTTAAATGTGTTGTATTTTTCTTCGTATTTTGCAACAAGCTCAGGTTCAGGATGAATAACTTCCTTTACCTTAACCAGCTTTTCTGCTGCTTCCTTAACATCCTTGAAATCTCCACATCCAACAGCTGCAAGGATTGCTCCCCCAAAAGCAGGTCCTTCGTCATTTTCCTGGATTTCAATACTGATGTTCATTACATTTGCCATTATTCTTCTCCACATCGGGCTCTTAGCACCACCGCCGCAGATGTTGGAAACTTTAATACCTACTCCAAGATCTCTTGCAATCTCCAGAGAATCTCTTAGTCCAAAAGCAACTCCTTCAAGAACAGCCTGAACCATATCTTCTCTCTTTGTATCCATACTCATTCCCAAGAATCCCGCTCTTACAAGTGGATCATTATGAGGTGATCTTTCTCCCATAAGATAAGGAAGGAAGAATACATTATTCTCACCAAGTGTCTTAATGCGCATCTGATTTGCATTATAATCTGTATCCTCAAGAATTTCATCCATCCACCACTTATTACAGGATGCAGCAGAAAGCATACAGCCCATAAGATGGAAGCCTCCGTCTGCATGAGCAAAGGAATGAAGTGAATTATTGTCATCAACAGAGAACTTATCATTTGAAATAAAGAGTGTTCCGGAAGTTCCAAGAGATATATTACATCCACCGGCTCCTACTGTTCCTGTTCCTACTGCTGCTGCCGCATTGTCTCCTGCACCGGCAACAACCTTAAGACTTCCTGTGATTCCAAGCTGCTGTGCGATCTCAGTTTTCACTTCACCAATAACATCAAAGCTTTCATGAAGTTCAGGCATTGTGATATCGGATATTCCGCATATCTCAAGCATTTCCTTTGACCAGCATTTATTTTTAACATCCAGGAGTAACATACCTGATGCATCTGAATAATCAGATACATATGCTCCTGTAAGTCTATATACTATGTAATCTTTAGGCAGCATCAGTTTACTGATTTTCTTGAAATTATCAGGCTCATTTTCCTTTACCCAAAGAATCTTAGGAGCTGTAAATCCGGCAAATGCAATATTTCCGGTATACTCTGATAATTTATCCTTGCCTATAACATTATTGAGGTAGTCTGTTTCCTTTGTTGTTCTACCATCATTCCAAAGAATTGCAGGTCTGATTACATTATCATTTTCATCAAGGATTACCAGACCATGCATCTGTCCGCCTACTCCGATACCATCTACTGTTTTGTCACCGGAGTCTTCAAGGAGTTTTCTGATTCCTTCAAGTGTTCCCTTGTACCAGTCCTCAGGATTCTGCTCAGACCATCCTGATTTCGGAAAGCTTAAAGGATATTCAACCGAAACTGTTTTGAGAATCTCCCCCTCATTACTCATGGCAAGAAGTTTAACTGCCGATGTACCTAAATCCACGCCTATAAACATACTGTTTCCTCCTAAAATTTATACTTTTTAATCTCACTTATTTTCAAAATAATTCTAATCTTTTTGCATTTGGGGTAAAAATAGAGACAGGCACGCTACATGACTGTAACGTTGCCTGCCTCCGTCCCCTGTCTTAATATTAATACACTATCTATCACGCTTTTAAGCGAAAGGGTTCTCTGATGGGTATCTTACTCCTGCCGGATGATTGTACTCGATCTCATCAAATCTTACTCCAAGATATTTAAATACATCATAGAGAAGCTTTCCATTGTGATGGAATGTAATAGCTGCATGATGAGGATAGTTCTTCTGAACAAGTACATGACGATAGAAACGTCCCATCTCAGGTATTGCAAAGATACCGATTGCTCCGAAGGATCTTGTTCTTACAGGAAGAATTTCACCTTCTGCAACATATGCACGAAGCTTTCCGTCAGATGTGCTCTGAAGTCTGAAGATTGTTGCATCTCCAGGAATAAGGTCTCCCTCAAGTGTTCCGTTTGTAACTTCAACCGGAAGGCTTCTTGCCATGATTTTCTGATTCTTCATCTCACAGAATGCAAGTTTATTAGTTGCAGTATTTCCACAGTGGAATCCCATAAATGTATCTGTGATCTTATAATCATAACTGAACTTGCCCTTGATCTCTTCTTCATACATATCCTTTGGAACTGTATTATTGATATCAAGAAGTGTTACTGTATCTTCACTTACAAGTTCACCAATGTACTCTGAAAGAGCACCATAGATATCAACCTCACAAGAAACAGGAATTCCATCCTTTGCAAGACGGCTGTTTACGTAGCAAGGTACACACTTGAACTGAGTCTGGAATGCTGGCCAGCACTTACCGGCGATGATTACATTTGATTTGCATCCCTTATGCTCTTCAACCCAGTCACGAAGTGTAAGCTCATACTGTGCAAGTCTTGAAAGAATCTCAGGCTTCTTGTTTCCTGAACCAAGCTCTCCTGTCATGTCATCAACTACTGAAGGAATTCTTTCATCTCCCTCATGCTTGTTGAATGCTTCGAAAAGATCAAGCTCTGAATTCTCTTCAATCTCAACTCCAAGATTGTAAAGCTGCTTGATTGGAGCATTACATGCAAGGAAATCCTGAGGTCTTGGACCGAAGCTTATGATCTTCAGATCACTAAGAGCGATTCTTACTCTTGCAACTGTTTTGAAATCATTTATCATATCTGCACATTCCTCAGCATCTCCTACAGGATACTCTGGGATATATGCGCGAAGATTACGAAGCTTAAGGTTGTAGCTTGCATTGAGCATACCACAGTAAGCATCTCCTCTGTCATCAAGAAGGCTGTCTCCTGACTCCTCTGCTGCTGCTATAACTGCTGCAGGTCCCTGGAACTCTTTAACAAGAAGCGTCTCAGGTGTCTCCGGTCCGAAGTTTCCGAGATATACAACGATTGCATTACATCCTGCATCATTAACTTCTGCAAGTGCTTTTCTCATATCTACTTCATTCTCAATAATTGTCTGAGCTTCATAGAGATCGCCATATTTTTCTTTGTATGCTGCTGCTACTGCTTTTCTTCTTCTCTCTGAAAGAGACATTGGAAAACAGTCTCTACTTACTGCAACTAAACCTATTTTTACTTCAGGTAAATTCTTCATTTTTTGTACCCTCCTTGGTTACACCTCATCCTTCTCTCAAGGATGGTTATTATATTCTTTCTTTAATCTGTTCATAGATTCCGTCTGCATCGAGCTTGTATTTATGTAACAGCTCAACTGCAGGGCCTGATTCGCCAAATGTATCTCTTACCCCAATTCTGTAAAGGCTTGTAGGACAGTTCTCTGCAAGAACCTCTGCTACAGCACCACCGAGTCCTCCGATAATTGAGTGCTCTTCTGCTGTGAAGATCTTCTTTGTTTCCTTTGCAGCCCTTATTATTATTTCAGAATCTATCGGCTTGATGGTATGCATGTTGATGACTCTTACTGAAACTCCCTCAGCCTCTAACTTTTCAGCTGCCTTAAGGGACTCACCAACCTCAAGTCCTGTTGCAATGATTGTGATATCACTTCCGTCCTTTAACTGAACACCCTTACCAACTTCAAACTTGTAATCCGGATTATCGTTGATAACAGGTACTGCAAGACGACCGAATCTCATATAAACAGGTCCATCTATTTCATATGCTGCCATAACTGCAGCCTTTGCTTCTATATCATCTGAAGGATTGATGATGGTCATTCCCGGAATAGTTCTCATAAGAGCTATGTCCTCATTACACTGATGTGATGCACCATCTTCACCAACAGATATTCCGGCATGTGTAGCACCGATCTTTACATTGAGATGTGGATATCCAACTGAATTTCTTACCTGCTCGAATGCTCTTCCTGCTGCGAACATTGCAAATGTACTTACATAAGGAACCTTTCCACAGGTTGAAAGGCCGGCAGCGATTCCTACCATGTTAGCCTCAGCGATACCGCAGTCTATATGTCTCTCAGGAAATGCCTTCTTAAATGTAGCTGTCTTTGTAGCTGCAGCAAGGTCTGCATCAAATACTACTACATTGTCATGAGCTTCACCGAGCTGAACAAGTGCATTACCATAACTATCTCTTGTTGCTATCTTCTTTACATCTGCCATTATTCGCTCACCTCCAAATCCTTAAGTGCTGTTTCAAACTCTTCATCATTTGGAGCCTTGCCATGCCATCCACACTGATTCTCCATGAAGGATACTCCCTTACCCTTGGTGGTCTTAGCAATAATAGCTGTTGGCTTTCCTTTTGTTTCACGAGCCTTTTTAAATGCAGCCTCTATCTCATCAAAGTCATGTCCGTTGATTTCAATCACATTGAAACCAAATGCAGCAAACTTCTCCGGGATAGGATATGGTGAACAAACTTCATCGATAGCACCATCGATCTGAAGATTATTGTTATCCACAATAACGCATAAATTATCCAGCCCTCTGAAAGAAGCAAACATTGATGCTTCCCAGATCTGTCCTTCTTCAATCTCTCCGTCGCCACACATTGCATAAACTCTGTAGTCTTTATTATCAAGCTTAGCAGCCAGAGCCATTCCGACTGCTGCTGACAGTCCTTGTCCGAGGGAACCGGATGACATGTCCACACCTGGAATATGTTTCATATCCGGATGTCCCTGCAGGTAAGAACCGGTATGACGGAGGGTTGTTAAATCAGAGGTTGGAAAATAACCTCTGTGAGAAAGAACAGAATAAAGTGCTGGTGCTATATGTCCTTTAGACAGAACAAATCTGTCTCTGTTCGCATTTTTAGGATCCTTAGGATCTATATTCATTTCTTCAAAATACAGATATGTCATAATATCTGCTGCTGAAAGTGATCCACCCGGATGACCGGACTTTGCACTATGTACAGCTGTGACGATTCCTCGTCTTACTTCTCTGGCTTTATTTTCCAGATCTTTTTTCATATTGTTATCCATAATATGTACCTTTCTTACTCACCGAAGACCTTTTTATAATCTGCCTGGAACTTTTCAATACCCTGATCTGTAAGCGGATGCTTTGTCATCTGCTCGATTACAGCATATGGTACTGTTGCTATATCAGCACCTGCAAGTGCACACTCTGTTACATGAACAGTATTTCTGATACTTGCAGCAATTATCTCTGTTTCAATATCATAGTTATTGAAAATCTGAACGATGTGATCGATCAGCTCGATACCAGGAGAACTTATATCATCAAGTCTTCCAAGGAACGGAGATACATATGTTGCACCTGCTCTTGCAGCAAGTAATGCCTGATTTGCTGAGAAGATAAGAGTAACATTGGTCTTAATTCCTTCTGCAGCAAGTACCTTAACAGCTTTAAGTCCTTCAACAGTCATAGGAATCTTAACGATCATGTTAGGATGGATAGCAGCTATCTCTCTTCCTTCTTTAATCATTCCTTCAGCATCAACTGTAGTAGCTTTAACCTCTCCACTGATAGGTCCATCTACTATAGAAGTGATTTCTTTGATAACTTCATTAAAATCTCTTCCTTCTTTTGCAATAAGAGATGGGTTTGTGGTTACGCCACAGATAACGCCCATGTCATTTGCTTTTTTGATGTCTTCAACATTAGCAGTATCGATAAAGAACTTCATTTTTTAGAATCCTCCACTTCATATATTTGTCCTTTAATTGACAAATACATTATATAATTATTTAAGTAAAAAAGTTATACATTTTTTTATTAACTAATTTAGATATTTTATTGATATAGCCATATTTTCTTTCATCTAAATAGTTGTCCCAACTTCCAGACATTTGTTACCTGTAAGTTTTTCACTTACAGCATCCGGCTGCTGGCCACCTACATAAAGCTTGTAGCTTCCGCGAAGCTTAACTCTTCTTCCGTCTTCCAGAACAGTATCGAAAGCTCTTTCTCCGAGTTTAAATGTAACTGTTTTTGATTCACCCGGTTCAAGAGTAACTCTTTCAAATCCTGCAAGACTGCAGATTGGCTGATTATCCACATCTGTAGCAGCCTCAAGTCCTTCGATTCCGGAATTAAGTCCGTTTGAAAGTTTTTCTTTAATCTGATTATTTATATAAAGCTCTGCAATCTCATCTGCCTTTACAGCTCCGGTATTCTTTACATTAACCGTTACGCTGATGCCTGAAGGTGCATCACTATCATTCTCATCTACCTGTACATCACTGTATTCGAAGCTTGTATATGAAAGTCCGTATCCAAATGGATAAAGTGGTTCACCGGTGAAATATCTGTAGGTTCTGTTCTTCATGCTGTAATCTTCCATAGGTGGCTGTGTACCATCTTTATAGAAGGTAACCGGAAGCTTTCCTCCCGGAACAGCCTGTCCGAAGATTATATCTGCAACGGCCTGTCCACCTGCCTGTCCACTGTACCAGCTCTGGATGATTGCATTTACATTTTCCTCTTCGAAGCTGAAGTCGATAGCACTACCTGTATTGTTAACTATTATTACAGGCTTTCCTGTGCTTACTACTCTCTTTATAAGCTTCTGCTGTGATTCAGGAAGGAACAGAGATGTTTTATCTCCTGCAGCAAATGCATTTCCTGTATCACCTTCTTCACCTTCGATTGTTGAATCAAGTCCAACATAGAGAACTACAACATCACTTGATCTGGCAACAGTTTCTGCCTCACTGAGTCTGTCATCCTCAAGAGCAAGATTCTGAACTCTGTCATTAAAGAGATGTGAACCCTCTGAATAAAGAACTCTTGTTTCCGGATTTACAGCATTTCTGATTCCCTGAAGGTTTGTTACATATCTGGAAGATGTTCCATTGTAGTTTCCTTCAAGAACTGCTATAGAAGTTGCAGTAGGTCCAACAACGGCAATAGTCTTTATATCATCCTTATTTAAAGGAAGGATTCCATCATTTTTAAGAAGTACTGTTGAATTAATACTTGCCTGATATGAAAGTTCAGCAGATTCCTCAGTATCCAGTGACTCGATTCCGATGCTGTCATACTCACAGTCATCTGAGAACATTCCCAGAGCAGCTCTTATTGTATAAGCGTTAACTGCTGCAGTTCTGATTTCTTCTTCTGTTACAAGTCCCTGTCTGTAAGCTTCCATTATCTCTCTATATACATAACCTGCATTTACATCACAGGTTGCCTTAAGAGCAAGAGCTGCAGACTCAACCGCATTCTTTGTTACATGATGATTTTCATGAATATCCATAAGAGCAAGGAAGTCAGATACAAAATATCCATCAAAGCCCCACTCTTCTCTGAGTCTCTTTACAACAAGTTCCTGGCTTGCACACGCAGGCTCACCGTTCACTCTGTTATATGCACCCATAACTCCTGAAACATCAGCTTCCTTTATTGCTGCGTAGAAAGCAGGAGTGTAGGTTTCCTCAAGATCCTTTGCAGAAGCCTTTGCATCAAAGCCATGTCTTAAAGCCTCCGGTCCGGAATGAACTGCATAATGCTTTGCACATGCAGAAGTCTTCAGGTATTTTCCATCTCCCTGAAGTCCTTTTATAAACGCAACACCAAGGGCACCTGTCAGGTATGGATCCTCTCCATAGGTTTCCTGGCCTCTGCCCCATCTTGCATCTCTGAAAATATTAACATTCGGAGACCACATTGTGATTCCTTTATATAAATCTCTGTCTCCACACTTAGTAGATTCGTTATACTTCGCTCTTGCTTCTGTTGCTACAACATCTCCAATCTTTTGGAGCATATCCTTATCAAACATTGCTGCAAGTGCTATAGCCTGTGGGAACACTGTAGCTGTGCCCGCTCTGGCGAGTCCGTGAAGTCCTTCATTCCACCAGTTATAGGCCGGAATATCCTTTGATTCCACAGCAGGACTGTCATACTTGATCTGAGATGCTGCTTCCTCAAGTGTCATGGAATCCACTATTTTCTGAGCGATCTCCTTAAATTCTTTTTTCATAATAAACGGTCTCCAATATTATTCCCCATATAAATACTTCTAACCATCACTGCATAAATCCATTAACCTTCA
>JAILMQ010000266.1 GCA_024692605.1 Eubacterium sp.
CCTGATGATGTTATAGCAACTCTTTATTCAAATGATTCAGGAAAACTTGATTCAGCCTATGAAATAATTACCGGATCAGATTGTATCTGCCTATCCGGTGTGGATAAACAATCAATCGAAGTAAAAAATGATATTATTCTAGACGTACTGTCTTGAATGGGTTATAATAATTTCTAGTTTATAAAAACAGGGAGGATTACAATAGTGGGAATTTTATCAAGATTTAAAGACATCATGTCAGCTAACATTAATGCCATCTTAGATAAGGCAGAAGATCCTGAGAAGATGATCGATCAGACACTCAGAAATCTCAATAATGATTTAGCGAAGGTTAAGGAAGAAACAGCCGAGGTTATGGCTGATGAGACAAGGGCAAAACGTAATCTCGATGAGGTTAATGCTGAGATAGCTAAGATGCAGCAATATGCTGAAAAGGCTGTTGTTGCAGGAAATGATGCAGATGCTACAAGATTCCTTACAGAGAAGGCTAAGCTTGTTGCTAAGCAGCAGACACTTCAGCAGGTTTATGATGTATCAGCGGCAAATGCTATGAAAATGCGTCAGATGCATGACAAGCTTGTTGCGGATATAGCAGAACTTAATTCCAGAAAAGATACAATTAAGGCTAAGATCCGTCTTGCTAAGGCACAGCAGGATATTAATAAGATGACTTCCAAGGTTAATTCCGAATCAAGCTTTTCTGCATTCCAGAGAATGGAAGATAAGGCTGATGCAATGCTTGATGTTGCACAGGCTGAAGCTGAGCTTAATTCTACAACAGCTTCTCAGGAAGTTGACAATCTCGCTTCTAAGTATGATGCAGCACCTGATGCAGCCGTTCAGGATGAACTTGCAGCACTTAAAGCTAAGATGGGAATGACATCAGCAGAGTAATGAATTTGCTTAATGATAAACAATGGGAGGCCTGCTCGCATACCGAGGGGCCTCTTCTTATACTTGCAGGTGCCGGCTCGGGCAAAACCCGTGTTATTGTACATAGAATATCTTATCTCATAGATGATATGGACGTTAATCCTTATAACATTCTCGCCATAACATTTACAAATAAGGCTGCAGCGGAGATGAGAGACAGAGTAGAGGCACAGGTTGGTATTGGTGCGGAAAATATCTGGATCAGTACATTTCATTCCATGTGCGTAAGAATTCTGCGTAGATTCTATGATCGTATAGGCGGCAATAACAACTTCACAATATACGATACGGATGATCAGAAAACAGTAGTAAAAGAGGTTCTGAAATCTCTGAATATTGATAATAAGCAGTACCCGGAAAAGCTTTGTCTTGCATATATATCAAAGGCGAAGGAAGAGTTTAAGACTCCTGAGGATATGGATCTTGCCGCAGGAAGCAGTTACCGTGATATGCAGATGGCAAGGATATACCGGGAATATCAGGAGAGGATGAAGAAGAATAACGCTCTGGATTTTGATGATCTTATCTTTAAGACGCTTGTTCTTTTTGACCGGGACAAAGAAGTTCTGGAAATGTATCAGACAAGATTTAAGTATATAATGGTTGATGAGTACCAGGATACAAATAATTCCCAGTTCCTGCTTATTAAGTTCCTGGCGGCTAAATGGCGTAATCTTTGCGTTGTTGGTGATGATGACCAGTCAATTTATAAGTTCAGAGGCGCCAATATCTATAACATTCTGAACTTTGAGGAACAGTATCCTGATGCCATGGTTGTAAAACTGGAGCAGAATTACAGATCAACCTCCAACATTCTTAATGCTGCTAATGCTGTTGTTGCTCATAATGAGGGCCGTAAGGCAAAAAAGCTGTGGACTGATAAGGATGAGGGTGCAAGAATCAGATATATCACCTACAGTACTGAATATGAAGAAGCTCACGGCGTTGTAAATATTATCCTTGATAAAACACTTCAAGGGTACAGTCTATCTGATATGGCTGTATTATACAGAACCAATGCCCAGTCCAGAGCTCTTGAGGAAAAGTTTATTTATGCAAATGTGCCTTATAAACTTGTAGGTGCAACTAATTTCTATGGAAGAAAAGAAATCAGGGATATTGTTGCGTACCTGAAAACTATTGCCAATCATGATGATGAGGTTTCCTTTGCCAGAATAATAAATGTTCCGAGAAGAGGAATTGGTCTTACTACGATAAATAAGATCCGGGAGAACGCATTTGACCACGGCCTTTCAATGTATGATTATTGCAAGGATCCGGATCTTAGAGAAGAGCTGGGGAGAGCAAAGGATAAAGTGGCTTCCTTTATTGAACTTATGGAAAGCTTTAATTCCTTTGCACAGTCCGGTGATCTTGTTGAGCTTTTTGACAGTATCATGGAAAAAACGGGTTATAAAAATGAACTCATTAATGAAGGTACAGATGAAGCAAAAACAAGAGTAGAAAATATTGAGGAACTTAAGAATAAGGTTGCGAGCTATGAGGAAGAGGCTATGGAACCTTCTCTTATCGAACTTCTGGAGGAAATATCACTGGTTGCTGATGAAAGCGAAAGTGATGATGATGAAAATAAAGTAACACTTATGACTCTTCATAGTGCAAAGGGTCTGGAATTTCCTCTTGTATTTATTGTAGGTATGGAGGAAAGGCTTTTCCCAAGTGGCATGTCCATAGATTCCGATGATCCGGATGCGGTTGAAGAAGAAAGAAGACTTTGTTATGTCGGTATTACCAGAGCTATGAAGGAACTTTATCTCAGTAGTGCATCCACTCGTATGATCAATGGAAACAGAACCTATCCGGCTCAGTCCAGGTTTATTGAAGAAATTCCAAAGGATTATCTGGAATCCTCCGGAGTTAAGATGCATACTTATTCAGATAGTTCGGATTCCTTTTTTGGAGGAAGCAGGATTCCTCAGGCGACTTTTAAATCACCAAAGGTTCCTCAGGCGGCTTTTAAAACTTCAAAGGTGCCTCAGAATGACCTTGATTCCATAAATTACACTGTAGGAGATACGGTTAAGCATATTAAATTCGGAAAAGGTGTTGTGACAGAGATGATCAAAGGTGGAAATGATTACGAAATAACTGTAGTCTTTGACAGCGTTGGTGAAAAGAAAATGTTCGCAACACTGGCCCGTCTTAAAAAGATATAGGGGGGTGGATAGATGAGAGACAGAGACGATCTTATAATAAAATATGAAAAAA
Source organism: Eubacterium sp. (assembly GCA_024692605.1). Classification (GTDB taxonomy): domain Bacteria; phylum Bacillota; class Clostridia; order Lachnospirales; family Lachnospiraceae; genus Eubacterium_Q. The sequence goes on from JAILMQ010000266.1 coordinate 3,163, forward strand.
GAAAGACTTTGCGTACAATTATAATTCTGCTGATTGTTATGATTATGGTTGCCGCAGTATGTTTTACGACTATATTTGCTGTAAAAAAGCTTACTGATAAAAAACAACCTACAATAACATCGGCCTCCCTATATTCAAAGATAGAGGAGTCAAGTGAACTTACTTCGGCTAAAATGTACTATAACGGCGTTTTATTCTATTCAGAGGGTGATATACCTTATCTTACTCAGATGTCCTATAATATGACTTATTCTGCCGAGGTTAGAGCAGGTATAGATGTATCCGAGATTGAAATAAAGGTTGAGGATGACAGGGTAGTGGTTGATCTTCCTGAACCGGAGATTCAGGATATTAATATTGATCCGGATTCTGTTAAGTTCTTCGATAAAAAGAATGCATTATTCAACTGGGAAAAGATGGAAGACGGAGTAGATGCTATAAAATATGCTAAAGATGACGTGGAAGCAAATGCAAACCTTGAGGTTTTGAAAGAAGAAGCATTAGAAAATTCCAGAACATTGATCCAGGGACTTCTTGAGGATTCAGTAGGAGATAAAGAGTTATATGTTCACTAAGTAGTTAATGTTTGAATCATTAAAATAATAGCAAATTTATTCTTTAAATAATGTAATACATGTGTTATAATATCGGCAGTGTCAGATATTATTTGACTTAAATTAAAAACTTGATAAAACACGGAAGGGGGTTTCTTTTTATGAGAGACAAAGAAGTAGTTGTTAAGGAAGATGCAGTTGAAAGCGCAAAGAAAGCAATAGTAGCTATTTGCATTATTGTTGGTGTTGTTACACTTATTGCAGGAATCGCATTTGCTGTATATAAGTATCTCACACCTGACTATCTTGATGATTTTGATGAATTCGATGATGATTTTGATGATGATTTCTTCGATGATGATCAGGATATAGCTGAGGATGTAGCTGCTCCTGCAGAAGCTTAATCAATTATTTATAAGATAATTATGAATGGCAGTAAAATGGGTTCAGACCTTATTTTTACTGCCGTTTTTATTTGAAAAAAATAATTGAAATCTTTATAAAAAAGTGCTTGACAAAGTATACCCACCTCACTATAATAGTACAAGTGCTGTTGAGAAACGGTATGAAAAAAAGAGGGGTCTTAGCTCAGCTGGGAGAGCATCTGCCTTACAAGCAGAGGGTCACAGGTTCGAGCCCTGTAGGCCCCATTAATGACACAACAGTGTCAGCTCTTCATCGCTTTCAGAATCACTTCGTGATTCTTCAGCCGTTGAAAGAGCTACTAGATAAATGGCGGGATAGCTCAGCTGGCTAGAGCATACGGTTCATACCCGTAGTGTCGAGGGTTCAAGTCCCCCTCCCGCTATTTAAACCTTTCGGGGTGTGGCTCAGCTTGGCTAGAGTGCCTGATTTGGGATCAGGAGGTCGCAGGTTCGAATCCTGTCACCCCGACTAAAGTGTTAAATTCAAATTTACATAAATTTGTTCTTGACACATTTGAAATAATTATATAAAATACAATAGCTGTCATTCCTAAACGCAGTTATTAAGCATAACAAAAGTTATGAATATGCGGGTGTAGTTCAGTGGTAGAACACCAGCCTTCCAAGCTGGATATGTGGGTTCGATTCCCATCACCCGCTTTTAGACTGTCCAAAGTCTATACGTGTCCGTAGCTCAGCTGGATAGAACAACGGCCTTCTAAGCCGTGGGTCGGGGGTTCGAATCCCTTCGGGCACATTTTGCTTGATTTTGAGAGTACTGTCCAAGTGCCACTAGCTCAGTCGGTAGAGCACTTGACTTTTAATCAAGTTGTCGGGGGTTCGATTCCCCCGTGGCACACTTAAGTATTATGGTGGGTATGGCGCAGTTGGCTAGCGCGCCAGATTGTGGCTCTGGAGGCCAAGGGTTCAAGTCCCTTTACCCACCCTCAAAAAGAGGCAGTTGTTCGAACCATCACATAAAGTATTATGTAAGGCAAGGTCAGGCAAAATCCTTGGGCTATAGCCAAGCGGTAAGGCACAGGACTTTGACTCCTGCATTCGTTGGTTCGAATCCAACTAGCCCAGATAAATCATCGATTTCGCAAAGCGGAATCGACGATCCTGAGTGAAACGATAACTTTTCGTTTCCTAAAAATTTAAAATCATGCGGATATGGCGGAATTGGCAGACGCGCTAGATTTAGGTTCTAGTGGGGACTCCCGTGCAGGTTCAACTCCTGTTATCCGCAATATCATTTTAAAGAAATCATTTAAGGGTATTATCAAGTAGATATTACCTTTATTTTTTTGCTTTTTTTGCTTTTTATTCAAAATGTCTAAAAAACTATGTATTTTTTATGAAAAAAACTAATGCTTTTTATAACTTTTGTTGAATTAATTAAGATGATATGTTATTATCCTTATATATGGGCAAAGCAGGAGTGATTCTGTGACGCAAAGCTATAGGGCCTGGGTTTCTTAAGGGTGAGAGCTTATTTATCTAGGTAGCCAGTTGCAATAATGAATTACTACTGTTAGATTTTTCCTGGGATTTTTACATATCATTTTATAGATATGAATTTATTTGGTTTCATAAGTTTTATCTTATTTCCCTTATTTCCCTTAAATGGATTATTCTAATGGTATTTTTTTATTATTAGTGTTTTAGATATGTTTCGTAGCATTATTCTGGTACATTAAACTGTTACCAAATTACACTATTCGTGAGGATACCAATATGATAAAATTAAATAAGTTTAATCCTTCACTAGTTTTCAAGGCTTCGAAGAAAAATCAGGGCTTCTCTTTAGTGGAGCTCATTATTGTAATTGCTATTATGGCAATTCTTGCTGCTGCAATTGCTCCTGCTCTTATTAGGTATATTGATAAATCAAGGAGAGCGGATGATGTTCAGGTTGGACGAATTATAGGTGAGGCGTTATCACTTGCTATTTCTTCAGGAGATGAATATCAAAGTGGTGGAGATAGTGATGATATGTATAGCTGGTATATGAAAGATCTTACTGCTGATGTATATACAGTTACTGATGAAAATGGTAATAATTATGATCTTGTATGTATAGCTCAGTGGATATACGGGCAGAATGGTAGTCGTTTTATTAATGGTGGGGCTTCAGGGCATGATTTTCTTGTTGATGAAATTAATAATACAGTAGATCCTACTGATGTAATGATTAAGTGTACAAAGAATCCTAAAGGAAGCACTCTTAATACATATATTTGTGGTAGAAATAAGACTAATGACAGAATTGAGGTCTGGATTGGCTCTACTACTGATAATAAAGCTTATTATCTTCTTTACCCCGAAACTTGTAGTGACTATAAATAGTTATTGCTTTTGTATACTTAATATTTGATATTTGCTTTACTGAATAATTATTCCTTGCCAGATTGGTTGATTTATAAGGTGGGGTGTATATGAGTAAAAAAAGGTTGTTTAATAATATTTATCTTAATAATAGATGCCATAAAGGTTTTTCTCTTGTGGAACTTATTATTGTAATTGCTATTATGGCTATACTTGCCTCCGTGGTAACTCCTTCAATAATTAGATTTATTGTAAAGGCAAGAAAGGCGGATGATATTGTTGCGGCAGAAACTTTGGGTACTACTTTTATGGCGGCAATTTCTGAAGATGAGGAAATGTATGAGTACGTGACTACAATGGCTGGAGATTTGCCTAGAGGACGTGATTATAAGGTTATTGCTTCTTGCAATCCTACGGGAAGATATTATCAGAAATTTAAGTTGGTTGGATTAAATTATCGTCCGACAAGTATACGACATATTGATGTAAATATATTTGAAGAAAAATTTAATTCGTATCTTGGAGCTGCTGATGCTCCCATGAAGTTTACTAGTCAGAATTATCTTGATCAATGGCTGATTGCTGTAGATAAAAACTGCAATGTTTCTGTTTGGGCGGCGGGTGGATTTAATTCCAATGATTCCTGGATTCAGACAGATGGTCGAATATTTAATAATCATGGTCGTGCATATATGCTCTGGCCAACAGTTGATCCTGAATATAACGAACTTAGTACACCTCCTAAAAGTTATAATTAAAATATTATTTTTTATGCAGGACTCTTATGTTATATTTATGATATTATAATTATGCATTATTGTTGATGCTTGCTATATTGAAAGTAATATTGAGAG
>JAILMQ010000022.1 GCA_024692605.1 Eubacterium sp.
CCTTCATTAATTTCAGTATCAGAAAAAGAGGGATTGATATCAGCAAAGCAGAGCTTATTGATGTTCTGGATGATGAGTTGGAAAATCATCTGATTGAAAAAGACGGAAACTTCTATGTGACTGAAAAGTATGAGATAGATGCGTATATCTCATACTTTTCAGTCACATAGAAGTTTCCGTCTTTTTCAATCAGATGATTTTCCAACTCATCATCCAGAACATCAATAAGCTCTGCTTTGCTGATATCAATCCCTCTTTTTCTGATACTGAAATTAATGAAGGGATAAAGTGCCGCCAGAACAAAATAGAAAAAAGTAACGGCAATAATTATCACATCTATAATTTTAATGTATGAAAGAATAGATATTTTAACCACCGGATATTCAGGCTCATCGAATACATATTCACTTACATAACCATTTAGTGTATCAGAACCAAGACCAAGCTCATCATTATATTCTTCTTCTACATACTTGGCAGAGACAGTATCCTTAACAATCTTTACATACAGAGTTTCTTTACTGCCGTCTTTAATTCCGGCAGCAGTCTCGGGATCTAATATAAATAATGTAATCCCCTTATCAGTAAGAAGATAATAATACTCTCCTATTACCTTATCATCAGAAACAAAATTAAAGCCTGCGGGTTTCAGATTATCAGGACATGCTATTGATATATTGGTCTTGCCTTCGAGATACAAAATCTCAGCCATACTCAAATCAGTAAGATTATAGCATCTGAACTTATCCAGAGAGGCAAGCTGAATGGCCATGAAAAGAATCATGGCCTCTATAATTATCAGCGGTACCATCATAGATATTAAATTTCTAAGCAATATACGCCGAAACATATAAATATCCTCAGTAAATTATTTTGCTACGATGTTAATGATCTTGCCCGGTACATATATTTCTTTAATTATTGTCTTGCCGTCAAGTCTGAAGCCAAGTGCTTCCTTAGCAGCAGCAAGGATTTCATCCTTAGATGCATCTGCAGGAACATTTATTGTAAGTCTTGTCTTACCCATTACCTGAACAGGAAGTGTGATTTCTGCTGTTTCAAGATGCTTTTCATCAAACTCTGGCCATGCTTCTTCAAATACTGAAGCTGTACCACCAAGCATCTCCCAGAGTTCTTCTCCAAGATGTGGAGCAAAAGGAGCAATAAGACGAACTGCAGTCTTAAGAGTTTCTTTATCTACTCCTGTAGTTTTTGTAAGCTCAACAAACTTATTATTGTACTCCATAAATGCAGATACTACTGTATTCAGGTTAAAGCTTTCAAGACGTTCTGTAACAGCCTTAACAAGACCATTTCTCAGACGAAGGGTTTCTGCAGTTTCAGCAACCTCTCCATCCTTCTCATATTTCTCCAGATTATCAGTTACAACTCCGTAGAATCTCTTAATAAATCTGTAAATACCATCAATACCTGCATCATCCCAGATAGCATCTGCTTCCGGTGGACCTACGAAAAGCTCATAAAGTCTGAGGGTATCACAACCATAATCTCTTACAATATCATCAGGAGATACGATATTACCAAGAGACTTACTCATCTTGGTAGGCTTACCTGTCTCTCTGTCACGACCACAGATCATACCCTGGTTGAAAAGCTTTTTAAATGGCTCATCAAAGCCTACTACTCCGATATCATAAAGGAACTTTGTCCAGAATCTTGAATACAGAAGGTGAAGAACAGCGTGCTCTACACCACCGATATACATATCAACAGGAAGGTATTTATCAGCCTTTTCTCTGGAAACAAGCTCTTTATCATTATTTACATCCACATATCTCAGGAAGTACCATGAAGAACCTGCCCACTGTGGCATTGTATTGGTCTCACGCTTAGCAGGACCGCCACACTCAGGACATGTACAGTTAACCCAGCTATCAATTGCAGCAAGTGGTGATTCACCTGTTCCTGTAGGTTCATACTTCTCTACATCCGGAAGTCTAAGTGGAAGCTGATCCTCAGGTACTGCAACAGCACCACACTTCTCACAATGGACAATAGGAATTGGCTCACCCCAGTATCTCTGACGTGAGAATACCCAGTCACGAAGCTTATAGTTGGTTGTAGCCTTACCATAGCCCTTCTCTTCTATGATCTTTGGAGCCTCCTTCTTAAGAACAGCTGACTCCATTCCGTTCCAATCACCGGAATTAACCATGATACCTGAAGCCGCTGTATAAGCCTCAGTCATCTCATTTCCATCCTGTACATCATCAAGTGTAGGAGCAATAACCTGAATAATAGGAAGATCAAACTTCTTAGCAAACTCAAAGTCACGGTCATCATGAGCAGGAACGCACATGATAGCTCCTGTACCATAATCAGCAAGAACATAATCCGAAAGCCAGATAGGTGTCTTTGCTCCATTAAGAGGATTTATAGCATAGCAGCCTGTGAATACTCCTGTCTTCTCCTTATCAGCCATACGATCGATGGATGACTTAAGAGATGTCTGATAGATATAATCCTTTACAGCCTTTTCTGTTTCAGGTGTATAAAGCTTTGAAGCAAGCTCTGACTCAGGAGCAATTACCATAAATGTAGCTCCGTAAAGAGTATCAGGTCTTGTTGTATAAACAGTTATAACTTCATCTCTTCCATCTACAGGGAAGTTTACCTCAGCACCCTGGGATTTACCAATCCACTCAGACTGCATCTTCTTAACCTTCTCAGGCCAGTCAAGCTTATCCAGATCAGCAAGAAGTCTGTCAGCATAGGCAGTTATCTTCAGCATCCACTGACGAAGATTCTTCTTTGTAACATCTGCTCCGCAGCGCTCACATTTACCATCCTTAACCTCTTCGTTAGCAAGACCGGTCTTACATGAAGGACACCAGTTAATAGGCATCTCCTTCTCATAAGCAAGACCCTTCTTGAACATCTGAACAAATATCCACTGTGTCCATTTGAAATAATCAGGATCTGTAGTATTAACCTCCATATCCCAGTCATAGATTGCAGAGATCTGCTTGATCTGCTCTTTGATGGCAGCCACATTCTTTGCAGTGGAAATTGATGGGTGAATTCCATTCTTTATAGCATAATTTTCAGCAGGAAGTCCAAATGCATCCCATCCCATTGGGTGGATAACATACTTTCCATGCATCATCTGATAACGACTCCATACATCAGAGATAACATATCCTCTCCAATGTCCAACATGAAGACCATTTCCTGATGGATATGGGAACATATCCAGACAGTAATACTTAGGCTTTTTACCATCGTTTACATTTACAGGATTTTCCTCCCATTTCTTGTTCCATTTTGCTTCGATTAACTTGTGATCGAATTTTGCCATTAATCTTTCCTCCAGATTTATATACTTATATTATTTTTTATTTTTATCAGACTTATCCTTTTTATCGGATTTGTCAGTCTTATCTTTTTTATCATTATCTTTATCGTGATGAGTCAGATTATCAATAAATTTCAAAGAATGTCTGAGAGATTCAAGATTCTTTTCTCTCTTTTTCCTGTCTCTGGCCGATGCAAATCTCTTCTTCGGACCACGAATAGGATTGTCATCCTCATCAAAGCCTCTTAAGGCAACAAAATACTCGGTATCATTTTTCAGACCACGCTTATTAAGGTTATTTCTGAGCCAGATAGTCATAATCGCATAAATACATGCAAATGTAGGAACCCCGAGAATCATTCCAGCAAAACCAAACAGGTTTCCACCCACCAGGATCGCAAACAGTACCCAAAAACTGGAAAGACCGGTTGAATCGCTTAGAATAAGCGGTCCTATAATATTTCCATCAATCTGCTGCAGAATGATTATAAATATTACGAATATAAGACACATTTTCGGAGATTCAACAAGCACCAGAAATGCAGATGGAATCGCTCCGATAAACGGACCAAAAAACGGAATGATATTAGTCACACCTATGATAACACTGATAAGAACTGCATAAGGCATATTTACAATACTGCAGAATACAAAACATATTCCACCTATTATCAAAGAATCAATAAGCTTTCCGCTAATAAATCCTCCAAAAACAGCGTCAACATACTCAGATGCATAAAGAATCTTGTTTCCTGTCTTTCTTTCAAAAGTTGCATATACAAACTTTTTAGCCTGGGCTGAGAACTTATCCTTGCTTAAAAGGATATAAACCGCCGCAATGATTCCTATGATAAAGTTTAGTACAAACTTAACACCACTGATGATTCCGGAAGAAATTGTCATTACAATACTATCCATATTAGGCAGCAGCTTATCAGTAAAGAACTTTTTAATAGCCGCCTCAATATCATCCATATAATTATTAATAACCTTCATAATATCAGGATTATCCTTCATAAGGTTAGTAATATACTTTTCCATATTAGTGGTATATTTATCAAAGTTGGCGTAGAGATTATTAATACTTTCATACAAAGATGGTATCAAAACCCACAAAAAGCCAACCAGAATCACAAGGAAAAATATAAGAGCAAAGATAACTGCCAGAACATCCGAAAGCTTCTCTCTTTTCTCCTTTTTCATCTTGGGAAGCTTATTCTCAAAAATAGACCTGAATCCCATCCTCATTCTGTTTACAATCGGATTCATAATAAAAGCAATTATCATACCGATAATAATCGGCGAAACTGCTTTTATCAATTTACCTATTACGGAAAGAAGCACAGAAAATTTACCTACTAAAAGATAAAATGAAACTATTATGATTCCGGCTCCAGCAAGGGTAAGCATCATTTTTAAATTGATAAGGCCTAATGTTTTCTTTTTTCTATCGTCTTCCAAAACATCCCCCTTATAAAAACTATATTAATAAACCCTATGACATTATATTACAAATGTCAAAAAAGTTCATCAAAAGGTTTGTCAGTTTTTAAAAATTATCAGGATTTAACTCCGTATAATTCTTTATCTGGGCATAAACACCCGGTTTTGTAATGAGTTTTGTATTCCAGCTATCACCTGTAACAGCAATAATATGTCTTATTCCCGCAGCGTATGCAGCTTCTACTCCACTTTCACTATCTTCAAATGCAACAATCTTATCAGCACTCACTCCAAGCTTTTCAATGGCAGCAAGATAAATATACGGATGAGGCTTTAGTGGAATCTTACCATCATTTATTACAACATCCTCCCATTTAAACCACATATCAAGATTATATTTTTCAAAATACATCTTCATATTCCAGGCATCTGCTGTGGATGCTATAGTTCTCTTGATCTGAGCCAAAAGCAGATAATTAAGAAAATCTTTAAGACCGGGAGCAAGGGAAACATCATATTCCATCAGAAGCTTTCTGTATATCCTTTCCTTCTCCTCAGAAAACTGGGCAACCATGGAATCAGTTAGTTCATATCCGAGAAAATGTTCCAATATTTCCTTAGGTGTCTTACCCATTATCCAAAGACTCACATCCCTGTCTGAAACAGGTTTTAGAGAAAGCTCCTCAATATACATCTGCCAGGCTTTATTATGGTATTTACCATCAAATATACATGTTCCGTTAAAATCAAATATTACTGCTATATTTTCTCTCATAATTATTTACCGGATTTAATCTCCATAGCCATCTTCCTTTTCATAAGGTAGGTTGCAGTATACATTTTACTGAGGCCAGTAAGCTTTGCATAGCGCATGAAATCTTTACTGAATATCATAAAACGCTTTCTTGCCGCTTCCTTGGACATTTTAGTTCTGCCGGAAAAGCTTTGCAGGATTTTCTTTGGCATAACCAGAACTCTGCAAAGTTCTTTTTCTTTCAATCTATAGAAAAGCATATAATCAATCATATCCAGGAAAAGAGATTCTTCAAAGCCTCCTATCATCTCAAGGGCTGAAAGCCTGATGGCCATTCCACTGTTGATACATATTATATTGTTATAAACCCCATGATTTATTATAAAATCAGAAAGCTTATACTTCATTTTAAAGCTTTTGATCGGAGACATAGGTCTGCCTGAACTGCTGACAAGACTGGCTATTACATTTACCTTCTTAGTTTTACTGCCGTTTATTACGTGAGCCTTATATAGCATCTCCAGATAATCATAAGAAATATATGTATCATCATCCAGTAGCATCATAAAATCCTTCTGAGTATCCATTGATTCACTTAATGCTTTATTAAAAGCCTTATTATATGCTTTTGAAAGTCCAAGATTCTTACCTTCACACATGTAGACAGCAGCCGTATCATTAACAAAGTATTCAGCTTCATCACTAAGCTCACAAAACTTACTTTTATCAGAATTATTAACAATAATAAGCTTTACCTTATCATTACCATAATCCTTAATAAAAGTACTAAGTGTACCCTTCGAAGGAATATCTTCCATTTTATTATTGTACATAACTAATGTTATATAAATCATTTCTAACCTCTAATAAGCTTTTATCTTAGTCCAAAGATCAGCCGTATATTGCTTAGTCTTCATATCCTGATAACGGAACACTTCGTTATTTGGTGCACCAAACACAGGATCATAAGCATTTATACCTTCAAATTCTGATTTTTTCATATCTTCCATAACCTGTTTTACAGGGGTTGTATAACCAACAAATATGGAATTGGTGTAGCAGACATCATATTCCAGAGTATAATCCATAAACTTTTCAGCAAGTTCAGTATCCCTGCACTCCTTAGTCATAACAAGTGCATCACACCATTCATTAGTTCCTTCCGGCGGATCAAAATAATCAAGCTCATCATTTTCAGCCATGATATATGCACCGTCTCCGGAATAAACCACTGCTATATCCTTATTACCGGAAATCATATTATCCATAACATCATCACCGGCGTAGACAACATCCATATTCTTTTTCTGTTTAAGAAGCCATTTATAAGCCTCATCAATCTCATTTTTATCTGTAGTGTTCATTGAATATCCAAGAGATTTCTGAGCGATCATGAAGCTGTCTCTCTCTGAATCGATCATATAAATATCTCCGGCATACTTTGTATTCTGAAGAAGATTCCATCCATCCTTCAGATCCTCTTCATCAACAACATTTCTATTATATAATATACCTACTGTTCCCACAAAATATGGAACGCTGTATTTATTCTGAGGATCGAATTCATATCCCAGATTATCCGGATTAATGGCATCCTTATTAGTGATATTGTCCCAATTCACCGGCTGCAATTTATCTTCCTTAATAAGTCTTTCAATCATGTAATCACTTGTAACCAGAACATCATACTCTGCACCGCTCATAAGCTTTGTATACATTGACTCATTTGAATCGAAGGTTTCATAGATTATCTTGCAGTCATTTTCCTTCTCAAACCTTTCAATCAGTTCAGGGTCAAGATACTCTCCCGAATTAAATACTCTGAGAGTTTTCTTGTTACCCTTTGCCCCGGCAAAAACACTGATTCCCAGGATAATAAAGAAGCCGGCAAAAAGTACACGCTTCATTACATTTTTCAAAAGGTTAGGCACCAGTTTTGAAACAATTATCAGAATCGCAATCACCAGTATAACAATGGTAGAAAGTGCATTGATGGTAGGATTGGTTCTCTTCGTCATATTGTAAACCACTATGGAAATGTTTTCCACACCGTTGCCTGTTACGAAATAAGAAATAACGAAATCATCAAAGCTCATGGTAAAGGAAAGAAGAATCCCAGCATATATTCCGTCCTTCAGCATAGGAATAATAACCTTAATAAGTGCTTCAAAAGGCGTAGCCCCAAGATCCATAGCTGCATCCGCCACACTTGCATCCATCTGTCGTACCTTCGGATAAACAGAAGTCACCACATATGGTGTACAAAAAGCAATATGTGCCAGAAGCATTGTGAAATATCCATTTCTTATCCTCGCTGAGGAAAAAAGGATCATAAGACCAATAGCCATTACAATATACGGCTTAATGATAGGGATTTTTAACAATGATTCTGGCACATATTGCTTT
>JAILMQ010000048.1 GCA_024692605.1 Eubacterium sp.
AGCATTATATCTTGATGGAGATATAGTAGTTAGTGATGACCTGACAGAACTCTATAATAAAAATATTGATGATTATGTTGTAGCAGCAGTTCCGGATTCCAGCGTCATGTATATGCCAAGGGATGAAATGTATTTAAAAGATTATTATTTTAATTCCGGTGTTATGCTGATGAACCTTCGAAAAATGAGGGAGGAAAAAACCAGTGAAAAATTGCGGGAAATGAAAAGATCTTTATCTGATAAAAGCCTGATGGATCAGAATGTATTTAATCTGGTAATCAAGGATAGAGTTGAAAGACTTCCTATCAAGTACAATTTTATGTATGTGAATCTCAATCGTTCAAAAGATAAATGGTCTTTTGAAAAGATTAACCTCAAGTATAAAACTGATTATCGTAATTTAAAAGAAATTGAGAAAGATGCGGTAATAGTACATTATGCGTCAAAGGATAAACCATGGAAAATGACAGATATAGTAGGGTTTGATATTTGGTTTGATTGCTTCTCAAAGTTTATTGATAATCTTATTAATTCATCTGTGAGTCCCAGTGTATTTCATGAATCTATGAGATTATATAAAAAGTTGGAAGAAAAAAGACTAGAGAATATCCGTAAAGAATTATGCAATGCATGGAATGATCAAAATAATATAAAATCCAAACTCATTAAATCAGAAAAAGAACGCAAAAAACTGCTTGATTCAAAATCATGGAAGGTTACTAGACCTATGAGGGAAATAGGTAAACTAGTAAAGAAATAAAGGAAAACGATGCCAGAGGGACTGCCCTCTGGCATCGTTTTCAAGATTCAGAACAATTCGTTTGTATAGATACCTTTTTCAATAAGCTCTTTAAAGCTTTCAACTACTGCAGGTTTATCTTCTTTATATGTAACGCCAAACCACTGATCATCAGTAGGCAGTACACTGAAAGAATAACCTTCCCTTAGCATTTTATCAGCTATTATTGGAAGTAGATATTCATCTTTCAAAGGATCATTCATAGATTCCTGGAAGGAAGGGAATCCATTTTTTAAGATATCTAAAAATGATGTAGGATAGCACCAGAAATTCATTGAAACAAGGGAATTAATATCGATTATTCTGCCATCAGCTTCTGCACCGGTTTTAGTTTTGATTATATTTTTAGTTTCCTCAATTCCTATAAGTGTTCCATCAGAAACTTTACATATTCCTCTGGTTACGCCACCATTATCGGAAAGAGTATTCTTTAATACATATCCTACTAATCCGTAGTTATCAGTTTCAAGAAAGTCGGCAGCCTTTTTAAATCCTTTTTTTCCATAATAGTCATCAGCATTGATAACTGCAAATGATGAGTCTATCTGATCTGCTGCTGAGAGAACAGCATGACCGGTACCCCAGGGTTTTGTTCTGCCATCTACCTGTATCGGAACATCGGATAACTCCTGGAATGCATATGCAATTTCAACTCCAAGTGGAGTACATATTTTTTCTATTCGGTCACCAATCACATTTTTAAAATCTTCTTCAATATCATGTCTTATTATAAAAACAATCTTATTAAAACCGGCTTCGATCGCATCATGGATTGAATAATCAATTATTATATGACCGTTATCATCCACGGGTTCAAGCTGTTTAATTCCTCCACCGAATCTGGAGCCAATTCCGGCAGAAAGTATCACTAATGTTTTTTTCATGATATAAAATCCCCCTTTTTGCTTAATGAAATATAATCCTTCTATTTGCAATTAAGGACATTGTAACATAAAAAAATCTAATCTGCATTGGTAATGGAAATAACGACGGATAAGAATTGAATAATAATACAGATTTAGTTATAATAAAAATGCACCAGAGAGGCAGAAAGGAAAAGTATATTGACTTTCTTTCAGCCTCATTACAGAGAGAGAATAAAAAAACGATATAAAAATATAGCATTATTCAGAGGAACCTAAACTCCTCCTTTTGTTATTGTATCAGATGATAAGACCACAAAGATATTCCTTAATACAAAGGGAAAGATGGATGATATTCCAGTTCCCCTAAAGAATTTTTTGAAGTATATAGATGATGGGTCCGTAACTGATGATTTTACCAGAGAAATAGATGAAGCGGTAAAAGAAGTCCGTAGGGATAAAAAATGGAGAAAAAAGATCATGACAGTAGAACAGTTAATAAAAGATGAAGCCAAGTTGGCGCATAAGACTGGTTATGCAGAGGGCAAAGAAGCTGGAAGAGAAGAAGGAATAAACCTTATCAGTGAGCTATGTAAGAGACTCATGAGTGATAAAAGATATTCCGATTTGGAAAATGCAGCAGCTGATAAAGAGTA
>JAILMQ010000094.1 GCA_024692605.1 Eubacterium sp.
TTATCAGGTCTTTGAAGAGGAGGCTGAAAAGCTTGAAAAGAAGGCCGGCATATCCGGAGTAAAAATAGCAGTTGCTCATAATAAAAATGATCTGGCGGAAACAGTTATCTATAACATGATCCGTGGAAGTTCTCTTCTGGGGCTTGCAGGAATCAAGCCTGTAAGAGGCCGTATAATCAGACCCCTTCTAATGACCTTCAGAGAAGAGATAGAAGCATATGATAAGGAAAATGGTCTTGAGTACAGAACTGACTCAACCAACATGATAACAGATTATTCCAGAAATAAGATAAGGCTTGAAGTACTTCCAAAGCTCATGGAAATAAATGATGGGGCAATAGAGCATATAGCCATGATTGCTGCTGAAAGCACTGAGCTTAAAAAGGATATTGATAGAGAGGTGGCTCAAGCCTCTGAGGATAGCTTTGATAAAGGGATATCTATATCGGAGCTTTCAGGGCTTTCTGAACTTGCCAAGGGAGAGAAGGTTCTTTCTTATATGGAAAGTATCTGCGGAAGGCGGAAGGATATTACGCGAGAGCATATCAGTTCTGTGGTAAAGCTTGCGAATAAGGAATCCGGTAAGAGGGTAGACCTTCCCTATGGAATGGTGGCGGAGAAGGTGTATGACCGTGTTGTAATAAGTCGAAGCGGGGACCGGGGGACTGAAGGAAGTTCCGGTGAGGTTACATATGAAAAAATCCCTTATGCTCCGGGGATGGATATATCTAAAAAAGAATATACTAAAATGATTGATTATGATAAAATAAAGTCTGTGCTTTGTTTCAGGACACCTGAACCGGATGACTACATGGTGATAAACAGTGAAGGTGGAACAAAAAAGATCTACAGGATTCTTTCGGCTGAAAAGGTGGAAAGAGCGAGGCGTGACAGCTTTCCTGTAGTTGCAGACGGAAATGAAATCGTCTGGGCTGTAGGCCTGAGACTTAGTGAAAGATATAAGATAGACGAATCTACAAAAAATGTACTTGTTATGAATTATATTTCAAAGGATTTGGATGTGGAGTAGACTATGGATGGAAAAATAAATGTATTGATAAGTGAAAAAGAGATTGCTGACAGAGTTGCTGAGATGGCAAAGGAACTGAGTCAGGAATATGCAGGCAAAGAGGTTCATCTGATATGCATTCTAAAGGGAAGTGTATTCTTCACATGTGAGCTTGCAAAACGGATGGAAGTTCCTGTTACAATGGATTTCCTTACAGTTTCAAGCTACGGCGCAGGAACAGAGTCTTCAGGTGTGATAACTCTAAAAAAAGACCTGGATGAGCCCATAGAAGGAAAAGATGTTATTCTGGTAGAGGATATTATTGATACGGGAAATACTCTTAGCTGGGTTTATAAGAATCTGAAGGAGAGGAATCCTGCTTCATTAAAACTTATCACACTCCTTAATAAACCTGACAGAAGAAAGGTTAAACTGGATGTGGATATGACCGGATTTGTGATTCCGGATAAATTTGTAATCGGATATGGACTTGATTACGATCAGAAATATCGTAATCTTCCATATGTCGGAGTAATAGAGTAGTGAGGTGAGACGTGAAAGAGTCGAATAAGAGACCTTCAGGTGCAGGCGGATTTCTGCTGGCGTATATTCTGATCGCCCTGATTTTCCTGGGTCTGTATCTGATAATGACCAGACCGGCAAATGTAGACACAACTTATAATGATTCTAAGCTGGAGAAGGATATTCGGGAGGAACTTGTGACCTCCGTTGAAATCTACCAGAACAGCGAGGTTCCTACGGGAAATGTAAGCGTTTTCAAGAAAGATGGGCGAATTACATATTTTACGCCGGATGTAAATGAAACAGTTAAGGTTCTTGAAGATAGCAAGGGTGTAAAGTATCACCTTCATGATGTTAAAAGACCTGGTCTTCTGGAGAAACTTGGACCGTATATATTTGTTGTGGTTTTATTCTTTATATATATGACCATGATCAGTGCACAGCTTTCTTCCGGAGGTGTTGGCGGTGGAAACAGTGGACTGGCTAACTTTGGCAAGAGCAGGGCTAAGAAAGATGTAAAGACAGACGTTACATTTGACGGCGTTGCAGGACTTGAAGAAGAAAAAGAGGAGCTTTCAGAGGTTGTTGACTTCCTGAAGGATCCTGCAAAATATACAGAAATCGGTGCCAGAATTCCTAAGGGTATCATACTTGAGGGCCCTCCGGGAACAGGTAAAACTCTTCTTGCAAAAGCAATATCCGGTGAGGCAGGAGTTCCATTCTTCTCCATATCCGGTTCCGACTTTGTGGAAATGTTTGTCGGTGTCGGTGCTTCAAGAGTAAGAGATCTTTTTGCTGATGCCAAGAAGAATTCCCCTTGTATAGTATTTATCGATGAGATTGATGCTGTGGCTCGTCGTCGTGGATCCGGTCTTGGTGGCGGACATGATGAAAGAGAGCAGACTCTTAATCAGCTCCTTGTTGAAATGGATGGCTTTGGTGAGAATGAAGGCATAATAGTTATGGCTGCAACCAACAGGGTTGATATTCTTGATCCTGCTATCCTCAGACCCGGACGTTTCGACAGAAGAGTAAGAGTTGGCAAGCCTGACGTAAAGGGTAGAGAAGAAATCCTTAAGGTTCATATAAAGAATAAGCCGGTGGGAGATGATGTGGATCTTCATGAGATTGCCAGAACAACAGCAGGATTTTCCGGAGCTGATCTTGAAAATCTTATGAATGAATCAGCTATTAAGGCAGCGAAGGACAACAGGAAATATATCTGCAAGAGAGATGTTGACGATTCCTTCGTAAAGCTGGGAATCGGAACAGAAAAGAAGTCACGTGTAGTTTCCGAGAAAGAACGAAAGATTACCGCATATCACGAGTCAGGACATGCAATACTTTTCCATATGTTAAATGAGATGGAAGATGTATATACAATATCTATCATTCCAAACGGCTCGGGTGCAGGTGGATATACCATGCCACTGCCGGATAATGATGACATGTTCTGGACCAAAACCAGGATGCTTCAGAATATTCAGGTTTCAATGGGTGGACGAATTGCAGAGCAGATGATCTTCGATGATATAACTACAGGAGCATCTGCGGATATCAGACAGGCTTCCTCAGTGGCACGAAGCATGGTCATTAAATACGGCTTTTCAGAAGAACTGGGCTTCCTGAACTACGAAGCCAGCGAAGGTGAAGAGGTCTTTATCGGCCGTGAGATAGGACACCAGAGACCATACAGTGAGGAAGTAGCTGCAAAGATCGATGAAGAAGTAAAGAAGATAATCGACTACTGCTACTCAGAAGCAACAAGAATTATTAAAGAAAATATGGATGTACTTCATGCATCTGCTAAGCTCCTTCTGGAGAAAGAAAAGGTTACAGGAGCAGAATTTGCTGCACTTTTTAGTGAATCTGCACAACCAACCGAGTGAAAATAAGATAAGATTTATAAAAGACTGTAAGAAGTGCATAAATCATAGTGATAATTAACAAAAAGTGTTTGCAAAAAAAAGTTTTTTTGTGAACACTTTTTAAGCGTTATGAGTATAATAATACTTGTAACCCCCCAATACATTATATAGTTTTTTGCTACACCCCATAAGTAACATTATAGTCACGGTTGGCTATAATCGTTAAAGTAACAAAATACCTTCTCCAAAAGAACCAGTATACCCCTACTGGTTCTTTTACTTTAGGCAAAATTCCAGTGTATTATAATATTATCCTCATCAATCTCAATCATTTCAATAAGAGACTCAATAACAAGTCTTATCTCCTCATACTTTCCTCTTTCCAGAATATCAGAGAAATTAGACACTATTTTAATAACCTCATCATCTGTTAACTCATTTTCGTTATAGTCCAGAGATTCAAGCTCTAAGATCAGTCTCTCTTTTTGCTCTTTCAGAGGAGCAACCTTTGATTGTAGCTCCTCTTTTGTAAAATCTCCTAAACCGTATAAATCCATAAATCGTGATCTTTGGTTATCCAGTTTTTCAATTTCTGATTTTATAATATTGGTTTTGTTTGCTTTTTCTGTTTTAAGAGGGTTTTCCTCTTTAAGCTCATAAATATAGTTTGGG
>JAILMQ010000067.1 GCA_024692605.1 Eubacterium sp.
AATAAGCGTAAGACTTTCCAGATATCCGCTGAGGATGAAGCCGGCAACAGATACAGCAGAACCGTTGAAGTGAGTGCATTATGGCTCATCAAGTCTATTATTCCTGCTGGCGTTGAGATCGAGCTCGAGGGTGGAAATCAGTACACGCTGGACAGTGGTAAATGGGTAATGACAGGGGATACAACTGTTTACTCAGGTGGTTCTAGTGTATACGTTGATGGTGATATGGACATGGTATTTACCAAGGTTCAGTAGGTGTTATTTATGAAAAAGAAATTGCAGATCTTCCTGGAAGCGGGGCTGGCAGCATTTTTAGTGCTTGTTCTTACATTTTTCAATCTGATCAGTCCACTTGATTATATTGCGAAGGACAGCCTGTACCAGGTTCCAAGAGGAATTGATAATCAGATCAAGATAATTGGTATAGATGAGAAAACTCTGACTGAGCTGGGACCGATCCAGACCTGGTCGCGGGAAATCTATGCGAATCTTATTGATAAATTGAATGAAAATCCTGATGCGAAGCCTATGCTCATAGGCTTCGATATTCAGTTTTCGGGGGAAGTTGATGAGGGCGATGCTTTATTTGCCGAAAAGGCAAAGGAGAGTGGAAATGTGGTTTGTGTCGACCATCTTCTCTACGGGCGAATGCCGGAGATTAAAAACGGTGTTCTTTATTATCCTGTTGAAGGTGTAGAAGAGCCGTATGCTGCCCTTAAAGAAAATGTAAAACTAGGATTCTGTGATGTGGCGCTGGACAGTGACGGAACCGTCCGCCGCATGATTCCTGTAGAAACTTATGATGGCCGGGATTACGAGACCTTTTCCCGTGTTTTATACGGTGAGTACTGCAGGATTCAGGGGATAGAAGAGCATGAAATCCCTGTTGACAAGTCAGGCCGTTCCATAATCAACTATTCCGGAAGACCGGGAGATTATGAATGCTTATCCCTGGTGGATGTTCTGGATGGAAAGATCGACACAAGAGCTTTTCAGGACAGCATAGTTCTTGTTGGCGCATATGCCCATGGAATGCAGGATGATTTTGATGTTCCTACAAGTGGCAGCAAAGAGATGTACGGAGTTGAGGTACATGCCAACATTCTCCAGTCCTATATCCAGAACAGATTTGCCATAAACGGAAATGCTATTATATTCGGAATTATCACGGCTTTAGTTGCATTTGCCCTGCATATTATTTTCAGAAAGCTGAAGATATGGCAGTCTCTTTTGATTCTTATTGCATCCATTGTGCTTGAGGTTGTGATTTGTGTAACCCTGAACAACAATGGATACTCTTATTCCATAATCTATCTGCCGCTGGTTTCGGCGCTTTCATTTATCTACTGCATAGTCATGGGTTATCTTATGGAGAAGGCAAGGAAGAAGAAAGTTCTGGATGCCTTCCGCAAGTACGTGGCTCCGCAGATCGTAGAGGAATTATCCAAGACCGGTGAGTTCGAGATAAATGTAGGTGGAGAGAACAGAGATATTGCAGCTCTCTTCGTGGATATCCGTGGATTCACCACCATGTCCGAGGCGTTGGAGCCGGAAGAGGTTGTGGAAATCCTGAATGAATATCTGACCCTTACCACCAATGCCATATTCAAGAACGACGGCACACTGGACAAGTTCGTTGGTGACTGTACCATGGCGGTATTCAACTCACCCTTCGATCTTGAAGATTACGAATATAAAGCCGTATGTGCGGCTCTTGATATAGTAAATGACGGAAAAGAGCTTCAGAAGAAGCTTATGGAAAAGCACGGACGTACCATAGGTTACGGCGTGGGTGTAAATGTAGGACCAGCTGTAGTCGGCAACATCGGCTGTGATTTCAGAATGGACTTCACCGCCATCGGCGACACTGTCAACACCGCCGCCCGCCTTGAGGCAAATGCCAAAGCCGGCCAGGTTCTCATCAGTGACGAACTATACGAAAGATTGAAAGACCGTATCGAAGTAAATGGCATCGGCGAGATCCCCCTCAAGGGTAAAAGCAAAGGTGTCTACGTATATGAAGTAACAGGTTTGAAATAATAAGTTAAAATTATTGGGAGAATGATTAAGTAAAATTATTGGGAGAATGATCATGTTAAAATTTCTAGGAAGAGGTTCTGGTTTTTCTGACAATCATAATACTGCCTTCTTTATGAAGGGGAGCACCCTTGTTCTTTTGGATTGTTCCATAATGGCATTTCTGAAATTGAAAAATGGCCTGATAGATCAGGTTGGCGCTGAGGACAAAACAAGCTCATCGAGCACTTCCTGCGATGACATAGTGGTGCTGGTTACCCACACTCACAGCGATCATGTGGCAGGAATTCCTATGCTTATCCAGTATTCATATTTTGTCTGGAAAAAGCATGTGACAATAATCGCTCCATGTGAGGAAGTAAAGGAAAATCTTGCTTATTGTTTCGATAATATGGAAGGTATCAATAAGGATGCCTACGAGATGATCACTGCAGACGAGTCCAACCTGCCATGGCTGAGGAGCACTATTCCTACAATGCACGTCAAAGAACTGGAAGGAAAATGCTTTGGCTACAATCTTGAAATAGATGGAACCAATGTAGTCTACACCGGCGACACTTGCAGAATAGAAGACTTCCTTGATTATCTTGAGAATGGCTCCATACTTTATACCGAGTGCAGCAGCACTGATGTGATTGTCCACACACCGATAGAAAAAATCCTTGGATATGACGAACTCTTCGCAGAGAAAAACATCCAGGTATACCTGATGCATCTGGACGACGAAAGCAAGATAATGACGAAATTAATGGTGCCGCATAAAGCAAAATATACATTTGCACCACTTTATTAAGAAATATGCATTGGCATCACTTTATAAATATAAATGTGAGTTTGACTAAGGGGGAATCACAATGGATAATAATGTTTTATTAGAAGAGATATTTAATATAAGCGACAAGCTTTATAAGGAAATGTGCAGCAACAAGGAAAATGATCATGAGACACTTTTCAAGTTTCTGACTGAGCTTGGCCGTGTTATGGCAGATGCAGACAGAGCAAGTTTCTGGAAATGGGACAGAAGAAAGCATCAGCTCTGGACCACTTCAGCAACAGGAATTGACAGAATAGTAATTCCTGATGACACAGGACTTGTTGGTAAAGCCCTTCAGGAAGGCAAGGTTCTGGTGACCAACGATCCATACAACAATCCATACTTCAATTCATCCGTTGATAAATCCACCGGATATGTTACAAAGTCAATTCTTGTAATGCCCGTTGCCAATATGAACGGCGACTTCATCGGCGCTTTCCAGATTATTAACAAGAATGGAGACCAGGGCTTTGATGAAGTAGAAGATGTGAGAAAGCTTTCCACAGCAGCACTTATATGTGGACTTGCTCTTGAGTCCGAGAATTTCCTTGAAGAGTCTCACCATGACAAGCTCACAAAGCTCAAGAACAGAATGGGCTTCTACAGTGATTTCTCCAAGAGATATAACAAGATACTTCAGGATGACGTGCCTCTCAGCATGTTCATCTCCGATATAGACAAGTTTAAGCGTGTAAACGATACCTATGGCCACAACGCCGGTGACGATGTCCTCGCCTTTACAGCAGAACTTATTGAAAGCTTCTGTCCTGAAAATGGCGGCGTCTACAGATGGGGTGGTGAGGAATTTATCATGCTCATGCCGGAAGCAGATCTTGCCAAAGCTGCAGAGATGGCAGAAAAAGTCCGCGTAAAACTCATGAACTCCCCATGCAACGCACAGGGAAATATAATCAACCTCACAATGAGTTTCGGCTGCAGACAATTCGACAAGAACCTTTCAATCGAAGAGAACATAAGCGTGGCCGATGAACATCTCTACACAGCAAAAGAAACCGGAAGAAACAAAGTTATTTCATAATCCATAGGGGGACGCTATATGATATGTAATAATTGCAAGAATCAAGTGGCAGATGGCTCGATGTTCTGCGAATTCTGTGGTGCCAAATTAATCAATGTTACTCAGCAGAGTCAGCAGCAGACAGGACCTATGCCTGGGCTGGGACCGCAACAGGGAATGCAGTATCAGAACCGGCCACAGCCGGCTCAGTCACAGCAGGTTCCTCAGCCGGATCAGATGAAGAAGGGGCTCAATACTCCAACACTTATTGCTATAATTGCAGGAATCTCAATTGTCGTAATAGTATCGGTTATTCTTATAGCTTTCGTGATAATAAATAAAAAAGTTGATGAGAAGCTTTCTGAGGAGCTTTCAACAGTAACCACGGAGGCAGAAGTAACTACTGAGGAAGTGACTACGGCAGTAACTACTACTGAAGCTACAACAGTGGCAGAAGTAACCACAGAAGAACCAAAGCCGGTTCCTTATGCAGAGGAGCAAGGTATGGAGTTTGTTCAGCCTGATTTTACCTGTACAGTTAAATCGGCTCCGCTTTTTTATGATGAAGATTCTAATCTGATTACCGTAGATGAAGTAGATGTTGAGAAATGCGAAACCACCAAACGAATCGGTAATATACTTGTTTCCAAGCCTGATGATAATGGAATCGTGACATATTATATCGAGTATTATTATGATATTGATTCCTTCATAAATGATAAAAAAGCAGATAACAAGTGGTGGTATAATGTTGGAAACTGGTCAGCTGATCTTGTAGACTATTACACCGGAACGATAATATCCTCTGACAATATCATTGATGGAATCGCGGATGATGATAATCTGAATGTGACTAAATTTGAAGTAGACGGACAGGAAGTTACAATAAAATGTGCCCGTTATTTTCAAAATGTAGCAGATACATATGTCTGGGATGTTCAGGATGTAGATGGTGGAAAGACTTACCAGTATAATGAAACCTGCAAAGAATTATTGGTTGTTAAAGCGCCGGAAAGCTATGATGGTCTTACTTTTGGATTAACATTGGAAGATGTTGATTATGACAGATATGCTAAACGTGTCAAAGAAGACAAAGATGAAGATAGCGATGATAAAGAAGACAATCCGCCAAGGAAGGTTTTTGATGATTCCAAGGATGGAACAAAGAATACGCCTGATCAGTATGCGTTCCTGAGAATAAAAGATCATACAAAACCTGTTAAAGCCAAAAGATTAGCTAATGTCCTTGAGGTTACGTCCGAAAAATCCTACCTTGCGAAATTTGACTGGACAGACAAATTCTATAATGACCCTAAATTCGGCGGTACTCCTATTACCAATTCTGAATTCCTTGGTGGAAAATGGCAGGGTTATATGATATGGGATAAAGAGAATAAGCTGAACAATTACGGAGAAGAGCTGTTCGTGGGCGATCTGAAATTCGACGGAAGTGACGTTAGTCTTACATTTGACTATCAGGAGTGCAAATGGGGCGAAGACGGCGAATGGGAAGATAAGGATGAGGAAACTACTCATAACGGAACCTTCGCATCCGATGGTTCGATACAGTTCGAGATAGTAGATAGCAATTTCAGTATACAGGGATTCTATACTGACGGATATTCGCAGTACGCCATTGGAACAATGGTTGCTCAGAGTGGCGAAACGGCCACAGTATTTCTGGTAAGACCTTGATGAGGTTTTATAAATATATATAAATTACAAGGGGGACTTTCTATGAAGAAGTTTTTAGGAGCTATCATTTTTGTATTAATGCTTTTTATGTTCACGGGATGTATCAGATTTAATACAACTATTGAAGTAAAGAAAAATGGCAAGGCAGACGTTTCGATGATTTATGCAGCTTATGACAGTGGTGATGACAGCACTTCTTCAGACGATGAAGAGGATATTAATGAGCTGAAAGCTGAAGGCTGGGAAGTTGAAGAGTACAACGAAGATGGTTACAAAGGCTATAAATGTATTAAGAAGAATGTTGACTTTGTGGATCTTTCCAAAGGTCTTGGCGGCGACGAGAATAATGAAGCCGGCATCGATTATGACAGTCTTTCAGTAAAGAAAAATGGAATGACATATGTGTTTGACTGGGATATCATGGGTTCAGGCGATGACTCTGAGGATGCTGATGATGCTGAGACAGATCAGTACAAGGATTATATTAAGCAGTACAACGGTTATCTTACATTTGTCCTGAAGCTTCCATTTAAGCCTAAGGCAAGTAATGCTACTGAGGTTTCAGAAGATGGAAAGACACTTACATGGGATCTCCTTGAGATGAAGAAGGGTGATAAGATTCATGTTGAATTTTCACTTATTAACCTTCCACTTATAATAGGATGTGTTGTTGCAGTTATAGTTGTCATTGCAGTTGTTGTTATACTGTTGGTTGTACTTCAGAAGAAGAATGCACCTGCAGGTGGCCCGACTGGTGGGGCAGGTCCTGGCGTATACTATGGTGGACAGGGCTTTGATCAGAATCAGTATGGTGGACAGCAACAGGGATATGCAGACCCGAATGCGCAGTATCAGCAGCAGGGATATGCAGATCCAAACACACAGCAGTATAATCCGAACGCATATGCACAGCAGGGACAGCAGCAGTATTATGCAGACCCTAATGCGCAGCAGTATGATCCAAATGCATATGCTCAGCAGGGATATGCTCAGCAGCCACAGGATCCAAATCAGCCGCAGTAATATTTGAGGACAAAACAACCCAAAGGGGTCTGACCCCAATGGGTTGTTTGTATGAAGGAGAAGCAGCATGAATAATAAATGGGTT
>JAILMQ010000146.1 GCA_024692605.1 Eubacterium sp.
CTATCAGATAAAGGTTTAAACCGGTTCTATCATGTAAATGTCTGATTAATATGATAATAATTACAAGCTGATTAAGTATGCAATAAATGGCAAAAACCATGAAACCATTTTTATATGTGGTCAGATTCATAATTGTTATGGACATTGCAATGAATATTACTGCCGGAATTAAGCAAAGTCCCAATACTCTTCTGAATATTATTTCTCCGTATATATCACATATCACTGATATAACATAAAAAGCCATCATAAAGGACAGCTCTACAATCAGTATTTTTCTAAGAAATGCATTTATTTCATGATCCTGGGTAGCCTGTAGTCCATGTATAATAAAGCCTGTAATACTAACTAAAATGAACATAATGAAGGCAATAATCCATGTGATATCCTGGTTCCTTTTAATACCTTTTTTTAAAAGAATTAAGAGAATTATTATTAAGGTCCCGGTATTAATTAGATCTGTAACAGCTGTAGTAATATCTGTTCCGGTAGTAAACATTGAAGTCACCTTCCTTTACTTTAAGCTATTATCTTTACTTTGAAAACCTCAAATAATGAAATATCATTGTTTGATATGAACATCCAGCTGATTATAAGGGATTTCTATTCCTTCTTTTTTGAACATAAAAAGAACAGTTTCATTTAGTGCTCTTCTTACAGGATTAAACTGAAGGGTTGGAACACTGCAAAGTAACCCCATTTCCACAGAGTTGTCTCCCAGTTCCTCAACAAATACTGATATAGAATCCGCTATAATTCCTTCCTGATCTTTAGCAACAGTCATAAGTAATTCCTTTGCCTTTGCCACATCTGCATTATAAGAAATACTTACCTTTAAAAGTAATGCTCTGGTTGAATCACCCTTTTTATTTATAACGGAATTATTAGTCAGTTGAGAATTAGGTATAAGTACTATTTCATCAAGAATTGTTCTGATGGTTGTGTAATAAGTCTGGATTTCTTCAACGGTTCCTTCAATATTTGTACTTGGGATTACTATATAATCTCCTTTTTTAAAGGGTTTTAGTACAAGCAGCAGAATTCCTCCAGCAAAGTTGGAAAGTGCTCCCTGCATAGCAAGAGATACTCCCACACCGGCTGAAGCCACAAGGGCTGCAATTGATGCTTCCTTTACAATACTAAGTTGTGTAATGATGGTAAAAACAGCAAATACAAGGATAAAGTATCTTATAAGGTTTATAACAAAATGACTTGCTATCTGATCTACTCCACGATTATCCAGTCTGTTTTGTATTTTATTGGAGATATTTTTAAGCAACTTACTTAAAATCCAGAAAAGAATAAGAGCTATTACAAGTTTAAACATAAAATCTATTAAAAATATACCCTTGTTCTGAGTCCAGTCCTTTAAATCATCACCGGTTAATATTTTTATATCTTGTACATATTGATAATAATTCATAACGTATTCCTTATTTACACATATTGCTAAGAAGTAATAATATATACTTCCATACTCTTTCTACACTTTCAACAGGAATTCTTTCCCTTGTAGTATGAATATCAAATATATCAGGTCCAAAGGAAACTGCATCCAGGTCCTTTATCTTGTCACAGAAAATACCACATTCAAGACCTGCATGTAAAGCTTCAACAATCATTGGTTCGCCATACATTTCCTCATATGTGGATGTAATTATTTCTCTGAGTTCTGAATCCTGGTTATATTCCCAAGCCGGATATATACCATATACGGAGGAGCTTCCTCCCACTGATTTAGCCAGCAGACCCAGATCATCAATAAGCTCCTGACGTTCTGAATTTACACTGCTTCTTACGCTGTAGGTCATTACTATTTCGTCGGCTGTTGTATTAATTATACCAAGATTAAGTGAAGTCTGAACAAGACCTTCAATATTTTCACTCATCTTTTTTACTCCGAAAGGCAGGTCACCTAATGCCATTATAAGATTGAGATTATTAAGCTCATCTATTGGATAAAGATCAGCATATTCAGTATCCTTCTTGTCTACTTCTTCAAATTCAATCTTTAATCCCGGTTCAGTAGACTTGTAGCTTGCTTTGGCATTATCAAGAAATTCCTGAATAACAGGGTTTAAAACAGCTGCATTGTTACTGCATATTACTGCTTCTGCCCTTACAGGAATTGCATTATCCTTAAATCCACCCTTCATTCCTATAAGTCTTAATGTATCATCTGCTAAAAGCATGTCTTTAAGTAATGCTGTCATGAGTATATCTGCACTTGCTCTTCCGGAATTAATATCAACTCCCGAATGACCGCCCTGGAGACCGGAAACCACTAATTTATAGGTCTTTCCCTGAGCACCTCTTCTTAAAATAGGGAACTTAAGATTTACTGCTGCTCCACCTGCACAGGAAACTAAAAGATGTCCCTCTTCTTCCGAATCAATATTAAGGAGTTTTCTTCCTTTGAGTACAGACATATCCATACCCATTGCTCCAATCATGCCGATTTCTTCATCAACAGTAAATGTACATTCGAGAGGCGGATGAGGAATATCGTCTGATTCAAGAATAGCCATCATATAAGCTACTGCTATTCCATCATCTCCACCAAGAGTTGTTCCATCAGCAGATAAGATTCCGTCCTCTAAAATAAGCTTAAGTCCACTTTTTTCAAGGTCGATATCAGAATCAGCCTCCTTCTCACAAACCATATCAATATGGCCCTGAAGAATTATTGTTTCACTGTTTTCTCCACCCTTTTGGCCATTCTTAAAAATAATCACATTATTATACTCATCCTGAATATATTTAAGATCATGCTCCTTTGCAAAATCCACCAGATGATCACTTATTCGTTTAGTGTTTTTTGAACCATGCGGAATGTTGCATATTGTTTCAAAATGCTTAAAAACATTTACCGGTTCTACTCCTGTTAATACATTCATACCTTACTCCTTTTTAATGAACTATTTAATCAAATGAAACTATTTATATGTAATTATTTAAATGAATCTTCAATATTTTTAATATAATCAAATCTACTGCTTATGTCTTTATCAAATGCGTTATATTTTCTGTCAAAATCTCTTTGCTGGATTATACTGTCGTAATCTCTCTTAGCCAGTTCACTTTCCAGCTGAATATATATTTCATCCTTTTCAAAAAGGGTTTTTACGTATCTTTTTCCGTCTCTGATACCTATTTCCTTTTTGACGGCCTTATCCTCTTTATCAAAATTCATTGTGCCGCTAAGAAGCTTTCCCAGGTCGTGGCTAGGTAATATATCGATGATTTCAGCGTCCGAGTATGCTTCAATATTCTTAATACAGCTTTTTTCGGTGAGCTCAATTACAATAAATCTTCTTATTCCCATGTCATATAAAGGCTTTATAGGCACATTATCCTTTACACCGCCATCTATATAAAGAGCATCTTTATAATTAACAGGTGAATAAATAACCGGCAACGCTGTTGTGGCAAGAATTATATTCTTTATATCTTCTTTTATCTTATCATTAAGGGAAATATAATCAACGCTGTAATCTGCATAGGTTTCTTCCGGAGAAGCCGTTGTAAGCAGCTTAAGCTCCTCTTCTGTTATCTTTTCATATGTATTTACATATTCCGGGCATCTGGCACAGGTACAGATTGTAGGTATAACTTTATTTTGTTCTGTATCTTCACCGGGAGTAAACAGATCATAGTTAAGATATTTATCTATAAGAACAGATGTGGCATTCCTTGAAAAATGACTGTCTCCGGCTTTAAGACCGGTGGTATCAACATTAAAGAATACACCAAAATCAATTTCATCCCAGACTTTCTCCATCTGTTCTACAGCATGCTTTATTGCTTCGCTTTTATCACCATCAATGGTGTCTGATTTATCTAAATAATATTCAGCAATTCCTTCAGAAAAAAGAACAGCATTTACGGAACCGATAGATGTTCCGGAAACTGCAACAATATCATTTAGCAACCCGGCTTCGGCAAGGGATTTGATCATACCAACCTGATATATTCCTTTTCCTCCGCCTCCTGCCAGAACAAGACCTGTACCTTCCATATGTAATCCTCCCCAATTGAATTATATGTAAAAGTAACATTTAAAAATCATATATTATATAAACAGTCCTACTATATTATAAGCTAAAAGTGCTATGAGCCACGCAACAGTACACTGTAGAAGAACCATTCCGGCGGCCCATTTTCCACCTAATTCTCTCTTTACCGAAGCAATTGCCGCAACACAAGGTGTATATAAAAGGCAGAACACAAGTAGTGAAAATGCAGCTGCAGGCTGAATCAGTGCAGATATATTATCACCTGTAAGAATTGTAAGTGTAGATACTACACTCTCCTTCGCCATAAATCCGGTAATAAGTGCTGTTACCACCTTCCAGTCCCCAAATCCGAGAGGAGCAAACACAGGAGCAACATAGCCGGAAAGCTTAGCAAGTATGCTCTCAGCCGGATCAGATATAAAATTCAGATGCAGATCAAAGGATTGCAGGAACCAGATTACTATTGTTGCAACAAATATAATGGTAAAGGCTTTTACTAAAAAGTCTTTAGCTTTTTCCCACATAAGCTGAGCCACATTTTTTACACCCGGCAGTCTGTAGTTTGGAAGCTCCATAACAAATGGAACAGCCTCGCCCTTAAAGAAGAATTTCTTCGATATAAGCGCTGTAACAATACCAACCATAATGCCGATTATATATAATCCAACAATTACAAGAGCACCCTTACCCGGGAAGAAAGAAGCTACTAAAAATCCATATATTGGATATTTTGCAGTACAGCTCATAAATGGAATAAGGGTTATAGTCATCTTTCTGTCTCGTTCTGATGGCAGGGTTCTGCTGGACATTACACCCGGTACAGAACAACCAAAGCCTATAAGCATAGGAACTATACTTCTTCCTGAAAGTCCTAATTTTCTAAGCGGACGATCCATGACAAAAGCAACTCTTGCCATATATCCTGTATCTTCCAGAAGTGAAAGGAAGAAAAACAGCAGGATGATTATCGGCAGGAAACTAAGGACACTTCCCACTCCACTAAAGACACCGTCTATTATTAGCGAATGTATTACATTATTTACATGAAGGTTAGTTAAAAGTATATCTATTTTATCAGTTAAAAGGTCAATGGCTTTTTCAAGCATTTCCTGCATCCATGCCCCCAGCAGGTTAAATGTAAGAAAAGCTATAAGTCCCATAATTACAATAAAAGTAGGGATTGCAGTTATTTTACCTGTAAGAATCCTGTCTATTTTTTCGCTTCGTTCACGTTCTTTACTTTCTTTAGGCTTTACAACTGTTTCATTTACTAGTTTTTCAATGAAAGAAAAACGCATATCAGCCATTGCTGCAGCTCTGTCCAGACCACGCTCCTCTTCCATCTGACGGGTGATCTTTTCTACCATATCTTTTTCGTTATCCGAAAGCTCCAGTGCATCAAAGACTCTGGAATCACCTTCAATAAGCTTATTAGCTGCAAAACGTACAGGAATACCGGTTCTTTGTGCGTGATCCTCAATAAGATGCATTATGGCATGAACACATCTGTGGACTGCGCCGTTATGATCAGATTCATCACAAAAATCCAGTTTTCCGGGACTTTCCTGATATTTGGCAACATGAAGTGCATGATCAATTAATTCATCTACACCTTCATTCTTTGCTGCAGAAATAGGAATAACCGGGATACCTAAAAGCTGCTCCATCGCATTAATTTTGACAGAACCGCCATTTCCACGCATTTCATCCATCATATTAAGAGCCAGAACCATTGGCATATTTAGCTCAATAAGCTGCATGGTAAGATAAAGATTTCGTTCTATATTGGTTGCATCAACTATATTAATTATACCCTTTGGCTTTTCACCAAGTATATATTGTCTGGAAACTATCTCCTCATCAGTATATGGAGATAATGAATATATACCGGGAAGATCCACAACCTCAGTGTTTGCATGATCTTTAATACTTCCACTTTTTCTATCTACTGTAACTCCCGGGAAATTACCCACATGCTGATTGGAACCGGTAAGCTGATTAAAAAGAGTTGTCTTTCCACAGTTCTGATTTCCTGCCAGAGCAAAATTAAGGATCACGTCATCCGGAAGTGGATTTTCATCCTTATGATTATGATATATACCACCTTCACCCAGACCCGGATGGTAAGAAGAGGATTTTCTATTACCGTCCTTTCTTCTATCGCCTTTTCTTCTGTCTACACCCTCAGAATTAGCACCTTTATTTTCAACTCTTCTGTCACCCTTACGTCTTTCGGTGGAAATCTCAATCTTTTCAGCATCGTCAATTCTGAGAGTCAGTTCATATCCATGAATTCTGAGCTCCATAGGGTCACCCATGGGTGCATATTTAATAAGGGTTACTTCCACACCGGGAATTACACCCATATCAAGAAAGTGCTGACGAAGAGCGCCTTCACCACCAACCTCTTTAATTATACAGCTTTCGCCTATTTCCAAGTCTCTTAGTGTCATCTGTCTATCCTTATATCATGCTTTAATTATCTATTTTTCAAGATATTCCTTATTCTTAATAAAGTTGATAAGGTCAAGTTTATCTGATGAATCCTTTGTAAATATGGTTCCAACATCTTCTCCATCCATAAGTCTATGAATGATATCCATATTCGAGGATTCAAGAATTGCAACATCAGCTCCGGCATGACATGCTATTTGAGCAGCTGCAATCTTGGTAAACATTCCGCCTGTACCATATCTTGTAACTGTTCCCTTGGCCATTTCTTTTAAAGAATCATCAATCTTATCAATTACGGAAAGTCTCTTGGCATTAGGATTCTTACGTGGATCATCTGTATAGAAACCATCTATATCAGTAAGCATAATAAGCATATCTGCGCCAATCAATGTAGAAACTATAGCTGAAAGTGTATCGTTGTCACCAAACTCTATTTCTTCAGTAGCAACGGTATCGTTCTCATTTACAATAGGTATAATATCCAGATCCAGAAGCTGTTTAAGCGTATTCTGTGCATTTTTTCTTCTTTCATCATGAGTGATAACATCAAATGTAAGGAGAACCTGAGCAGCTTTATGATTATATTCCATGAAAATCTTCTGATAAAGCATCATAAGCTCTCCCTGTCCCAATGCGGCGCAGGCCTGTATCATGGATAGAATCTCAGGTCGTTTAGAAAGTCCAAGTATTTTTCTTCCTACAGAAATAGCTCCTGATGAAACAAGAACAACATCCTTTCCCTGATTCTTTAAATCACTTATGATACGTATAAGTCTTTCAACTTTTACAAAATCAAGCTCACCTGTTTCAGGGTGGACAAGAGATGATGATCCTACCTTCACAACTATTCTGTTTTTGAAACGCAGAGTTTCTCTTACATTAATGTTCATATCCATAATTATTTCCTCGATTCATTTTATTGGAGATTATCTCCATTACATATATTTAGATATTTCGTAATTTTTATAAGATTCAATCAGATCTTCAATCAGATATTCTGATATGGCTTCAGCGGATCTGATTCCGTCAGCTGCTGCTGAAGTAATTCCACCGGCATAACCTGCACCCTCTCCGGCAGGTATTATACCCTGAAAGATATCAGACATCATATCCTTGTTCCGAATAATCCTTACAGGTGAACTGGTTCGGGATTCCACAGCTGAAAGGATAGTTTTGGGATTATCATAATCCTTTATCTTTTTACCGAAATATGGCATTGCTTCAAGTATTGCATCAATCATAAAGCCGGGCAATACATTCTTAAGATCACCTTCGGTATATCCACCTAATATATCGGGATTAAATCTCTCGTCGGTACCTGATTTTGCTAAAGAACCATAGCTCTGAACCGGAATCTTACCTTTACCTTCTTTATAGGCAGCCTCTTCAAGCTTTTCCTGAAACGCTGCACCTGCAAGTATATCATCTGATCCAAAGTCCTCAGGATTGATACTTACAACAATTGCAGAATTGGAATTTCTACCAGCTCTATCGCTGTAACTCATACCATTTATTACCAGATGCCCATCCTCAGTAGATGAATTAACCACATAACCTCCGGGACACATACAGAAAGAAAAAACTCCTCTGGAATTATCTTCATCTTTAGTATGATACGTCAGCTTATAATCTGCATTTGGAAGCTTATCACCATATAATTCACGGTAGTTTTCACCGTACATAGCTTTATTTATTAGTTCTGCAGGATGTTCAACCCTTACACCCATTGCAAAGGATTTAGGCTCCATATT
Source organism: Eubacterium sp. (assembly GCA_024692605.1). Classification (GTDB taxonomy): domain Bacteria; phylum Bacillota; class Clostridia; order Lachnospirales; family Lachnospiraceae; genus Eubacterium_Q. The sequence continues at coordinate 8,222 of JAILMQ010000146.1, forward strand.
AAAACCGGTTGATAAAAGCATCTTATAAGTATCTCTGGCACTATGGCCTATAGCCAGTATAACAGAATGAGTTTTATGCTTATACTCTCCTTCGGGACCTTTAATAAGAAGTTCGTATATGGGAAGCTCTGATTCATAGCCGAAGGTATCGATAAAGCATTCATGGTTTATACCGGTGAGTTTATGTCCAAAACGTATCTCTCCACCTAATCTTTCAATATCCTTTCTCATATTAACAAGAATATTTCGGAGTTCATCGGTACCTATATGAGGTTTGGATTTATATAATATGTTAGGATTGGCGCCATATTTAACAAAGGTTTCAAGAACCTCTTTAAAATATCCACCTTTATCTTTGTTACCGGTATTAAGCTTTCCATCGGAAAATGTACCTGCTCCGCCTTCTCCGTAACATACATTACTGTCTTTATCCAGCCTGCCTGTATCCTTCCAGAATTCTTCAACATCTCTGACACGTTCTTCAACGGGTTTTCCACGTTCTAAAACGATGGGTTTAAAGCCGGAAGTGGCAAGCTTTACAGCAGCATGATATCCGGCAGGTCCCGAACCGATAATTACAGGTCTGAACTCGTCTGCAATATCTAAAAATTCTCTTACATCTGTGTTTAAGATGTGAGGAAAGACATATTTTGAAGGATTAGTTAACATAATTTTATTATTGTGAACTAATTTAACTATTTTCTCTTCATTTTCTGCTTTTACACCAATAGTTACATTAAAATGTATATCATCATGCTTTCTGGCATCCAGAGATTCCTTAATTATCTTGTAATCTTTGATATCAGATATATTATTTAGTTTAAGTTTTGATATGATCTTAGCTTCTATATCATTTTCATCATATCCGATTTCAAATCTCTGATTCTGAATTAGGATCATTTATATATTTCTCCCTGCCAAAAATCCTGTAATAAATGCATATGTCAGATTATAGCCACCACATTTGCCAATAACGTCTGTCACCTCTCCTGCTACTGCCAGAGAGCCTTTATAACGTTCTACTGATATTTTCATGGTTTCCGGACTTATAACCTTTGTTATTATACCACCAATTGAAGCCTGTGACTGATTAATATCACATTTTCCAAGAACTGTGAGCTTAAAATCACACATTTCCTGATAAAGATATCTGATTCCGGACTCGGTTACTTCCCTTAGTTTAAGCTTAACCTCATTTCCGTAATAACTATTATTGAAATAAAGTGCCAGCTTATCGTTGATATATCCATTTAAAAAGGCAATAAGGCTTCTTTCAGGATAACTGGACTTAACCATATTAAAATGCTCAACAAAATCATCTTCGGAAATACTTGTCATAAGATTTATATGTATTTCTTCACCGGGCTTCATGTAATAAGACATATTAAATGTAACTATGCCGCTTATTCCATAGTCAGTAAACTGAATCTCTCCTGTTTCTTTTGCTGATCCAACGGATAAAACCGCCCTGGTTCTTATACCGTTTAACATAGATAAGTCTTCAGATATTCTTACCGGACAGAGTCCGGATGAGAAATCATTTACAGGTAATCCAAGATTATTAAAAAGACTTCTTTGCTGATCATTTGAAGCAGCTCCAAGTTCAGGGGATGAAATACCACCTGTAGCAAGAATAAGCTTTGAAGAATATATAATATCTTCAGTATCCTGTTTTTTATTAATACATCTTATCTCATAATAAGAGATACCTGAGGAATCTGTTATATACTTTATATCCTTTGTTATAAAATTACTTATTATCTCAGCTCCACCGGCTTTTGCAGCATCCACAAGGGCCCACACAACAGTTGATGCCTGAAGGCTTGATGGATAGATATATCCGTTTTTATTTACAATGGTTATTCCTAGTTTTTTGAAATAATCAATTATAAAATTCCTTGGACGAAGCTGGAATTCATAATATATATTTCCGAAAACGCTGTCTACAAATTCATTTCCGTAATAAGAATCCTCTTCCCAGGTATCGTTTGTCAGATTACATCTTCCATTTCCAGTGGCATACAGCTTCATTCCGGGCTTTTTATTTTTATCCAGTACAACCGAAGAAAGCCCCCTGCGGGAGCTTTCTATTGCGGCGACAAGACCTGCTGCGCCGGCGCCTATTATGCATACGTCATATATTTTATCCATATACATATATCTCAACTTTATTCGTAAACTATATCACCCTTGTCTGAATCAGGGAATAATGTAATATAAGTCTTTCCAGGATTAAGCTTGAGTTCCTTGCCATCCTCTGTATAGAACTTAGTTACACCGTAATCACTACATGGCTTATCTCTTACTGTATCCTGTCCGAAGATTTCCTCACCATAAGCAAGCTTAGCCTTGGCATCCTTCTTCCACTTGATAGGAATGATCTTACCATTTGTAGCATAGAGACCGGCACCTTCTCCGACGTCATCGATGAACTTGCTGGCAACCTCATCACTAAGAACAAGGTGTGGAGCGAACTCATAGATTACATTTTCAAAAGCTATCTGATTTCCTGTAACTTCATCAATCTGTTTGTCACCATATGTGAACTTCAGATATTTACCTGTTGATGAATCATATTCGAAATAAGGTTTTGATTCAATATTACTGAGCATTGAAATCTTGTTAGCTGTATCACCCTTTTCAAGATCTGTATCTTCCATATTGAAGGAGAACATACTCTTGTATTCTTTACATTTATTGAAATCAAAGCCCTTATCCTGCATACCCTGGAGAATCTTTTCACCGGATGTATATCCTGTAAACTCTGAACCATATCCAGGTCTGTCTACTCTGAATCCATAAGCAGCTGATTCTGTATTGAGGTTCATGTCATCAAGATCTGTGATAAGAGGCATCTCCTTCATAGCCCAGATACCGCCCCAATGAACCAGTACAGCATCATGCTCAAGTGCTTTACGGTCAAAGTTTACACGAGTACTTCTTACAGGACCGATCTTATCAGTCTTAGCAAGTACATCCTGTGAGAAGAGGCATAAAAGTCTTGAAATACCACCTTCCTCAAGGATTTCGTAAACAACATCAGCTTTCTCAACACCTGACTGAGGAAGACCAAGATTGTTATTAACTACCATGATACCGACGTATCTCTTTTCTGCATCACTAGGTGTTACCCAGTCACCATTAAGATCACTCTGAATTTTTCCATCCTTCATAAGAGGAACATCACTTGAAGCATCATCAATCATTGAGTTATCACCAAGATTGATTGAATAATCTTCAGTTGGATCTTCAGCCTTCTTTTTTCCACATCCGGAAAGACATGAAAGAAGAAGTAAACAAATAGTTGCACATGAAATAATTTTCTTATTCATAATCTCTTGTATATCCTTTCTTATTTAAGATATCTTCTTGAATTCTTTCCATCTCAAGTCTTTCAATTTCTTCCATATGATCATATCCAAAGAGATGAAGCATACTATGTATTACTAAGAATGCCAGCTCTCTCTTATCACTATGACCGTACTCCTGTGACTGTGAAATAACTTTTTCATAAGAAATAACTATATCTCCAAGTAAAAGCTCACCGGTCTCGGGATTGAAATAATCCTGGGGGTAAGACTCAACATAAGAAAGATCGTTTGGACTGTCAAAATCAAGCATCGGAAATGAAAGAACATCAGTTGGACTATCAATTCCCCTCTCCGACTGGTTGATCTCCTGAATACCATGATTATCGGTAAATGTAACAGATACCTCACATTCATACTTGCAGTCCAGATAATCCAATGCACCTTCTATTGCATCGGTTACTATAAAGCCATAGTAATCAGGAAGTACCATATCAGTTTCATTATCAATAAATATATTCATATCTTCAGCCCATGATAAAACTTAAATATAAAAACATCTTTGCTATTATACATTATTTAGTATAATGTGTCAAAAAACCTACTATAATTAGTCTACAACCTCTATTCCACCCAGAAGTTCCTTCTTTGTATCATACAATTTCTGAGAAAGATCAAGGAAATGTGTATGAGGATTATAGAAACGCTGTTCCTCTTCCCATATCTCATTCTTAAGCTGATTCTTTACAAATGCCTGAATCTCTTTAAGTGTAGGCTGTTCATATACATATTCACCATCCTTAAAGATTGTTACCTGAAGAGGTTTAGCTTCAATATTTCTGAACTTCATGTTCTTCCAAGGCTTTACAGGATCAACAAATGGGTATGAATCACTGAAATCAGGCTCTTCATCTGCAAGTGTAAGTAGATCTGCTATTGCATAACCTGTCTTCTTACTGTAAATTCTGTAAACATTTTTCTTACCTGGGTTAGTAATCTTTTCAACATTCTCAGATACCTTGATCTTTGGAACGAATTTATCACCTTCTTTTACAGCAGCAAGTTTATATACACCACCAAATACCGGATCTGATTTGGAAGTGATCATTCTCTCTCCTACACCGTAGGAATTGATCTTTGCACCCTGCTTATTAAGGGAATCAATCAGATACTCATCTACACTGTTTGAAACAACTACCGAACAATCCTGAAGCCCTTCAGCGTCCAGTCTCTTTCTTATTTCCTTTGAGAAGTATGCAAGGTCACCACTGTCAATTCTGACACCCTTAAGTCTCTTGCCCATTGGTTCAAGAACCTCATGAGCAACTTTAATGGCATTTGGAAGACCGCTTTCCAATATATCAAAGGTATCTATAAGAAGCACACTGTTATCAGGATAGATTTCAGCATAGGCTTTAAATGATTCATATTCTGAAGGGAAGAATTCTACCCAGCTGTGAGCCATGGTACCAACTGCAGTTACTCCAAACTGCTGATCCGCCATAACTGTAGCTGTTGTCTCAACTCCTCCAATAAAACAAGCTCTTGTTCCCCATACAGCTGCATCAGGACCCTGTGCACGTCTTGCACCGAATTCCATTACTACTGCATCACCGGCAGCTCTTGAAATTCTGTTGGCCTTTGTAGCAATAAGTGACTGGAAGTTAATACAGATAAGAAGCACAGATTCTTGAAACAATGCTTCTTATCTGTATTAACTTCCAGTCACTTATTGCTA
>JAILMQ010000163.1 GCA_024692605.1 Eubacterium sp.
TACATAATCAAAGTTGGCAGGTATATCGGAATCGCCGCTGAAGGTTGCATAATACTTAACTCCCATCAGAGCTTCTATGAAGGATCTTCGGTCACAACCCTTGAAGTTATAAACTGTTCCGGCGGTAAGATTGGCTATTCCCATTTTCAGATGGAAGTCATTAATTCTTTTGTCCAAAAGACTTGTATAGAAAGAAAGTCCTTTATAGCCCTGAGCTATGGATGAATTCAAAATAGAAGAAGCTTCATCGATCCTGTAGAACGGATGATTATCATATATGTTAGAAGCAGGAGTAGTTGTCAGAGTTTCTTCGGCCGTTCCGTAATCTCTGAATTCAGAGATATAATCTTCGTTGTTGGGTGAAAATCTGAAATTTCCGTTTATGATAAGCGAAACTATAGTAAGCAGGCTGAACAAAGGAGCAACAAGTTTTATCTTATGAATGGATTTAATATATGGCAATATGATAAAAATCACTATCGCAGTCATACAAAGCATGGCGGCTGCCATTGAGAATGTTCCGTCACCATCATCGAAAAATGCGGAATATAATATCATATAAAAGCATAATCCGAGTGTGAGAACCTTGACATTAGCCTTGCTGTGAAAACGGAATAATTCTTCCAGTGCCACAACCGTTATGACAGAAACCAGAAATGCATTTGCAAAGAGCCATCTGTTCGTAACATAGCTGAATCCGTTCAAAGCATAACCGAAGAATGGTATGAGAAGGAATACAGTAAATATAACGAACTTAATCTTAAGTGATTTGCGAATCTTCTTCATAAAGAATATCATTATACAGCAGATAAGGGTAAGTGCTGTATAGCCGGTGGCTTCTCCGTATTCAATTCCCTGACTGATATATCTTATAGGAAATTCGAGATAGTAAGTCAGTTCTCTGAATAAATGATTTTCAACAGGCTTTAATCCTACTCTTGAATTATTGAAGAATGCGATTACCGTAGGGAAGAACAGTGGCATAGCCAGACCTATTCCCATAAGATACCAGGCTGAAAATCTGAAAAATGTAATAAAGAAGTTTTTTACACTTTGTAATTTCTTATCGCAGAAGAAATCAACAACTACCCATAAGACAAGAATAGCCGATGCCATATATAAAAAGTAGAAGTTGCCTATAGCCATGAGGAAGACCATAGTAACAAAAAGAGTAGGGTTTTTCTTCTTATAAACTTTCTCGGCGCCAAGGATAAGGAGCGGGAAATAAATGAGTGGAAGCATAAAGTAAGGATGCCTTACTCCTGCCCAGAAGGTCAGACCCGAAAATGCATAGCAGAGAGCACCAAGTATACTTGGAAGACGTCTCTTCTTATGTGCACCGCAATAGATCAGAAATGTAATTCCGCAAAGATATATTCTTAAGATACTTGTGATATTGAAAAAAACTTCGATATCTTCTCTCTGGAAAAAAACTGCAAAATAATTAAATGGATCTCCGAATCTGGCATTCAGAGTGGTAATGATATCAGAACCATAACCAAAGCTGTAGTCAAACATCGGTAACGAAAAAACGCCCTTACTAATATTAGAGAAAACTGTTCTTAAGTATTCTCCAAAATAAGCAAGGAAATTATAGTGAGTATATAATCCGTCAGAATACCACATAAGGGATTTATTTAGTTTAATAAACCAAAAAAAGCATCCTACAAAAGTAACACAAAAAAAGGATGTAAAAATCAACCATGTAATTATATAATGCAAATACTTTTTCTGAAGATTGGACGGTTTTTCAGTCTTTTCAGTAGTATCCATTTTAGAATTCCTGTTCCAAGTTTATTAGTCCTCGCGTAGTTTTGCCTGCAAGGAAGGCTTTACAATCTCTGATAAAGAAATCAACGGCTTTATCAGCAAAATCAACAACTCTGCCTGATATATGCGGAGTTATAATGATGTTCCCCAAATCCCATAAAGGACTGTCCTGAGGTAGAGGCTCAGTAGAAAAAACATCTAAAACAGCATATCTGAGAGTACCGCTATTTAATGCCTGATATATATCTTTTTCTACAACATGATCGCCGCGGCCAATGTTAATAAAGCAAGTGT
>JAILMQ010000224.1 GCA_024692605.1 Eubacterium sp.
GCCAATACCGGTATCATATCTATAATACGACTAGTTACAATCTGATCATGCGTATTTTCAAAAGCCTCAAAATTACCTTTTGTTTCAAGTTTTTCAATAAGAATCTGCTGATCTCGTGCCAGCATCTTTAAGAACCATTTCAGATCCTTTGTTGTACCCTGCAGTCTGATCTTTAACATTTAATCCTCCATTTCTGTCAGGCAGATGTCAAAGCTTACGCTGCCATATCGCTGTGTTTCTTTTATTCCTTCTACCTCCAAATCAAAAACAGTTAATAAGTAACAACCATAACGCAAAAATGGGCACTCTCTAAAATTTCTTTTAGAAAGTGTCCTTGATTTGCAAAATATATAATTGACTATCTAATACAAAAATGCATATTTATGAATATCATTGCAGTAAGTTTCTGAAAAGTGTTGTAAAAATGTTGTAAACTCACTCTTCACATCCTCACAACACCGCATAAACACTGGGTTTTACTTCTTTTCAGTCTTTAACGTCGGGAAGAGTAAAACATCACGGATAGCTGGTGAATCTGTCATAATCATAACAAGACGGTCGATACCATATCCGATACCTCCTGTAGGTGGCATACCAACTTCAAGGGCATTGAGGAAGTCCTCATCTGTATGGTTTGCTTCATCATCACCTGCTGCGGCAAGTGCATCCTGAGCTGCAAATCTTTCTCTCTGATCGATAGGATCGTTAAGCTCTGAGTAAGCATTTGCCATCTCCCATCCATTCATGAAGAACTCGAATCTTTCTACATACTCTGGATTCTCTGGCTTCTTCTTTGTAAGTGGTGAAATCTCGATTGGATGATCCATAACAAATGTAGGTTGAATAAGATGTTCTTCTACATATGTCTCGAAGAAGAGATTAAGAATATCACCCTTCTTGTGGAAGTCTTCGAACTCGATGTGATGCTCCTTAGCAAGTGCACGAGCAGCCTCAAGATCCTTAACTTCGTTCCAATCTACGCCACTATACTTCTTAACAGCGTCAACCATAGTAATTCTTTCAAATGGCTTTCCAAGATCCATTTCTACTCCCTGGTAAGTAATAGTTGTAGAACCATTTACTTCCTGAGCGATATGACGATACATAGCCTCTGTAAGGTCCATCATACCATGATAATCTGTGAATGCCTGATAAAGCTCCATAAGTGTAAACTCCGGGTTGTGGCGTGTATCAACACCTTCATTACGGAATACACGACCAATCTCGTATACTCTCTCCATACCACCAACGATAAGTCTCTTAAGGTAGAGTTCAAGGGATATACGGAGCTTAAGGTCCTCATCAAGAGCATTGAAATGAGTCTCGAATGGACGAGCTGCAGCACCACCTGCATTTGATACAAGCATAGGTGTCTCAACTTCCATGAATCCCTGATCATCAAGGAATCTACGAATACATGAGATGATCTTTGATCTCTTAATAAATGTTTCCTTAACATCAGCATTCATTACAAGGTCTACATATCTTTGTCTATATCTAATGTCTGTATTTGTAAGTCCGTGGAACTTCTCTGGAAGAATTTGAAGTGACTTTGAAAGGAGTGTTACTGAATCTGCATGAATAGATATCTCACCCATCATTGTACGGAATACATAACCAGTAACACCGATGATATCACCTACATCCAACTTCTTAAAGTCAGCATATTCATCCGTACCAATTTCATCTCTAGAAACAAAAACCTGAATATTTCCACTCTTATCCTGAACATTACAGAATGAAGCTTTACCCATAACTCGCTTAGACATCATTCTACCTGCAATACTTACCTTGATTGGATTAGCATCCATGATAGCTCGTCTCTCGTTATAAGCTTCTGTCTTAACAGCCTTAGCCTCTTCTGGTTCCATGCCTTCTGTATCAGGCATATCCTTGCCAACAAGGAGCTTCTCCTCAAGTGCAATATACTCAGCTCTAGCTTCTTCAGCATGATATGTCTGGTCAAACTTTGTAATAACAAATGGATCCTTTCCAGCCTCCTGAAGATTAGCAAGCTTCTCACGACGAACCTTAAGAAGCTGATTTAAATCCTGCTGCTGTCCCTGACCCTTATTATTGTCCTGTCCTGCCATAATCAAATTCCTTTCTTGTCTATAATTTCATATTACATAAAAAGAAAAACCGCCGGAATAAAGCTCCAGCGGTTAAACATTCTAATCTTACGGTTTATTGAAAGTCTAAGATTCTATAATCTATCTCACCATTTGGAGCATTAACTGTTACAACATCTCCAACCTTCTTACCAAGAAGCTTCTCTCCAATAGGTGACTCATATGAAATATCGCCTGACATGATATCAACTTCATGTGAACCAACGATACGATAAACCATCTCGTTACCACTTTCTACATCTTCAAATGTAACAGTACTTCCAAAATATACAACTGATGTATCAGCCTTCTCAACATCAAACACTTCAGCGTGTTTGAGGATATGCTCAATCTCATTGATTCTTGCATTTATACGAGCCTGCTCATCTCTCGCTGCATCGTACTCAGCGTTCTCAGAAAGATCTCCCTGAGCTCTTGCGTCCTTAATCTTCTGTGTAACC
>JAILMQ010000242.1 GCA_024692605.1 Eubacterium sp.
AAAAGTAAATGTATTCTCAAAATTTATGTAATGCTGGTATTCATTTCTATCCTTATCAAGAAAACCACGAAATCTTTCATTTTTATAATTATTGAAACTTACATTAAGTAAAGTGACTTCATTATAACCATCCGTATAATATTCAAGTGTTTCCTGTTCATATCCCCATTCTTCCGGATAACAGGAATGAATAGTTATTTTATGCCTATTAGAAACATCCCAAACAGCATATAAATCAGTATCTTTATTTACATATATGTTTGAACCGCCTTCGTAAAAATTCCCTTCTTTATCCTCCCATCCCAAAAAAGGAAATTTAATATAGCGTAAACTATAATCATTTGAATCAGGATTACTCAATCCATTACTATAACAATACTGACTCTGTGTTACTTCTTCCATATCAAGGAAATCCGGATAAACATAATGCCAGGTAACGAGGGCACCATCAGTAGTTTCCCAAACAGGATTTAATACAGTATCCGGCTCAATTTTGCATTTACAGCCAGCTTTATATTTATTACCTTTATCATCCTCCCAATACAAAATAAATACAGTTTTACCAAGATCATAATCATATTTACTATCTGAACGAATTTTCACATAACCATCATATATAAATTCCTCAGTAACTTCCGAATCATACCCATCAAAAGAATAGTTATAAGTAATTTTATCCAGTTTTTTCCAGACAGGACTAACTTCTACATCTTCAGTTAATTCATAATGATGACTATAATCTGTCACATCTATGCTATAAGTTGTACCATCCGTTGATACAAATTCGTCATAAGTATATCCATAAGCGCTAATATTCCATGAACAACAATAAAACATATTTGATAATCCGGCATCATAATCTAAATAAAACACTTTATCTTCAAGTCCTAATTCTTTTGGATAATTTGTTTTACATGTAATAATAGGCATTGTTCCCCAAACTGCATCATATTCTATCTTTGTTTCATCGTAATAGACACAACCTTCTTCACCCGCATATGCGATAGCATTTCCCCGATCATCTGTAGGATACCAATGTAAAAACCTATTAAAATTCTTTTCACTTACGGAAAAAGGACATGTTGGAAAATCAAAGTTTCCATCTTCATCTGCCTCTACTATATAAGTTTCCTCTTCCATATGCCAGGATTCAGGATAATTAGAATGAAATACAGCAATTTTCTTTTCCTGATTTTCTTCATCATCCCCTTCGGCATTTACATTTTTCATACCAAAAGAAATGTTGAAAAATAAAACAAAACAAAGAACTGATACTGCTAATTTAAAAAACCTAATTCTCTCTGTCATTTTACAAAATACCTCCTCCTTTTAATTTTTCATTTAAAATATCATTTATTATAACATAATTTATGGAAAATGTAGTATAATGTCACCAAGTTATATAAATATAAGAAAGGAAAAGACGAAAATGAAAAAAACATCAGAGAATAACTTGAAACACTCTATCCGACTGATTCTTATGGTGGTATTTATGATTGCTGTTATTGCAGTACCGACTTATGTTTTTGCCGAGCCTGCTGTAACTCCTGATCCTACGAACCCTCAGCCTACCAGTCAGGAAACCACAGCAGTCACAACAGCAGCTACAACCCAGGCCACAACTCAGGCTACTACTGCTGCAAAAAAGAAGAAAAAGATTCATAAAGGTAAGATATATTTTAAGAAGGAAAATCCGAAAAAGATTTTCAAAGGAGATACATTTACCATCAAACCGGTTTGCAAATATAAAAAGAAAAAACTGAAGGCTACATTTAAATACAAGTCTTCTAACAAGAAGATAGTTTCAGTTAATAAGCGTGGTGAAGTTAAAGGAAAAAGAAAAGGAAATGCAAGGATCACCATCACATCCAGTACCGGTGCAAAGAAAACCATTAAGCTGGAGGTAAAGGGAACAGATAAGCTGATCATTCTTACATTTGACGACGGCCCAAGCCAGTATACTCCAAAGCTTCTCAGAACTATGAAGAAATATGACTGCCACGGCACATTTTTCATGGTTGGTTACATGGCTGTAAACAACAGAGACATTCTCGAGACTATGGCTGAAAATGGCAACGAGCCCGCTATTCATTCCTGGAATCATCCATACTACTCCAAGATGTCACAGGGTGAAGTTGAATATGATATAAGAAGAATGAAGAGTCTCATCAAAGAATACACCGGTAAGAAGGCAACACTTGTCAGACCACCATATGGCGATTTCAATTCAAGTACGATTGCTGCAATGTCAAACACAGATACTGCATGTGTTATGTGGAACACAGACATTGAAGACTGGAAATATTTCAACTCATCCACAGTTTATAACAATATCATGAACCGGGTTCATCCGGGAGCGGTTCTGGTAATTCACGATTCCCACAGCTGGTCAGTAGACGCGATCTGCTCTGCCATTCCAGACCTTAAAGATCGTGGTTATGAATTCGTATCCGTTTCGGAATACGCAAGAATCAAAGGCATCGACATAGACCCCGGAGATAAATTCTACGGCGAAGACGACTGATTATAAAAAGTAACCCATTGGGGTCAGACCCCTTTGGGTTACTTTTGAGTTACTATTAGGTTGTTTATTGCACTTTAATATCCAAAATATTTATTTATTCCGCTTACGATTCCTTTGACCATCTTCTTCTGCATTGAATTGCTGTTGAGAAGTCGGTCTTCGGTTGGATTACTGAAGAATCCGCATTCGATAAGTACTGTTGGCATCTTACTCCAGTTTGTTCCGCTCAGGTCGTCTCTTACGTAAAGGCCACGGTTTGGAAGGCCTGTTGCATCAACATACTCGTCCAGAACATATTGGGCGAGTTTTTTGCTGTCTGAAGCGTAGTTTCTGATTGGATAAGGATTGGAGGTTGATGGATATAGAATGGATACTCCTCTTAGGGATGAATTCGAAAAGCTGTCTGCATGAATTCTGAAATTAATATCGGCACCGCATTCATTTGCCATCTTGGCACGTTCTACATTGCTTATATCTACATCCATGGTGGTTCGGCTCATTACTACCTCATAGCCTTCTTTCTCAAGGGCATCTCTCAGCTTAAGTCCAACCGTAAGATTGAACTGGCCTTCTGTAATTCCTGTTGAAACACCTACACATCCACCGGTAACCTTCATCTTTGTTGTGGAACTTCCGGGTCCCACAGGTTCTTGTGAAACATTTGCCTTTGCCTGATGTCCGGGATCAATAAAGATTACCTTCTTGCCTCGGATTCTAACCTTAAAGGTTCTCTTCTTGGTCTTAAGCTTACCACTTACTCTTGTAATAAACTTCGCAGTAACTTTAACCTTACCAATCTTCTTGGCAGTAAACACTCCCTTATCGGTAATGGTGGCAAGTTTCTTGTTGGAAACACTCCATTTAACCCTGACGCCGGCAGGTGCATTTGTCTTAAACTTCTTACGCTTCCCGACCTTGAGTTCACTTACTTTGTTCTTAACTACCGGTTTATATGTACTCCAGTTAACCTTGTCATTAAAATAATCGTAAACAATCTTGGAGATATTGCCTATCTCACTTATGGCATTCACTCCGTTTTTGCTCATTACTACTAAAATGTAATTAGCACCGGGAGAATATACAATAGCTGCATCATTCTCAACGGAAGGAAGCTCGCCGGTCTTATTGGCAACAACTGTGCCGGCGGGGACTCCGGCCGGAATCTTATTTCTTCGTGTCTGAGCCTTCAGAGTTGTGATCATCTTCTTTGAATACGCTGCATCAACAGCTGTATTTCTGTACATTCTCTCCAGGGCCCAGCCGCAGTCCTTTGCAGTGGTTACATTCCTTGGATCACATTTGCCCATCTCAGCTACGAATTTGGTACCGGAATATTTGTTCTTCTTGCAGTACTTGTTGACATGAGCTGCACCTGTACCGAAACTGCCATCACCAAGAAGCTTTGTAAGTTCATTGGTAGACGGATTATCACTTACAGTAATCATATCCCACATATATTTGTTAAATGTGCTGTCTTCGGAAAGTGTTCCCTTCTTCACCTCGTTATAACAGTCAAGCATTACAAAAATTTTCATAAGACTGCCGGAGGTCATCTGCGAATCATTGATTGTAAGATAATAGTTAGTATCAAGATTCTTAACATATATCTGGTAGGTTCCGGGCTGAGATGAAAGCTCTTTTTTCAGCTGTTTCTTCAGCGCCTTAAGGCCAACAACACCGGTTTCGGGACTATCCTTCTGGGTGGTGGTCTTGGTTGCTGCTGCAACTATATGATTGTCGTTATCAGTTATTTCAGCCGCCTGAACCTGTGATACATTTTCAAATAACATGCCAATCATCAAAAGAAAGATCAGCATGGAACTAAATATTTTTTTCATAATGTATTTCCTCTTAAATGAGACAATTAATATACCATTACCTTATCTTTAAAGCTCTTTAAGGTATTCCATAAAGTTTTCTTTATTTTCAAGTGCTGTTGTGGTAGGTCTTCCAAGATCATCTCTTGCGCCGATGGAACATTTTACTTCAATAAGACTCAGTTCGTGGCGAGTCTTTGCAGCTTCCAGTTCACGGTCAAGAGCTTCGAAAGTATCCACGGAAACAGCATTTGGATAACCACATGCCTTTGCGATTGCAACAACATCTATGGATGCGGCAACTGTTGGCATTCCACCTACAGTCTCGTGAGCGCCGTTATTTATCACAACATGAACCATATTTTCAGGCTTATTTGCACCCAGAACTGCCATGGAACCCATGTGCATCAGCACTGCTCCGTCGCCGTCAACACACCAGATTCTCTGCTGAGGCTTATTAAGGGCGACACCAAGTGCAATGGATGAACTGTGGCCCATGGAACCAACAGTCAGAAAATCGTACTTATGGCTCTGACCATTTGCAACTCTTGTTTCAAAGAGCTCACGGGAAGCCTTACCGGTTGTACTTACGATTGGGTCTTCACCGCTGGCCTTGACAATATGCTGGATTATCTCCTCACGGACCATCTGGTTATCATTCTTATATTCAACATCAGGGGCATCTGACAGAGCACCCTTGCGGATAACAAAAGCCACATCCTTTCCCTGAGCAAGTACCTTATTAAAATCATTCATAACTGAAGTAAGTTCTTCTTCAGTAGTATCCTTGCCAATTACAAAGGTTTTGATATCCATGTCCTCAAGAAGCTTAACAGTTACTTCACCCTGGTAAATGTGCTGAGGTTCGTCGTGAATTCCGGGCTCACCTCTCCATCCCACTACAAAGATTACCGGAATGGCATAGACCTTATCATTTAAGAGCGAAGCGACAGGATTGATTACATTTCCCTCACCACTGTTCTGCATATATACAACAGGGACCTTGCCCGTAGCAAGATGATAACCTGCAGCAAGGGCTGTACAGTTACCTTCGTTGGCTGCGATGATGTGGTGCTTCGGATCAATCCCGTAAGTATCCATCAGATAATTGCAAAGAGCCTTGAGCTGGCTGTCCGGCACACCGGTGTAAAACTCAGCTCCGATTATATCTACAAAATTTTTGACTTTCATTGTATTCTCCTTTTGTAACCCATTGGGGTCAGACCCCTTTGGGTTATTTTTTGCCAGAATCAACCCAAAGGGGTCTGACCCCCATGGGTTATTTTTTCAAAGACTAAATCACGTGAATGAGGGTGATGATGTCCTTGATTGACATCAGCCTGTCGTCCACTTCCTTTGCACGGTGGTACCTGAGGATATCCTCCGCAGTCTTCTGCATAGCAGGAAATGCACTACGAGTCAGCTGATTTGCATATATTACGATGTTCACGCCGTGTGATGCAAGCTCATCTTCTGTGATGGTATTGAAGGATGAAGGAACAACAACGATTGGAGTAGTCTTGTCTTCCTCACGGAACTTATCGCAGAATTCAACAATCTCAGCAGGATCCTTCTTACGGCTGTGAATCATTATACCGTCAGCTCCTGCTTTGACAAATGCGAAAGCTCGCTCTAATGCGTCTTCCATACCTCTTTCAAGGATAAGACTTTCTATACGGGCAATGATCATGAAGTCATCAGTAAGCTGGGCTGCTTTACCAGCTGCGATTTTCGCTGACATTTCCTCAATAGTTGCCTGGGTCTGCTCAACCTCTGTACCGAAGAGGGAATTCTTTTTCAGGCCCTTTTTATCTTCAATGATAATTGCACTGACGCCCATTCTCTCAAGGCTTCGAACTGTATAAACAAAATGCTCTGTAAGTCCGCCTGTATCTCCATCAAAGATGATAGGCTTGGTGGTAACCTCCATTATATCATCAATTGTTCTGAAACGGCTTGTCATATCAACCAGCTCGATGTCCGGCTTACCCTTTGCAGTACTGTCGCAAAGTGATGAAACCCACATAGCATCAAACTGATCCAGCTTACCCTCATGATCAACTACAGTCTTCTCAACAATAAGACCTGTAAGACCGGAATGAGCCTCCATAGTCTTTACGATTGGAGTCATCTCAATAAGCTGGCGAAGTCTCTTTCTTCTATACTCAGGCATAGCAAGTTTCTCTCTCAGCTGAAGATCAATCTTCTTAACCTTATCATTATATGTATAAGGCACATCGATAAGCTCACCGCCGTACTGTTTCAGAAGTTCCTCAACATGATCGCGGATTGCCTTTTCCGGACCCTCCTGCCAGTTGTCGCCATGCACGATATAATCAGGCTGAACAAGAGTAATAACATCATCATACATCATGTCATTTTGAATAACCACCTGATCCACCCCCTCGATGGAACGATAAAGCTTAACTCGCTCTTCCTGTGGAATAGTCGGAAATTTATTGTATCTTATAGAAGCCTTGTCAGAAAGTGCGCCTATGATTACATTTCCATACTTCTTTGCTTCATTGATAATATTAAGATGTCCATCGTGGATTACATCCGTACTAAAACATGTATATACCTTTTTCATCTAAACCTCCATCTGTAGCAACCCAAAGGGGTCTGACCCCAATGGGTTATTTTCGACAAATTATTTGTAAGTTACAGGTGTGGTTACACCGAATTCATCAAGGGCAGCCTTGAATACCACGAAGAAGTCATTGATGTCGTCTTCATCGATGGCACCAAGTGCACAAAGTCTAAATGTATTTGTTGTGCTAATCTTTCCTGGATAGATGGTGAATCCTCTCTCGAAGCAATAATCGTGTACTTTTTCGAAATCCCAATTAGGATCATCCGGATAGATTGCCGAGGAAACAAGTCCGGCACGAAGCTCAGGTTTTATAACCTGCTTGAAACCAAGTTCGTCAAGCCCTGCATTTATAGCATTGAATACTCTTGTGTGGCGAGCCCATTTTGCCACTTCGCCTTCTTTCCAATACTCTTTAAGAGCCTGGATAGTTGCATAAATAGTCTGTACCGGAGGTGTAAAATGCATCTCTCCTGTCTTCTCAAAGAATTCATACTGCAGATAAAGGTTGCAATAATATGAACGTCTTGGGAAGTTCTTGGACTCTTCGATGATGGCCTTGTTACCAACCACAAAGGAAAGTCCGGTAAATGACATGAGTCCCTTCTGAGCGGACGCCATACAAAAATCGATATTGTCCTCTTCGATATTTATCGGACGCATAGCATATGTACTTGTGGTATCAACTGTAAAGATTGCGTTGTATTTATGAGCAAGAGCACCAATCTCACGGATTGGATTCAGGATTCCGGTTCCTGTCTCATTATGTGTCGTATGAACCAGACCGATATCCGGATTATCTTTCAAAGTCTGCTCAACAACTGCAAGGTCGGGCTGTTCATCCACCGGGAACTTAAGGTCGATATGAGGAAGTCCGTAATATTGACAAACTTCAACTGCTCTGGTGCTGTAAGCTCCATTATCAACCACAAGAATTTTCTTACCCTCAGGAAGAAGTGAGTTGATACATACATCAATATTGATGGTTCCTGATCCGCAGAAAAGAACGCTTGTATACTTATCGAGATCACCGTGAACAATCTTAACCAGATCCTCACGAAGGCCCTTCATCAGTCCACCGAACTCCTTCTCACGAGGACAGATATCAGGCACAACCTGTGCATACTTAACCGTGTCAGTTGTGGTTGATGGACCCGGATTTAACAAAATATTTCTCTTGATTTGCTCCATTTTTCATTCTCCTTATACGTCGTAAGTTTTATCAATAGCCTTAAGTTCGTTAAATGTATCTATTTCCACTATGTCTTCATCAAAGCACTCGGTGATGCCGACGGAATAATGGCTTTTCTTATAAACCAGCGGAACCTGTTCCCAATAACGTTCCTTGCCACCCGGCGAGCTGTAAACCGCCTGGATATCATCAGAAAGTTTCTTTCCAGCATCCTCATCCCAATAGGAAATACCTACCATCTGCCAGATGTCGTCGCCTTCGCCACCAACAAGTTCCTCCTTAATGACACCACTCTTCACCTTGAAGCACCAGTCATCAGTACGGTCCTTTTTAATAGCCAGGAAATTCGAATTATAATGATATTTTTTAATTATCTTAGGATTGCTGATAAGAAGATCCGCCTCCAGCACATAAGCATTTGACAAAAGATCACGAGCGATCAGCGCACTGGAAATATTATTTGCCTCGTTATAAACCGGATTCTCCAGGAACTTAAGGTTCGGATACTTATAAAGCAGCTGGTCGAACTGCTCAGCAAGATAACCTCTTACGATATAGATTTCATCAATCCCTGCTCCATAACACGCATCAATCAGATGATCAATTATTCGCTCACCATGCACCCTTACCAAAGGCTTAGGAGTGTTAAATGTAATCGGCGCGAGACGTGATCCAAATCCCGCGGCTATAAATATAGCTCTTTTAACACGGTAAGGTTCCAGCGTTTCAAGCCCTGCCTCAGTGATCATTCCATCCTCAACAAGTCCCTGCTCAACAAACTCTTTAACTATCTTATTGATAGTACCAAGAGAAAGCTTCACATTCTTCTCAATATCCCTTTGTGTCATTGCAGTTTCAGAATAAGCAATAGATTCCAAAACCAAAAACTGATTTTTGTTTAAATTCATCAGAGCATCTCCTTAATAATGAACATATTCTAATACATTTCTCAAAACAAAAAACAATCTTATGTTCAAATTATAAGATTGTTTTTTATAAATTGTAACACATATTGGTCTGTTGTCAATAGTTACCCATTGGGGTCAGACCCCTTTGGGTTGATTTAGTCGATTCGTTTGCTGATGACGGGATGTGCTCTGTAGTCTGTGTACTCAGCATCGTAGTTCAGCTCAAAGCTTTTATTCTTGGCAAATATCAGATCGTACAGTCTTCCGTCAATATCCACCCAGGAATGTTCACCATCGCAGCACAGACTTACATTTGTATATCCCAGCTCAACAGCGGTATAGGCAAATGCAGCTGAGGACGATACACAGCATCCGTGCTTGTCGTCCAGAAACATGTCGTTAGCAAAAACAATATCCCAGTCGATGGGGTTGGAAGCAGCAGCCTCTCTATATGTCCTGTGACGTACATAGATAAAATTTCCAAGATAATCGTAAGCTTTATAAAGCTTTTCGCTCTTGCTGTCCTTCGGATCAGATGTTTCCTCAATCACCTTACGAGCCTGAATAAATACATCAATTCGTTCCGCTTTATAGCCCAGGGGTTTAGCTACACCGTATTTATTGACCCAAACATCATTAACTTCGTCGGAAAATGTCATCTTTCCGGTTGTTCTATCCAGATAGTAATAATTCTTCTTATACTTGAACCAGCCGGTCTTAATTTTTCCGGTTTTATCCTTGTAGTATACATTTCCCTTATAAGTGAAGAAACCCTTCTTCTTTCTTTCCTTCTTGTCCTTAGCCTTGAAGTACTTATAGCCCTTTTTGTCCTTCTTGAACTTACCCTTGAGCTGATAAGTATAGACCTTCTTCTTTCCAATCTTGATTTTCTTGCCCTTAATCTTCTTGGGCTTCTTTTTCTTCGGCTTAGGTTTTTCAGTCGTAACCTCAGTCGAAGTCTCCGTAGTTACCGGAAGAATTTGCTCAGTTGTTGATTCTGTGGATGTTTCAGAAGTATCTCCTGAGGTTGGTTGCGTTGTATCAGGCTGAGTTTCTCCCTCAGCGTACACATTAAGATTAAAAACAAAGAAAACAGATAATACAAATAACAAAACTAGTTTTTTCATTTTCTTCTACCTCTCTAATATTTGCCAATATCAACCCATTGGGGTCAGACCCCTTTGGGTTGTTTTTTGTCAGAAGTAACCCAAAGGGGTCTGACCCCAATGGGTTACTTTATAATGTAAATTAATATAGCAAGTACTGCCACAGCGGCAATGATGATAAGAACTATCGGGACACCGTTTTTGTTACGTTCTGATTCAGGTGCCTTATAAGATAGGGTTAATTCAGCATCGGGTATTATGATAAGCTTTGATGCGCTCTCATGCAGTGTGGTTTCAAATTCTTCTTTGTTAGTTTCTGCCACCTGGGCTGAACCGGAATTCATGATGTCGGCTACATTGAGGACTGTAACTTCTTCATCTGCTTTTGAATTCACGCCTGAACCATTCTTATCTCCGGAATTACCGTTATTCCCGGAACCAAAACCACTACCTGAATCATCTTCCGATTCATCATCAGACTTACCTTTACCGGAATCTCCACTATCTTCATCTACGATTTCATCATCATCGGAGTCGTCCCCCATGAGACGTCTCACCTCCGGGTCATCATCGAACTTGCCATCAAGATAGTCCTGATAAGCCTGGGCCGCCCCTGCTCTGGTAGGGGGATAGCCATGTGCCGAAAGCCATGCCTTTGCCGCCGCCACCTGTTCATCGGTATAGCCCTCAGCGGCATAAGAAACAGACCCATTAATCAGGTCAAATGTATTCGCCACCGTAAGACACATCAAAGCAGCCAGAATAACAAGGACGATTTTTGATTTTTTAATAATATCCAACATAGATTTATCATCTATTACCATCTTTTTCTACTCTTCCCCCGAAACTTCAGATGCCCTCTCCGCAGCCTTTTCCATAGTTTTCTCTGTCACCTGATTAAGTCTGAGCTTCAGCATGATCTTCCGCATGAATATCAGCACAATAATCATAAATACAATAGAAACAGGAAGAACTATGAATGCATTTGGAACAAATCCCGCAAAAATATAAGCAATAAAGCTGACAGCTGCTACAGTCAGGGCGTATGGAAGCTGGGTTGAAACATGGACAACGTGATTACACTGGGCACCCGCACTTGCCATAATAGTTGTGTCGGAAATAGGTGAACAATGATCACCGCAAACAGCACCCGCCATACATGCTGACATGGAAACAATACCAAGGGGATTGGTCAGCGGAAAAACTCCAAGAGTTATGGGAATCAGAATACCGAAGGTTCCCCAGCTTGTTCCTGTTGAAAATGAAAGGAAGCACGCAATAAGGAAAATGATTCCCGGCAGAAAATACTCAAATCCGCCTGCAGATTTTAGCACAAGACACTCAACATATTCCTTAGCGCCGAGACTGTCAGTCATACCCTTAAGACTCCATGCAAATGTAAGAATTAAAATAGCAGGAACCATTGCCTTAAAGCCCTCAGGTATACATTCAGTAATCTCTTTAAAGGAAAGCACCCTTCTTAGGAGATAGTATAACATGGTAATTACAATTGTTACGGCAGAACCCAGCATAAGTCCGACAGAAGCATCTGAATTGGAAAATGCATTTATAAAGGTTTCACCATCGAAGAAGCCGCCTGAGTAAATCATTCCGATAACACAGCTTGCTATAAGAACCAGAATAGGGAATACAAGATCAATAACCTTGCCCTTAGGATTTTCATTTTCCTCCTTTAATTCAGCAAGATGCTTCATACCAGAAAAAATATCACCCTTTTCCTTTGCATTTTTTTCATATACTGCCATGGGACCAAAATCAAGATTAGTTATTGATATAAATATTACCATAACAATAGTAAGCAGTGCATAGAAATTGAAAGGAATAGCACGTATAAAAAGATATAGACCATTTCCCTCTTCCACATAGGAAGAAACAGCCGCTGCCCAGGATGAAATAGGTGCAATAATACATACCGGAGCCGCCGTAGCATCAATCAGATATGCAAGCTTTGCCCGTGAAATCCTGCTTTTATCGCAGACCGGTCTCATAACACTGCCTACAGTAAGGCAATTAAAATAATCATCTATAAAAATCAGAACACCCAGTATGAAGGTAGCAAGCTGGGCTCCGGTTCTGCTCTTAATATGTTCTGACGCCCATCTTCCAAATGCAGCCGAGCCGCCGGAAAGATTCATCATATTAACCAGAATTCCAAGAATAACCAGGAAAACCAGAATTCCGACATTATAAGGGTCGGAAACAGATGCAACTATTCCATCATTAAAAACATGCGTCAGGGTTCCTTCAAAACTGAATTCAGAATATAGCAGTCCTCCGATTACAATACCAAAAAACAGCGAACTATATACCTCTTTTGTAATGAGTGCCAAAGCTATGGCCACAATAGGCGGAAGAAGTGACCAGAAGGTCATATAGAACCTGGACGTCACCTCAACCGTCTCCTCAGCATCCTCAGCAAAAACCGTGAACGCCGGAACACTCACCATCATAATCAGAACAATAGCTGCCACAATAAACCTGATTAAACTTACCTTCCTTTTCATATCTACTCCTTTTACTTATTCATTAACCCAAAGGGGTCTGACCCCAATGGGTTGATTATTTTTTGATTTTGCGTTTGCCGCCTTTGAAGCCGGCTTTTTTGAGTATCGACTTGTAAGTCTTCAGTTTTTTGGCAGGAACTTTAATCGTCGCCTTGGAACTTAATCCTTTGAAGGCATTCTTGCCTATACTCTTTTTCTTGAGTTTTGTTGTCTTTATACGGATCTTCTTCAGCTTTTTACAATTGTAGAATGCCTTGCCGCCTATCTTATTAACATTCTTTCCGATGATCAGGGATTTGATCTTGCAGCCCTTGCAGGCTGAGGTCGCAATCTGTGTAATCTTAAATCGAACACCATGTAAAGATAATGTGTCTTTGATTACAATTGACTTAACTGTATTATTAATAGGCCTTATATATGAAAGCTCACCACTTGCAACATAACCCATATTATTTTTCTTGAAGCTTATAACCTTATAAACACCATTTGTCCGGTAATCATAGATTTCCTGATCGTTATAAAAGCTGGCACCGTCTTCAAAATCAAGACGCTGTCTCTTTACTCCATTCTGACCATCAATATCTTCGTCACCATCCGGATAATCAGGATATGGATTATCAGGATAATAAGGATAATGGTCATATGGATCA
The DNA here is from genome assembly GCA_024692605.1 of Eubacterium sp. Taxonomy (GTDB): domain Bacteria; phylum Bacillota; class Clostridia; order Lachnospirales; family Lachnospiraceae; genus Eubacterium_Q. Next base: position 13,313 of record JAILMQ010000242.1, read on the forward strand.
TCATCTGCAGCCAGGGTTTTCACAACCAGTGGTTCACTCACATCACTGGCATAATAATAATCCGACTCTTTAACCCTTGCATAAATTTTATATTCAGTTTCCGGAGTAAGTCCGTTAAATGTATCTGAATCCTGCCAGTTTATTCCATCAAGAGAATACTCACACTCACCTGATGCATAATTATAAACCGATATCGAATAACACGAAAGTTTGTAATAATATGGTGCAGAAGGTGTTGAATACTTCCCATACACCAGGACATCACAGGTACCTACAACGGATTCATCATCCCTGGAAGCAATCTCAATAGTATATCTGCCCGGATAATCCGAAATGAATTCGCCATTCTCATAGGTATAATACCAAGAATAATTGTTAGAAATCAGCTGAGATTCAGGAACATCCGCAGGCACCACTATAGGAGAAAGTTTAAGCACCTTCCCGGCATCTACTTTATATACCGATTTTTCAAAACTTATACTTTGGGCCGCCTTAAGTGTCCTAAAGGTCACAGGACCACTCATCTCACTGGCATAATGCGTATCATCAGCAATAACTCTCTTATATACAGTATATTCAGTATCCGGAGTAAGTCCGTCAAATGTATTACTGCTCTGCCAGTTCTCGCCGTCCAGACTATACTCGCAATTATCATAATAATCCCAGTAAAGTGTAACGGAACGTGAAGTCACTTCATATACTTCCGGATCCGACGGTTTAGCATAAGAACCCATCACCCATACTTCACAGCTGGCACTTACATTTTCATCTGATCTGCTGGTAACGGTTACGGTATATTTGCCCGGGTAATTTCCGGTTATCTCACCATTATAAACATATAGACCATAACCGGAGGAATTCCATACCATTGTTGAATCAGCTGCTTTAGCAGGAGAAACCATATAATCCAGATTAATAGTTTCACCAACATCAACCTTGTAAAGATTCTTCATAAACTTCAGCTGCTCTATGGCAACCTCAGTAGTCACCTTCAAAGGTTCACTGGTATCACTTTCATGATATAAATCGTATGCTTTAACTCTCTGGTAGAAATTATACTCAGTTTCAGGATCAAGATTCGTAAATACATTTGAATCCTGCCAATTCACACCATCAAGAGAAAACTCATTGCGTGAATTCTGCTGAAGCATCACTTCATTTGCAGTTTTGTATATAAGCTGAGGAGCATCCGGTGTCGTATATTTTCCATAAACCTTTATGGTGCAACTATCAGAAATATCCGGATTGATTACACTTTCAAGGCTGACTGTG
>JAILMQ010000072.1 GCA_024692605.1 Eubacterium sp.
TCTGTCTATGCTTAAATGGGTTATATGGCGGGATTTTATTATATCTTACAACCCAGTTAATATCTTTATATTCACCGGTTTCTTCAAAATACTGATTTGAATTAAATACTGTAATATCTGAGTCATACTTCTTGGCATGATTGTAAGCAAGTTCTAGCATATTGGTTTCGAAGAAATCATCAGCATCAAGAAATGACAGATACTCTCCCTTTGCTACACTTAGTCCTTTATTTCTTGCTGCTCCGGCACCGGCATTTTCTTGAGTAATTCCAATTACGTTATCATATTTTTCAGAATACTCCTTGATGATCTCATAAGAATTGTCTTTTGATCCATCATCAACACAAATTATTTCTATCTCTTTGAGTGTTTGGTTTATCAGACAGTCTAAAGTCTGCCTCAGAAAACCTTCAGCATTATATATAGGGAGAATAGCTGACACTTTTACCATTATATACCCACTCCTTTAATTTTTCTTGGAATTATTAGCAATGTCCTTCCGATTTTATAATATGGAATTATTACTGATACTACTGGCTTTTCCATTTATTTTGATTTCTTACCTTTCTTTAATGCCTTTTTCAACTTATGAGGAATAAACATTATCATGCTTCCAGTTTTGAATGTAACGGAATTCCTTAAGTTCTTAGCTTCCTTTAATTCTGCTTTAAGCTTTTTCACATCTGCCCCACTCATTGCATAGGTGTAATAAAACGCCTGTGGAGAAGCCATAAGAACATTCAGCATTTCAAGATCTTTAGGAGTAAAAACCCTTTCGTCATATTCACCTTTTACCTTGGCGCGCTTCATTTCTTCACTCATACGTTCTATATATTCCATCTTTACCTCTTCACTAATGCGTCGTAGTGTGGTTAATGAATTATAGAATCGCTTCATCGTATAAATATACTTATACTTTTCCCAAATATCAGGGTGTTCCATAAGTATATCTCTTATATAGTCATATTCAACATTAACGCAATAAACCTTTTGAGGATCCTTTACTGAAGAATTAGGATTATCTCTTCTGTTTCTGTAGTATGGCTTATCGATTATCATTGCTCTTTGTGCAAAAACAAAAGTCTGGAACCAGAAACCATTATCCTGGAATGAAGCTCCCGGAGTAGTGTTATGCTTTATGTTATACTTATTAAGGAACTCACGCTTATAAATTCCACTCCATGTATTCATGATCCATCTGATAGCATCTACATTTTCACTGGGATTGAACACCTTATTATAATCATTTTCATCCTTTGAAAGATGATTGTATACAAGATTCATATCACCATTTTCTTCTCTTGTGAATCTATAGAAATCTGCTTTCACAAAATCCAGATCATTTTCTTTTGCAATTTTATAAAGATCACCAAACATATTTACCGGAACGTAATCATCAGGTTCAAGAATACCTACGTATTCCCCTGTTGCCTTTTCCATTCCGATATTCATTCCTATTCCGTAACCCTCATTTTTTTTATCAACAAGAATTATTCTTTTATCTTTATCAGCATATTTTTTAAGGATTGCAAGCGAACCATCTGTTGAACCATCATTAATACATATTATTTCAATATCTTCCAGTGTCTGATTTGTTATACTTTCCATACATTCAACCAGATATGGTTCTACATTATAAGTTGGTATTACAATTGATACTTTTGGCATAATTTCAACCTTTCTTTTTTAATATATATATTTTTTAATAGTTTAATCTCTTTTAAATATATCCCTTGTGTAGACTTTATCTATAACATCATCTAAACAGTCATCAAACCTATTTGCGATAATTGCATCACTCTGTTTTTTAAACTCATCCAGGCTATTAACAATCTTTGAACCAAAAAATGTAGTACCATCTTCAAGAGTTGGCTCATATACTATCACACTGGCACCTTTTGCTTTGATTCGCTTCATTACTCCCTGAATTGAACTCTGACGGAAGTTATCACTATTAGTTTTCATAGTAAGTCTGAAAACACCTATAGTAACAGGATGTTCCTCTACAGAGCCATACTTGTTTGTATCACTATATGAATAATAACCTGCTTTTTTTAGAACTCTGTCTGCAATAAAATCTTTTCTGGTTCTGTTGCTTTCAACAATTGCTTCAATAAGATTTTCCGGAACATCATTATAATTTGCAAGAAGCTGTTTTGTATCCTTAGGAAGACAATACCCGCCATATCCGAAGGATGGGTTATTATAGTGACTTCCTATTCTCGGATCAAGACATACACCATCTATTATCTGTTGAGTATCAAGTCCCTTAAGCTCTGCGTAGGTATCTAATTCATTGAAATAGCTAACTCTAAGTGCAAGATAGGTATTGGCAAAAAGCTTTACTGCCTCTGCTTCAGTAAGTCCAATTATCAAAGTATCTACCGGACTCTTTATTGCACCTTCTTTTAAAAGATTGGCAAATACCTCTGCCCTATCATATAGATTTCCTTCTTTTTCAGGACATCCTACAATAATTCTGGATGGATAAAGATTATCATAAAGTGCCTTTGATTCTCTTAGGAATTCCGGGCTGAAAAGTATTTTATCATCATTATATTTTTTCCTTAATGATTCAGTATATCCTACCGGAATAGTAGACTTGATTATAATGACAGCTTCTTTATTTACTTCTCTTGCAAGTTCTATTACTGCCTCTACCGCACTTGTATCAAAATAATTCTTTTCACTATCATAATTTGTAGGCGCCGCAACTATAATGAATTCCGCATCCTTATATGCATCCCTTCCATCGACTGTAGCCCTAAGATTTAGTTCTTTTGAACTAAGATATTCTTCAATCTCTTTATCCTGAATAGGTGATTTTTTATTATTGATCATTTCAACCTTTTCAGATACTATATCAACAGCTACCACTTCGTTTTTCTGAGATAAAAGGACAGCCAGTGAAAGTCCTACATATCCCGTTCCTGCAACTGCTATTTTCATGTATATCTAATCTCCCTTCTTTCCTGTAATGGCTTTTTTACATTTTCTTGGCACTTTAAGAATACTATTTCCTATTCTATAGTCTTTTGAATTTTTAATCCTCTTGTTTTCATTTTGTAATTCTGTTACTTTTTTTCCTAATTCTTTTATTTCCTTTTTTTGTTCTTTAAGCTTTACTCCTCTTTCAGCTTTTTCACCATATGTAACCTGAAGCTTAGCATTTATTTCTGATTTTTCTTTATATGTGATTTGAAGTTTGGAATTTATTTCTGATTTCTCCTGATAAGTCATCTGTAATTTTTCTTTTAATTCATTTCTTTGATTTGTTAATTCCTCTATTCTCCCTCTGTTTTTCTTTTCAATTCTTTCTGTTCTTGAGAGTTCCTTTACAGTAGCATTATCCAGAACTTCATCCAGACAATCATAAAATGAATTCATTTTATAAAGGTATTTCCACCATACATTTGAAAAATAAACAGCAAAACTCTCCCATGGCTTAATATTATTGGCATAATGTATAATTGTGGGATCTGTAATGGCTGTTATCCACTCATCCTTTGTATAACACTTTCGTAAAAATGCATATTCGTCACTTTCATAAGTATTTGAATTAGACTTATTATACATAGTAAGGGAATTATACTTAGGTGGAATTATTTTTATTTTTCCATAACATACTTTATTTATTACATCCTGATCTTGATAACGAAGCTTTAGTTTTATACTTTCTTTAAATTCAGGTATCAGGTTGTCTTTTCTTATTTCTTCGAGATTCATCATCAGAATACCCACATTAACATATTGGTCAAATTTAGGTATTTTGAGATAATCTGCTCTTTCACTCATTATTTTTTCAGAAGAATAGAATCCTGCAGCCTTGACACCTGCTATGTAATAGCCTTCTAAATCAATATCAAATAATTCTCTCAAATCCTTGCATACAATTACATCGGTATCTATATACAAGCACTTGCTGTTCTTAACAATATCAGGTAAGCTAAGTCTATAATATGTTGGTGTTGTAATATGTTCAATTCTTAAATCGGCATTTTTATATTCATCTGCCATATTTACAAAAACAACATCACTTCCCGGATATCTGTCCACTAAAATCTTAACATCATTAATAGAATCCTCTGTAAACTCCCCCGGTGTCATAATAACAAATCTATAATTAGTGTCCTTATTTTTATTCTCAAGAGCCGAGAAAATTGTAACCATTAATGGAATCTTATTATTTTCATCAGAAGCAAGAGCTATATAATATAACTTTTCACTCATATATCAAATACCATAACCTTCATCACTTACCTTTTACTATTTTTTTGCATTTCCTTGGCACTTTAAGAATACTATTCCCTATTTTATAGTCTTTTGAATTTTTAATATTGTCCTTTTCATCTTTAAGTTTAGATATCTTTTGTTCTTTTTCTTTTAGCTTTTCCTTTAGTTTTTTTATTTCTTCTTTTTGTTCTTTAATTATTATTCCTCTTTCGGCTTTTTCATCATATGTAACCTGAAGTTTGGCATTTATTTCTGATTTTTCTTTATATGTTATCTGTAATTTTTCATTTAATTCTGATTTCTCTTTATATGTTATCTGAAGCTTTTCATTTAGTTCTTTATCTATTTCTTTTTGTCTGAGTCCTGCCATCGTGGCATTTTGAAGAACCCTATCTAAACAAGGATAAAAACTATTCATTTCATACAAATATTTCCACCACAGATTTGAATAATCCGTCCCAAAATTCTCCCATGGTTTTATCCTGTCTGCGTAATGAATAATAACCGGATTCTTTGATGAATCAATCCATTCATCCTTAGTAAAGCATTTTTTCAGATAATCATATTCCTCACTGTCATACGAATCAACATTAGAATTATTATACTTCGTCATTGAATTATACTTAGGTGGAAGAATTCTTATCTTACCATAACAAACCTTATTTATTATATCCTGATCCTGATCATCGTAGCCTTTTCTTACACACTGATCAAACTCCTCTTTAAGATTATCAGTTCTCATTTTCCCAAGGTTCATTACCAAAACCCCGGTGTTTACATATTGATTAAACTCAGGTATCTCCAGATATTCTGCCCTGTAAGCCATTTTTTCTTCAGAGGAATAATATCCGGGGGCTTTAACTCCCGCTATATAAAAGGCATCCATATCAATTGAAAACATCTCACTTAGATCTTTTTGAACTATTATATCTACATCAAGATAAAGGCATATATCATCTTTTATAAGTTCAGGAAGACTCAGTCTATAATATGCCGGTGTCGTAATATGTTCAATTCTCAAATTAGCATCCTTGTAATCATCAATCATATTTATAAAACTGATCTTGTTTCCGGGATACCTATCTACTAATGTCTTAACATCATCAATTGATTTTTCGGAAAAATCCCCGGGAGTCATGACTACAAAATTGTAATTAGTGCCCTCATTCTTATTCTCAAGTGCAGAAAATATTGTGACCATTAATGGAATTTTATAATTTTCATCTGACGCTAGAGCTACGTTATAAATCTTATCACTCATATTAATTCACCTAATTATTTAGCTTTCTCACCTTTTAATAATGCCTTCAAGTGTCTAGGAACCCAAGTTACTATTCGACCAAATTTGAAAGAAACCGAATTCTTAATATTCTTTATATCATTTTCAAGATATCCTATCTTTCTTTCCGCTCTTTCTTTTTCCTTTATTGTTCTATTTAAATCTTTTGTTGTAAATCTATGTTCTTCACTCTCATGTCTGAGTCTTGCAACGGTTACTGCTTCACGTTGAAGATATAGATTACCAAGCCATCTACTGAAAACCTCAGGACTATCTTCGTGAAGTCTCCTGGCTGCCTCATTATGGAAGTTGATCAGATAAAAATCTTCATCTTCTCTATGAGTGATACACATTTTATCAAGATTACCATCTTGAAGATATAGAAGGCCTTCTTTAAATGTTTCCCAATCTCCGGTATTTCCAAGAAGATATATGACACTTTCCAAAGCTCTGTTTGCGAAACTTCTTTCTGGAAAGGCGTCTCTTGCCTTTAAATCTTCAGCTGCATCAACCCATGTTTTCAATGCATTCAGAAGGCCCTTTGAAACAGTTGATACAAGACCGGAATCTTTCCTTCTATAACATACCAATGGTTTTCTAACTAAAGTGATAGTTTCTGCAAGACATAAATTCATTACTACAAAATAAACGTCATTTGCATTTCTTATCTCTTTGAATTTAACACCTGTGCCTTCAACAAATTCCTTTTTGAACATTTTGTTCCAGGGCGCTTCTACTGTAATGGGAAGAACACTGTCAGGTGCTGTTTTTCTATTAAAAGGAACCTCTTCCGGTACATCCTTCGGTCTCAGATATCTTGGATTAGGAGACTCTTGCTCCAATTCTTCAAAATATCTTCTACCACCACATATGCATACATCAGCATTATCTTCTTCACACTGATTATACATATCCTCCAAAGCAGTTTCATAAAAATAATCATCTGAATCCCAAAAAACCAGATATTTTCCTTCTGCAACACTCATTCCATAGTTTCTTGCAGTGCCTGCAAATCTATGTTCCTGCTCAAGTACTTTAACTCTGGAATCCTTGCTTTCATATTCTTTAAGTATTTCCAGACTTCCATCATCAGAACCATCATCTACACAGATAATCTGGATATCTTTAAGTGTCTGGTTTATAACACTGTCCAGACATTGCCTGATATATGGTTCTACATTATATACAGGCATAATCACAGATACTTTTACTCTTTCAGTATTAGCTTCATCCATTTTTCGGATTCCTCTTTTATCTATATTTCAGACTTCATTTCTTCAATCGTTTCATCCAGTGCCTTGGCGAACTCTGTCGCCTTTTCCTTTGCCATGTTGTGTCTTCCGGGAACTTCTATTATGTCCCAGCCCACAGTTTTTGCACCGGCAACTGATGTTTTTGCAAATATACTGTCCTGACCATCAGCTGTAACAAAGATTTTTACAGGACATTTTATACCTCTCACAGTTTCTATATCAGGGCGGTAATGCTGTACCTCGTTTAATTCTCCATACATGAAGTTAGTCAGATTCTTATAGGTCTGCTTCATCTGTTCCAAAGTCATTTTTTCAGCTGAAGCTTCTCCTCCTATAACTCTGGAGAATGCAGGCAGCGCCCTTTTTATCTTCTTGCTTTCCACATATCCATTCAGTTCCCTGTTCCACTCTTCAATAAGTCTTACAGATTCATCGTCATAAACAAGGGAAGGCTCCAAAAGGATAAGTCCCTTCACAAGCTCCGGAAACTTTAGAGCAAGCTCGATGGATATTAGTCCACCTGCACTGTTTCCAAATACCCAGGCAGGGCCATCTGAATACATCTTTATTACATTTGCAGCATCCTCAGCCTGAGCCGCTACTGTGAATTGCTGAAGAGTATCTTCTGCAGCGCTCCTAAGTTCTGCATCAGCACTATCCTCATTCTTTCCGTAGCCACGCCTGTCATATGCCATTACTTTATATTTATCTTTAAGAACATCAGCTGCCCCATCAAAGAAGGAGGCATCGCTGATTATTCCATGTACCATCAGGACTGCTTCTCCCGAACCACGTACATTTACATATAAATCCATTTTGTCACCATGTTTTCTGATAATAAATCACTTATTCACTCTTGCCCAGGGCCGCTTCTTTGGCCTCTCCCAGTCTCTCATCATATAGATAAAGATTCTTGAGAATTTCCGGAAGATCGGTATAGGAAAGCCCGTTCTTCACGGCCTCGTTATAAGCTTTTTCTGTATTATATGGTACTTTAGGATAAGTGTCAAAAATAGTATTATCCACTACAATATGCTGATCTATATCGTAAACTGCTATGTTGATTCCGGGACTGTTAATGCTGAAATCAAACTCTCCGATATTAATCTGTGAATCTGCCTTTTCTCCGTTTCCGATGGATTCCAGATCATAATCGAAACTTCCGGGGAGAACCCCCTTCATAATAAGAGCTTCCTCCGGATCGGAGGTGGAGTTTTCAACTATACCGTTCTTATCAATAAATCCGATATATTTTTCCTCGTCCTGAAGATCAGCTAACTTAGTAAGTCCCATCTTTCGGAACATTTCTCTCTGCGCATCATCGATTAAAGAAGCTCTGTAATTCTTAGTAGAGATAAATGTAACATACCGGTCATTTTTCGAAACCATGTTGAGATAGGTTCCAAGATATGTTATATCCTTAAGTTCAACAACCTTTTCAACCTTTTCTTTGTAGGTTGCCAGCTGTTCATCCATGAATTCATATCCGGCTTTTCCACGAACATCCTCTACACCGCACTCATCTGCAAGGTAATCCCCAAGCCATCTGGTGAGCTTCTGTGCACCGTAATAATTAAGATGCTTTTTATCTGTTCCATCTACAGCTGCTACGTAGCCTTCTTCTGAAAGATAAGGCTCATAGTTAAAATCAATAAATGTAAGGCCGTCTTTATCTGCCAGCTTCTGAATAGCATTATGCTCCGCACTGTTCCAGGTTTCCGGAGACGGTGTCTTAATAAGAATAAGTTTAAGATTATTCTCTTTGCAATACTCAACTATCTTTTTGTAATATCTCTTTTCCTTCTTGGAAAGCTTCTCCGGCTTGGCACTTTCATCAACCTTGAATTCAGGAACCACTATATCACCCGGTTCCTTTCTTTTTAAGAGACTGAGAGTTCTGAGACTGAAGCCTCTCAGATAGTCTCTTGAATCATAGTTGAACTTAACAAAATCATTTCTGCCAAGTTCTTTCCATCTATCATGATAAGCAAAGATCGGCATAAGATATTCCAGAACCTTTGCCCTCCTTGCTACATTTTTATCCTCAGGATCGGCGCCTTCCACAGACTCCAGTCCTTCTTCATCTTCCTCCTGCATAACCTTCATGGAAGCATCCCAGGCTGCATCGAATTTGTTCTTTGAGAGATGCATGCCATCAAGAGATTTTTTATAGAAGGATTCGCCGATCTCTCTTCTCAGCATAGACACATCAAGCACCACTGTGTTCAGAGTTTCCGGATGAAGTCTTCTTCCTTCCTTGAGCCAGTAATAAGAGGCGAGGATAGGCTGTGCCTCGGTTGACACGGAGTATGCACAGATTCCACGGTTTTCATACATTTCCGTGCAGGATACTCCGAGAGTTGTCATACTTGCTCCTATGAAAAGGGTCTGAATAGTATTTCTGGGATTGGCATAGAAGCCTTCTGTTGTATCGTAATTAACACATTCAAAGGCATTCAGATTACTGTAATTTGCAACAGATTCCGGTGCACCGGATCTGGCACCCAGATTGTCCGTTGCCAGCCATACCGGGCGGAAGAAGAAATTAGCCGCCGCAAAAAGACCCAATAGAATTGAGCTAAAAATAACCAGTCTTAAAATGTCCATTAAATACTTTTTCAATGTTTACGCCTCGTAGTCATGTAACTTATCGAATTTGTCGTTAATTATATCGTCAATTGCCTTTACTATACGTTTGCAGGCCTGTCCGTCTTCATAGCAGCCCTTGTCATCAAGAAAGGCTTCCATGTCGGACTTATATTTATCCTTATTAAAGGATTCAATACATTTTCCAAGTTCCTCATTGTTCTTTGCAATAGGAAATGGAGTTGTTTCGATTGGATAATAGAAGCCTCTTTTCTGGTCGTAGAGCTCGATATCCGGAACATAAAGCAGTATCGGTCTGCCGGAAAGCATAAAGTCATAAACCCAGCTGGAATAATCCGAAATTCCGATATCGATTCCCGGAAGCAGCTCCTGCATATCTCCAAAGAAGGAACCCTGCTTCAGCCAATCTGTCTCTACTATGTCTGAATTGCTTCTGTCCTTGTTGTGAGCCCTGACGATTATAACACATTCTTTATTATATTTCTTTTCGATTGATTTTTTTAGTGCTTCAAAATCAACCGGAACGTATTTAGAATCATCTTCTCTGAAGGTAGGTGCATAAAGAGCTATTATCTTATCTCCCTCTATATGGAAATAATCCTGAACAGCTTTTCTTTTTTCCTGCAGCTTTTCCTTATCAAAGAAAACATCATTTCTTGCATGTCCATATTTCAGATATGGAACATTGGGCCAGAAGGTTTCTTTAAATACATTTTCCTCAAAGGTACTATTGGTTATACAATAATCCGTTACCTTGTCGCACTTGGAAGCTCTGTTCATCCACTTCCTGTCACCACCCAGTTTCTTGATTCCAAGACTTCCGTGCCAGGTATTGAGATAATACTGTCCCTTATGCTTCTTCATTCCAAACCATACACAGTTAAGAGCATTGTCAATCCATATCTTGGAGGTTGCCATGGCGTCAAACATTTCCTTTGTCTTAAACTTAACCAGTTTAACCTCCCGTGGGAAGGACTTTCTTGCAAGTGCGGGGTTACCGATATACACCGCGTAAATCTCCACATCCTTCTTCTGCTTCAGAAGTTCCTCAATAATATATCTGGGATTACAGCTGAAGTCCCTGTCATAGGTCATTATGAAGATCCTATTCTTCTTGATCTTTCTCTTTCTGCTATAGTAAATCTTTCTGAAGGCCCAGCCCAGCGCAGAATCAATCTTCAGTTTACTGTCCAGAAAATCATATCCCTTTCTGATTGCATTTCCCTGAACCAGATTATCAACTAAACTCATAATCTCTCCCCTAACCCATTGGGGTCAGACCCCTTTGGGTTGATGTTCTTTTTTATAATTCAAATGGTTTGTAGAACAGGTGTTTCTCCTGCTCAGTTTCTTCAGGCAGTTTCCTATAGTCACCGTAAAGTCTTGTGAGATATTTGTCATATGCCCGGGGCACACGAACCTTCATATCTCCGAAATCCATTTTTACTGTTCTGCAAAGCTCGTTTCTAAGGTACATTTCTCCCCAGAAATGTTTTCTGCCGCAGGGCACTGTCACATATTTTGACCTGTTATTATGACACAGGGCATTCCAGTTGTTTGCCAGCCTTGTCCAGAAATTGATGCTTAAAAATGAAAGGCAAAAGCCTATGGCGATTTTTATCCTGAAGGTGGTTCTTACACACTTATTCTCTTTAGCCAGCTTCAGATTTTCCTTCCTGTCACGGTAGAATTTCCGGCAGGACAGAAGGAGGCCGAGAGCCAGAGAACCAAAGCCATGAATACCTCTTAAAACAGAGTTGTTAAATGTATTTTCTATTATAAATATATCAATAAATGCACCGCACTCGTCAGTATGATAATCCTCCCGGGTCTTAACACTGGTACCCTTCAACCTTACTCTGGAAAAAAGCAGTGCCAGATTATCAGTCTTTTCAGGGGTATGCACCCAGTACTTATCACCCATCTCCCGGGGAAAAAGCTTTGTGAATTTATTATAGTCCCGGCGAGGCATATTTATATCAATATCATCATCCCAGGGAATTATACCGTGATGGCGCACTGCACCAAGCGCACTTCCGCCACCCAGACCGTAATTAATCTTATGCTCATCACAGAATTCCACTATATCCTTCAGTATACTGTAAAGAGTCTGTTGCAGCTGACTAAGCTGTTCCTCTGTCAGTTCTATACAGTCCCCGGATTTAATATTCTTAAATGCACTTACCGTAGAAAGACTAAATTTCATACTTACCTCATATAACCCATTAGTAACCCATTGGGGTCAGACCCCTTTGGGTTGATTATTCACCAGATAATTTCATTTCTTCAGCAAACTGCTTGAAGTTTCTGTAATAGTAATCAGCTCTGAGAGTGTCCAGATCTTCAGGTGTGGTAACCTTGATATTACTTCTTTCTCCTATGAAGAGACGAACTTCTTCTCCCAGCTCGATGAAAAGCTCACTGGAAGAAACAGGATTTGTAATTCCTCTCTTTTCAGCTTCATTGTGAGCCCAAAGAATTCTTTCCATTGTATAACCCTGTGGAGCCTGAGTGATATACATGGAGCTTCTCTTATAGCTCTTTCCACAGGTCTCACCATCATCACTGTAGAGAAGTGAATCTATACTTGGAGTAACAGGAACTGCTGTTCCGTACTTTCTGGTAAGTTCGATGCAGTTTGTGATCAGCTGCTCGGAAAGCATTGGTCTTACACCATCACAGATTAGGATTATATCATCCGGATTCTTAGCTGCTTTTGCAGTTTCCACAACTCCGTTATGAATTGAATCAAAACCGGTTGCTCCACCCGGTACAACTGCTCTTACCTTCTGAACGTTAAACTTTTCGATAAGCTCATTTAAATAATCTATCCAGTCCTCTTTACAAGCAATAACGATATCATCTACATCTTTATGTTTTGCAAAATGTTCCATAGTACGGATGATTATTGGTTTTCCACCAACTACAAGGAACTGCTTTGGAAGATCGTTGGACTTCATTCTGGTTCCTACACCACCTGCAAAAAGCATCGCTGTTACCATATCTGTTCTCCTTTTCTTTAAATGTTAGTCTTGTTCTACATTTGTCAATTCATTAACCCAAAGGGGTCTGACCCCAATGGGTTACTTTTTAATCTTTTCGGAATTCATCATTCCGCCCAATATTGTTTTGAATATTATTTTTATATCCAGCCAGAGGGTCCAGTTTTCAATATACCATATGTCACATTTGATTCTTTCTGCAATACTGGTATCGCCTCTGTAACCATTTATCTGAGCCCATCCTGTAATCCCCGGACGAACCTGCTGTCTTACAAGATAAAGCGGAATTTCTTCTTTAAACTGATCAACGAAGAATGGAAGCTCCGGTCTCGGTCCCACCAGACTCATCTCACCCTTCAACACATTGAAGAACTGTGGCAGTTCATCCAGACTGAATTTTCTGATAAAGCTTCCGAACTTTGTTTTTCTCGGATCATTGTCTGTAGTCCAGCCTGATTCCTCGCTTTTATTTTCCTTCATACTTCTGAACTTAAGCATGGTGAAATTCTTTTTATTAAGTCCGACTCTCTTCTGTTTGAAGAGTACAGGTCCCGGTCCGCCAAAAATCTTAACACCTATTGCTACGAAAATCATCGCCGGTGAGGAAAGAATTATCAGCACCAGACTTCCTATTATATCAAATAATCTCTTAATTGTCGCGTTGAAAACATTATCCAGCGGAATTGAACGAACATTTATTATTCGGCTGTCCCCAATAACGTCTATTGTAGGCTGTGTCGGCATAAAATCATTGAAATAAGGAATTATGCAAGGCTTGATGCCGTACTTGTCACAGGATGCAAGAATTTTCTTCATGAACTGAACCTCGTGAATCTCCAGGGCAATTACCACTTCATCAATTCCCGGCTTGTCCAGTATCTCACCAATCTCCTCATAAGCTCCAAGTCTCTTGCCCAGGCCATCTTTATCAATCTTACTTACATATCCATCAATCTTATATCCCAGTTCCGGATGACGGTTAACTCCTGCAACAAACTGTCTCGCCAGGTCACCGTCGCCCACCAGCACTATGTGTTTCTGGTTATATCCCTTCTTCCTATAGTACCTTAAGGTATATCGCAGGATTATCCTTTTCAGGATCAGAAGGAAGGACGAAAGTACAAAATAGATCATTATGGCGATACGGGAGAAGTCAACTATACGTGTAAAATACAGGAATGCCATAAGTCCCAGAATAGAGGCAAATCCCACTTCAAGGATTTTCTCAATCTCCTTGGACATTCTCGAACGTCTCGTCACCGAATACACATGGGCAAAATAGAAAAAGACGATTTCTACAACTGCGAAAAGAGTTGCAGCTGCAAAATAGCTTTCATTCCATGCAATCTTAAGATTTGGCTTTGCTCCGTACATTATATAGAATCTGATAAATGTAGCTATCAGATACGAAACAAAAAGAATCATTCCGTCAGTAAGTGCATTTATTAAGTTAAGTATTCGTTGATTTTCTCGAATCATACTCTACCTTTCTTCTCTAAAGCAACCCACTGGGGTCTGACCCCTTTGGGTTACTAGAGTTTGTTGGAGTCTTCTGATTTTGTATATAGTTTATTGATCAGCTTTGCCACAGGGGATGGCCAGAACTTGCGGAACATTTCATAATTCTCTTTTATTCTGCCACCGGCCTCCAGGGTTTTTGTAGTGGTTGAAGCCTCGTGAATTCTATGATACATCAGAGGTTTCGGAATATACACGAAGCTGCCTTTTCTACGCGAAAGCCGCTCCCATGCTTCCCAGTCTTCACAACAGGTGAAGTGATTTTTGAATACATATTCCGGCATCCTCTTCATTACAAACATAACTGAAGGGCAGCATATGGGGTCTCCCATGGAAAGAACTCTCCGCCTTATAAATATACTTTTATAAAAGGGCTTAAACCGTAGCGGCAGAAGCATCAGCCTTTTAATCTTCAGCATCTTTACGTCTGTAGTTTTCACACCATTTCTGATTTCTCCGTAGTCGGAAAATGTAATTATCGGCTTTGCACTTTTTGAAAGTGCTCTTACACACTCTTCCAGATATTCCGGCTCATAGGTATCATCCTGATGTGCAATGGTCGCAAGCTTTGTTTCAACCTTGCTAAGACCGAAGTTCCAATCCTGGGTAATTCCTCCCTCACCGGGATTTACAAAGAAGGGAATTTCATATTTATCAGCCATATTTTTTATAAAGAGGTTTGGCGTGGAAGTAACCATGATAATTTTGGAAGTAACCCTCTGCTTTTTAAGAGACCGGATACATTCCTCCAGATACGGACTTTCCTTATATGCACATATGACAAATGTATGACTAACCCTTTTCATCTGTTTCTGGTTTATCTCCCGCTTCTTTCTTTAGGATTGCAATTTCCTGAGTAAGTTTCTTTATCTGATCTGACTGTTTACTAACTTCCATGGACAAACTGAATACTGCGAATAACAAAAGCAATATGGCAAAGAACATCAACATATTCACCGGATCATAAATACCTAACAGCTTAGATATTTTTTCCAGAAGCTTTGGCCAGATTGAGAATACCAGGATAACAACACTAAGTGCTGACCAGCCTAAGGCAAATCTATATTCTATTTTTCCTTTATACTGTCCATATATAATGACTATCAAGGAAATAATGATAATACCTATAATGATAATCTGAAACTTAAATGTCATTTTTAACCTCTTCGAATATTTACTATAAATCCATGTTCTTTACTCGGCCTTGTGACGGTGCCCTGATATCTTCGCATTTATAATAGCAACCGATACCTTTAACATATAATAGAAGCTTGCCTTTATATTAATGGAGGATTTTCCCTCTTCTCTGGCCTTCATAACCACGGGAATCTCACTCACTTTATATCCCTTCGCAAGGATAAGCACAAGACTTTCCGGCTCCGGATAATCCTTGGGATAATAGTTGGAAAAAACCTTCATTAAGTCTTTATCTATCAGTCGCATTCCCGATGTAGGATCCGTAATGTTTTTTCCGGTAAGCAGTTTTATAAGTCCGGTAAAATATTTAATCCCAAATCTTCTTGCCTTTGTTGACTGAAAGCCTTTACCCTCGATAAATCTGGAACCTATTACCATATCACTTCCGGATTTTTGCATCTCCTCCAGCATATCTTCAAGGTATTTTGCATCATGCTGACCGTCACCATCAAACTGAACAACTGTATCATATCCATGATAAAGTCCATACATGATTCCCGTCTGCACCGCTCCGCCGATTCCCAGGTTCACCGGAAGATCTAAATAATTAAACCGATTCTCTCTGCAAACCTCAAGGGTATTATCCTTTGAACCATCATTTACGATGATATAATCAAAATCAGGTGCGTTTTTTCTTACATTTTCAATTGTATTCACTATATTTCCGGCTTCGTTATATGCCGGTATCACTATCAGATTTTTCATCTGTCTTTTCCCGAAGAATTATTAAACCCAATATCTTATATACATGTTGTATGCAACGTTAAAGAAAATCGAAGCATAGTAGAAATAAAGTACCAGATAATAATATTTTTTATGTTTTATCTTGCTTGTTCCGGATATGGCAACAGCAGCTATAGGAAGCACCGGAATAAAGTACCTTCCCTGCACTCCTACTATCTGGAACAGATCCTTTACATAGGTGCGGTATACTTCGTAGTTCTGAGTTATATCATAGTCCTGAATCTTCAGTGTCCATGTCTGAAGTGCAATAAATACGAAGAGCATGGCAACGCAGGCCATAAATATAAGCCAGAGTCTCTGCTTTATGGAAAAGTAAACCGGCTTTTCCTCAATCAGATGTGAGTTAATATAGGTCAGCGTACCAAAATACATAACAATCAGTATCAGCGGCGCACCAAGTTCAAACCAGCCGTATATTGCCACAATACCGGTTATATAATGTCCGGTAAATGTAACGAAGGTGTGATTCATCACACTGATAAAGGACGGCAGCTCCATCACATCTGCTATGATAGTTTTAATAAAATCATTTTCTCTTCCCAGGTAGACAAGGAGAACTCCTGCAGCAATGATAAGTACAAGGAAAATGTACCAGAACCGTCTGATTATCGAAGCAAGCTCTATCTTCTTTCCAATCTTAAGATCAAAATGATCATATGGAATTATAAGTATTGTTCCCAGTATAAATAAATAAGGAGCTTTAATTATTGCAATAACAAAGGTTATTAAAAGAGCAAGTATTACCTGTCTCCATCTGATCTTCTCCTCCTGGTAAAACATTTTCAGGATGTATGCAAAAAGCAGAAGTGCCAGTGGTATAAGCTCTACGTCATAGTTAATTGATGAACATTGCTGCATTACCATAGGTGACAGCAGCACAAACATAAACAGATCCTTTTTTATCGGTGCTATCTTTATTGTCAGGGCACCGATTATGACATAGAAGATGGTGGCAAATATTTCCGCCATGTGGGTACATGCAAGTATGGGCAGACCCAGGGCGACTCCTATGTAGAATCCTATTCCTGCAGGCAGATATTTTAAAATGTTGATGTTAGGATGGAAACTGGAAAGAGTAAGGTCTCCCTTGAACTTTACCTTTGAAACCTTCGTCAGCTTTTCCCTGTCGACTCTTGCCTCTATATCTCCCTTTACATCAAGAAGTCCTCCCTTTTTAAGAAGTACCTTCTTTATCTGCTTATGATATCCTTTAGTTCCGTAGGCCCCTTCCATAAAAGCGTAGTGGCCATATTCATCCGGAACCTGTCCGGTAGGAAACAGGAAGGAGAAAACAATTCCTTCAAAAAGGGCTATTACGATAAATACTATGGGAAGTGGTGTAAACACTTTCCAGATAAAGTCCTTCAATATTTGATTTTTCTTTAATCTGGCTGCTAACGTTTCACTCATTTTTCAGTATATTTATCTGCGGGATAATATTTATCTCCACCCTTCAGAATTCCTTTCCATTTTTCATTTATTTTAACTCTGTCCCTTCTTATGGAACGAACATCAGAGGAATATCTTTTTTTCTTTTCACCATTTGTCGAATAACCGAAAAGACTGGTTCCGTTATAAACAGAAAGTTTTCCGGCCGCTCCAAGCTTCAGGCAATAATCCAGAATACTGTAGGAATAATTGGAATATTCCATGTCGAAGCCACCAAGTTCATTAAAAAGACTCTTTTTAGTGAGGAACACATATTCCCTCAGTGCCGAATAATCCTTATATTTAGTGAGGGTATTATCATTCTTCTCATTCAGAAGAAATTCACCATGAGGCATATTTTTCTTTCCCAGAATTATTCCTGCATGCCTGAAATAACCATTTCCGTCAAAGATCTTGGGGCCAACCGCTCCCACATCTTCTCTTCCATGAATAATTCCAAGCATATCCTCAAGAGCTGTTTCATATTTCAGAAATGCCCGGCTATCCATAAACATTACATACTCACCACTTGCTTCGGATATATAATCATTCACCAGCTTTGTTCTGGAAGGTCTGTGACCATTTCCCTCCTCGTCTCTTGGAGGATAAGTCAGTCTTATAACTTCTATATTTTCATAGGTCGCTGTCTCTGTAATGGACTTTTCTGCATAGTCCATGAGATATTTTTCCAGCTCCTTATCTTCTTTTTCCATCTTAGGAGGAAGGAGAAAAACTGAAAGCAGCGGATTATCCGAAAGATCATATACAGGATTATAGAATCCCGGAAATTCTCCCTGTTCCACCTTTACAGGAAGTCCCAGTCTGTCATAATGCTGCTGCAGAGCCTTAGTACCTGCTTCATAGGCGTAGGTTTTATTAGACGCATTTCCCGCTGTTGAAGTCTCATTAATTCTCCAGCTGTAAACCGGCTTCGCCAGATGATAAATCTTCTCTGCCTGTTCTGTACATCTCAGAATGAAGTCGTAGTCCTGAGCCCCATTAAACTCATCCTTCAGCAGACCTACCTTATCCACAAGATTCTTACGAACCACAAACATATGGGTTATATAATTGCAGCTTCCTATGGCATCTATGTTGAACTCCGGCTTGTAGGCCGGCTCAAATCTATCCTCACCCCTGCTATCGGTCTTATCCTCATCTGTGTAAATAACATCGATGGCTTTATCTGCATTCAGAGCTTTGGCGCATTCGAAAAGTGCATCCGGCGCGAAAAGATCGTCATGATCACCAAGTACCAAAAAATCCCCACTCATAATTTTGTAGGCCTGATTGGTATTGGAAGAAATCCCAAGTGGACCTGGTTGATCATTAATCAACCTTATACGGTCATCTTCCTCCATATAAGGCTTCAGGATGTTGGCCAGACGTTCCTTATCACCACTTCCATCTGACATGCAAAGCTCCCACCTGATATAGGTCTGAGCCTTCACACTGTCAATCAGCTCCTTCAGATATTTTTCATCTGTTTCATAAAGTGGTACAAGAATACTGAAAAAAGGCTTGTAGCTGAAATCCGTTCTTCTCTGAAAATCCAGCTCTTCCTCTGAAAGAGCAGTTTCCTTAATATATTTTTTATATCTGTTATCCCTATAAACCTGAAATCTTCTATATCCCGGAGACAGATACTTGGCCGCTCTGGCACTGGTATTCACCATTCCGTTTCTCCTGATATATCCGGAAATCCTGTCTTTACTTAATTTCATCAATTCACCTTTTATCAAAAAATGATCAGTAGTACTATGATTACTGCTGCAGCTACTCCCAGCGCAGCCATCACCTTCACCAGAGTTTTAAGCTTAGCGTTGGAGGCCTCAAGCGCCCCGATATGTCTAAGCTTATCTGAAAGCACATCCTCAAGGTCGCCGATCTGAGTCACATCCTTCATAAGTCCCCGTGTTACCATTCCGCTCCAGTCCCTGCCATAAACATATTGCTGGAAAATATCTTCCTGCTCTGAATTTTTTTCAATATCCTCCGCAGAAAATCCCATGGCCTTCATAAATTGGTCATACATGATACCTGCGAAACATTTTTTCTGATTATCTTTAAACAGATAGCTCATGGCCCTGAACCGTACGAACTTATCGTCTATCTCAAAGCCTGCCTCTTTTGCCTCTTCTTTGCTGAAAACCCATTCATAATCTATCATCACCAGCTCACCCTCCGGGCTCCTGATGATATTTGACGGAATCATATCCAGATTGAATACCTTTTCTTTTGCATCTTTCGTTGCTTCATCTGAAGCTTCCGGCTTTTTTTCTTCACCGAAAACCGGCTGAAGCAGTTCCTTTATCCGGGCTGCAAGTTCAGTCAGACTTCCCTTCATCTCACCTACGATAGATGAAAGACTTTTGCCTTCTATATATTCAAAATGTAATTCATCGTTTACATTTCTCACATCTGCAGGTCTGATGCTGCAGCCTGATTCCTTAAGGAGCTGATTGTTTCTTTCTATCTTAACAAGATGTTCCATAGCATCTTTGCAGGATGCTTTCTTCACAACATCTATGCATTTACCAATCTTATAAATATATGTATCTGTCCGCCATTTACTCATACGCTCGCTGTTGAAACGGGCATATAGAAGCTTTCGGGAGAGGGATTTTTCATCCGCCGGCAGGTTCTTCCCAGCTACAACTATGAAAGAATTAGCAAACTCCCCGGCAATTCCAGCCTCTCCGGCTGTATCCATAAACTCAGTTTCATCAAAGAAACTGATTCTGCTTTCTTTATAATCAGGAGTTGGCACCTCGAAAAAGCCTTCCTGAGGTTCCTGTCCCCTTCGGTAGATCATTCTTGGATATAGCATGTCAGGGATGGGATAGTAGGTATCAGAAATGCTCATTCCTGCTTCCGTCAAGTAATTCTCGATTTCTTTTCCGGAAAATGTGGCTGTTTTTTCTGACGAAGTCCTATCGTCGCCGGCACTTTCATCGCTTTCAGCAAAGTATCCACGAACTGTATTCCTCTTTCCGGACCATCTATGAATCCCAAGCTTATTATTCACCGCAAGAATCAGCTCACCATCCTGCTTCAGGAGATTTACGTAGTCGCTGCATTTGCCTGCTTCGCTTCCAAGAAGGATGATAACATCAATGCTTTCCTTTTCAATGGACTGTGTGTCAGGTGATGCAGCTGCTAAAGCTTTCACACCATTTTCACTCAGCAGTTTGCAGTAGAGCTCGCTATCTTCACCTGCAACCAGAACCTGCCTGTCCTCGAAATCAATCCAGGAAAACAGATTAAACCTTATTCGGTCTAATTCACCTTTTTCAGTTGTAGAACTATTAACCATCTCTTCCTGCATATTTTCCTTCTTTTCTTTGTTTCAGCTACACGTGGCTATGATTTTGGACTTTTCCCTTTTTTCTTAGCCGTTTTCTCTCAATTCACTCTTTGTTTTAGCTTCCCGTGGCTATGATTTTGAACTTTTCCCTTTTTTCTTAGCCATTTTCTCTCAATTTACTCACGGACACTTACTTTGGAATTCAGATCGAAGAATCCCACCGTATCCTTTGACGAAATAACTGTAAGTTCCGTCACATCATAGAGTCTGTGGAATACTCTTAATTCATATTCCTCAAACCTTGTACATCCCAGGGACAAAAGATAATCGCCCCCCTGGAGGTCCATATTCTGGGTGAAGACAACCGTCCTCTCATCCCCCGGCTCCAGATGTCCAAGATCCACCTTTTCATACATCGTGTTGGTACCCGTTATATCGGTACCCTTTGAATTTCTGATAGTTATTGCAACTATTGGACTGACCACAGGTTCATTGGCCCTTATGGTCACCTCTATACTGAATTCTTCACCCTTCAGAAGAGATGTTGTCTCCCTTCCGGAGGAATCGATAACCTTGTAATCAATAATCTCTGCCTTCTTGTCGCCATAATCCTGGCTTCCGTCAAGTTCCTTTTTAAGGTTACCGCCACTGCTTTGTCCCGCCAGGATCTGCTTATAAAGATCTATTATATCCTTCGGCGTTCCGTCGGATACCATCTCACCCTTATTAAGAAGGATTGCTCTGTCGCAGTACTTTTCTATACTTGAAAGGTCGTGGCTTACGAAAAGAATGGTCTTGCCCTGCTTCTTGAATTCCTCGAACTTCTGATAGCATTTGGCCTGGAAGAAAACGTCTCCTACGGAGAGAGCTTCATCCACTATCAGAATTTCCGGCTCGATATTGATGGCCACCGCAAATGCAAGACGCACGAACATACCTGATGAATAGGTCTTAACCGGCTGGTACACAAACTCTCCGATATCTGCAAACTTCAGAATATCATCCAGTTTCTTGTCAACTTCATCCTTTGTGAAGCCCATCATGGTGCCATTAAGATAAATGTTTTCTATACCGGTGTATTCGAGATTGAAACCGGCTCCCAGCTCCAGCAGTGCTGAAATACGGCCGTCAATTTCTACATTTCCCTCAGTAGGACTAACCACACCGGTTATGATCTTGAGGATTGTGGACTTACCGGCTCCATTGGTTCCGATGATGCCGATGCACTCGCCCTTTTCCACGTTAAAGCTTACACCCTTCAGAGCCCAATGTTCCTTAAAATGGGACAGGAAAGAAAGCCCCAGTGCATCCTTGAGACGATCAAGTTTCTTCTCATAGAGCTTGTACTTTTTCTTTATTCCGTTGACTGATATTGCACAGTTGTTATTCATATAAACTCCTAAGTAATTCTTTACACACCTCTTATTTGCAGTGACTCAAAACCGCACTCTTAAGTCCTACAGCAGGTCGGCAAAGTGTGGTCTTGATCTTTTGTATACACTTGCTCCGAACATGAATATAAGTATTGTGGCAACCCAGAAATAAATTGTCCACATTCCTTTTCCCTGCCAGAAAAATCTATCGTATAGCAGACAGTCTCTGTAACCGTCCACCAGATAATAAACCGGATTGAGTTTGAATATTTTCAGAAGTGTTGGTGAGAGTGTGCTCTCCGCATCCCACATAATAGGCGTGATCCAGACACCTGTCTGAATTATAATGATGTTGATAATCTGTTTCATATCCCGGAAGAATACAACTATAGATGAAAACAGGTATGCAAGTCCCAGTGACAGGATAAAGGTTGCAGCCATGTAGTAAAGTATCTGCAGGTAGTAGATGTCCGGATAGAAACCATTTATCGCCAGAAGTATTATTGTAAAAAGCACAAAAAACAGATGTACAAATATCGCTGAAACCACTTTGATAAATGGAATTATGCTGATATTAAATACAACCTGTTTTACAAGATAACTATAATCAAGAAAACCGGTGGCTCCGCCGCTGATGGCCTCTGCAAAGAAAAACCATGGGATGATACCACAGATCAGCCGGAACACATAGGGGTAAGTTTCATCGGCAGCGGCTACATTTCTAAGCCCCACCTGAAATACAAACCAGTAAACGAGTATAGTAACAATAGGCTGAATAAATGCCCATACTATTCCCAGATATGAACCGGCGAACTTTGTTCTGAAATCATTGCCCGCCAGCTTCATAGAAAGTTTCCAGTTTTGTTTGATATTTTTAATAATCTCTATCGATGCTTTCATACTTATCTCGCTTATTTTTTATAATCAGCGATGCCTCCCCAAAGTTTATCCTTGTCTGAAAGGATGAGATCATCCTCAGTCATTCCATCAGGCATCGGCCACTGAACTCCGATCTGGGGATCCTTCCAAAGAAGGCCGCCCTCATCGTTTGGATGATAAAAGTCAGTGCATTTATAGCAGAATTCAGCATAGTCAGAAAGAACAATAAATCCATGAGCAAAATTCTTCGGGATGAAGAACTGCTTTTTATTCTCTTCGGAAAGACGGACGCCAAACCATTTGCCAAAGGTCTCACTTTCCTCTCTCAGATCAACGGCAACGTCAAACACTTCACCTCTTATAACACGAACCAGCTTGTCCTGAGGAAACTCCTTCTGGAAATGTAATCCTCTCAGAACACCTTTCTTGGAAGCACTCTGATTATCCTGAACAAATTCATAGTCCAGCCCTGCTTCCTTCATATCGTTATAATTATATGTCTCCATAAAGTATCCACGTTCATCGCCAAATACCGTAGGTGTTATCACCTTAAGGCCCTGGATTACCTGGCCGTCACATTTACATTCTTCTACTGTAATCTTTCCCATGTTTATCTCCTTGGTAACCCACTGGGGTCAGACCCCCTTGGGTTATTTATCGTCTTTTTCTTTTTGTTCTTTTTTCTCCTGCTCTTCCCTCTCATGACGAACCTTCGGAGTTTCGTACTCAGCCTCCGGATCATAGCCCAGTATTCGGCAGGATTCGGCATAGTCCTCGTTGCGAACCCATATCTGTTCGGTACCTGGAAGATAGGTGTAATTCTCTTCTATAAAGTTGTATGCCTCAGGAGCGTATTCACTCATCTTAGCGCCCCAGCACACATAGTCTTCGGTATAAACAATTACCTTCGGTCTGATCTGCTTTACTCTGTCAAACCTCTTACTTCCGACGCCTTCCCACATCCATGGACAGCTCACCGGAACGTTTACATTTGGCACCTTGGAAACCCATTCCACAGTGTTACATATGTTAGTCTGCCACATCATATCGTTCTCATCGGTAATGGCAAGAACCGCATCTGTATCAGACTCATAATGATTTTTCTCGCTGAAATATACAAACACGAAATTCTCGGTAAGGTTATTGCAGTAATTTACGAAGATCAGGAAGCAAAATGTAACGAAATACGCCTTTCTTGCAAGCCCCGCCTTCGCAAACTTTTCTTTACTCTGATAAACAATATCAATCATAACGCTGGCTGAAAGAAGTGCCAGAGCAGCCTCTGCCTGTTTACCATGGAAGGAGAAATAACCTCTTTCTGCAAGAGACATTACAAACATACTAAGTGTAACGCCTGCTATGACGCCTTCCTTCTTATGTAATTTGTATGGGAAGTAAAGTGTTCCCATCAAAAGCATGCTTTTCTCAATCAGTGCATACTGGGTCAGATCTTTAAGCTTAAACTCGATAAATGATCCGCAAAGTCTGGTAATCGGAATAAAGAATCCTTCAAGGGCGGATCCACCGATACCGATATATTTAGGATAGTATTCTCTGTTTACCACATATGCCTGATAATAGCAGTCATAAAGTGAATGTGTTGCAAGGGAATATATGATGAATATCACCCACGGAATAAGCACTATACCGAAAAGCTTCAAATATCTTTTCAGCATCATTGCCCAC
The DNA here is from genome assembly GCA_024692605.1 of Eubacterium sp. GTDB lineage: Bacteria > Bacillota > Clostridia > Lachnospirales > Lachnospiraceae > Eubacterium_Q. Next base: position 24,507 of record JAILMQ010000072.1, read on the forward strand.
CACTCTTTCATCGGCTGCTTATTCTTTATTCCCCAATATATTTCCAGACTGAGAACACCCAGTCCCAGATAGAACAGTGCATATATTGAGACAAATGTAGTACCAAGGGTAAACACCACTGCAATACTCATGAGGATGCATCCCTTAATATCAATGTCCTTCTCCTTCAGGAATCTGAGAAGTTCCAGTATAAATATTTCCGCTCCGATGGCTGCCAGATTCTCCGAAAGTATCTGAGTGGAAAAATCCTGATTCTGTAAAAGTGTGAAGAATAAAATCGGATGAAGGACTATAGCCCACTTGTTAAAGTATTTTCTATATCTGAAGGCAAAGCCTGTCCAGAAAGCTGCAAACATGATATAGAAGCAGATTCTCTGGAGATAGATCTCTCTGGCACCGATCAGATAGAAAAATGCACTTATATAATAAGTGAATGGCATGTGCTGGGAGGGAAGATCCCTGTATAATACATTTCCCAGATTCATCTCATAGGCATATACGTATATGTCTACCTCATCCGGATCAAACCAGGTATTATAAAGATATTTCAACTGGATAAATACCAGAAATGCGAAACATCCCAGTCCCAGAATGAGTCTTCTTTTTTTATTGTCAGCCCATATTTCTTTAATCGTCTTCAAAGTTGATTCTCTCCTCTTCCACAACCAGCGGTCTATTCATGATCCTCTTATTCATGCTCATAATATATTCTCCCATAAAACCGATGGAGAAAAGCTGAATCGCGCCAATAAGCATCATGCTTATGATCAGCGGCGCCATACCTGCATTAAACTCGTCCCAGTTAAGCAGCTTGAGTACAAGGTAGATTATTGCTCCGAGAATGCTCAGGAAGCCCACAAATGCGCCAATAAACGTACATATTCTAAGTCCAATCTTGGTATATGACGTTACCGAAAGCATAGCAGCATCATATAATGTATAGAAATTATTATGAGTCTTACCGGCTCTACGCTTCGGCTGTGTATATTCAATCTCCTTACGCTTGAATCCAAGCTCTGCAACAATTCCTCTAAGGAAAGGTGTTGGATCATTGAGATTTCTAAGAACCTCCACAAACTCTCTGTCATAAAGACCTGAGCCTGTAAAATGCTCTATCTGGTCCACATCAGAGAATCTCTTTACAAACTTGTAGTACAGAGACCGAAGTGCATAAACCAGCTTATTTTCCTTACTTGCAGTCTTGATTCCGATAACAATCTTATAACCTTCCTCCCATGCATCCAGATACTGAGGTATAAGCTCGATAGGATCCTGGAAGTCACACACCATGGATATTACACAATCTCCGGTAGCCTGAAGGATACCATGATACGGAGAATTGAACTGGCCAAAATTCTTTGCATTGAATATAGCCTTGACTCTCTTATTTCGTTTGCAGATTTCCCTAAGAAGCGGTCTGGTATTATCAGTAGAATCATTATCAATAAAAATCAACTCATAATCATATTTCGTGAGTTCATTTTCAAATAACTCAGTAATAGCCTGACTCATAGGTATTACATTTTCTTCCTCATTATAACAGGGGATCAACACACTAACTTTCTTCTTCATCTTACCACCTCTGGTAACCCAAAGGGGTCTGACCCCAATGGGTTGCTTTTCGTCTATGGATTATTTCTTGCCCATTCCACAGTCTTCTTTATGCCCTCTTCGAAACTGGTCTCAGGGCAAAATCCTGTGTCGGCCACCAGATCATTTATATCTGCCACCAGATACATGACCTGATTCTCGTTATATTCTCTCTCTCCGATTCCCACATCAAGCCCCGGATCGATTTCATCTCTTATTGCGTATATATATTCTCTAAGGAGTCTGTGACTGCCCGAACCAATAGTATAACACTTCTGGTCAACTCCTTTTTCCGCCATGGCAATAAATGCTTTCGCACAGTCTTCTGCGTAAATGTAATCCCAGACCTGCTCTGCCGGAGTAAACTTCATTCGTTCACCCTTCAGCATGCTTCTTATGGCTGACATTACCATCGTATAATCATTATCTCCCGGACCGTAACAGCTGAGGATTCTTCCCCAGACATGCTTCATTCCCAGGTTTTTACATTCCAGCTGGGAAAGCCTTCCGGCAGCCAGTTTTGCAATTCCGTATCCTGTGATGGGATCCTTGGGAAGCTCATCCGACAATACTCCGCTGACTATTCCGAATTCGGCCTGAGATCCTGCTCCCACAAATGTTTTACATCCGCTTTCGTAAGCAAGATGAACTGCGTCAAGGGTAGCCTTTACATTTGACTCCTGCTTTGATGCATCATTTCTTCCCGGGCCAAATGTATGACCCCAGCCAAAATGAAACATGACATCGTGCTCCCATCCCAGTTTATCCCTGAGAGTGGAGATATCCCACAGGCTGCACTCAACTATACGGAGCTCGCCTTTTTCCTGCTGTCCTGAAGTTTCTGAACCAGCTATATCACCTGCTCCATCGATCAGATTCTCCAGATTTCTCATTTTCTCGGACATGGGACGAACTATTGCAGTTACGTTCACCCCCTGATTTAAAAGCACCTTTGCAACGTGCATTCCAATCATGCCGGTTGCACCGGTAATAATAACATTTTTCATTAGTACTGAACTCCCTCATGGATTACCTTACTCATGTACTCCAGTTTTTCCTTTGTCATACCCGGATATACACCAATCCAGAAAGTATTGTTCATTATGAAATCAGTGGTTTCCAGTTTTCCTGATACACGGTAGTCTTTTGTTTCCTCATACTGCTCGAAGCAAGGCTGAAGTGTGATATTTCCGCTGAAAAGAAGTCTGGTCTGAACATTCTTGCTTTCGATAAATCTGGTGAGCTTGTTTCTGTCAAGTCCTGACTCCGGACGAACACTGATAAGGAAACCGAACCATGAAGGATCAGCATTCTCAGTAGGTTCAGGAAGAATCAGCTTGTCAGAAAGATCTGCCAGTGCCTCCCTCAGGAACTTCCAGTTTTCCTTACGTCTTTCAACGAACTTAGGGAATTTCTTAAGCTGCTCAACACCAATGGCTGCCTGCATATCAGTAACCTTGAGATTATATCCAAGATGACTGTAAACATACTTATGATCATATCCCTTTGGAAGCTGTCCGAATTCACCATCGAATCTGTGACCACATATATTATCGTGTCCTGAAGGACATACACAGTCTCTTCCCCAGTCACGCATACTCTTTATAATCTTATTAAGGAGCGGATTATCCGTATAAACAGCACCACCCTCTCCCATGGTCATATGGTGTGGAGGATAGAAGCTGCTGGTACCGATATCTCCCCAGGTTCCTGTGAACTTTTTAACTCCGTCTATGGTATAGGTTGAACCAAGGCTGTCACAGTTATCCTCGATAAGCCACAGGTTGTTCTTATCGCAGAAACTCTTTACTGCAGCTATGTCAAATGGATTGCCCAAGGTATGTGCTACGATAACTGCCTTTGTCTTATCTGAAAGAGCAGCCTCCAGCCCGGCTGGGTCAATATTATATTCAGGAAGCTTTACATCCACGAAAACAGGCTTTGCACCAAGCTGCATAATAGGTGCGATGGTGGTTGGGAAGCCTGCAGCAACTGTTATTACCTCATCTCCCTTTTTAACCTGTCTGTCACCAAGAAGCGGTGATGTAAGTGTTGCAAATGCAATCAGATTAGCAGAAGATCCGCTGTTTACAAGACTGACATATCTTACTCCGATCCACTCAGCAAATTCCTTCTCAAACTGATCCGAAAATCTTCCGGTTGTGAGCCAGAAATCAAGAGTCGCGTCTGTCAGAGATAACATTTCCTTCTCATCATATACTCTTGATGCATAGGAAACTCTGTCGCCCTCTTCAAATGGTTTTTCCTGCTCTGGTTTTTTAAACTGTTCATAATACTTAGCCACGAGGCCCTTTATCTCTTCTCTTGCCTCTGCTTCACTATTCCATGTACTCATGTCGCTTTCCTTCCTGTTTTTTTATCCGAAGAATTCATTTATTTCTTTTTTCATTTCATCAGCAACCATGTCCGGTTCTTCAATTCTTCTTTTGGAGAATTCCACAACCTTCTGAATTGCCATATCTATATTCCAAACCGGCTTCCAGCCGAATACCTGCTTGATCCTGTCGCAGTCCAGCTTCAGGAAACCAGCCTCGTGAGGACCGTTGTCGGAACGGTTGATCCAGCTGATCTTCCTTTTGTTTTCGGTATCTGACGCCTCCTGATCTACAGCCTCGTTCCAGCATTTGCAGAATATGTCCACCAGATCTCCGGTAGTTACGCAGTCCTCATCGTTTGGACCAACGTTATAATATCCGGCATATTTTTTGTCCTCATACTGAGCCTTCGCTATAGTAAGATAAATGTTTAACGGCTCCAGAACATGCTGGTAAGGTCTTATTGAATAAGGATTTCTTACGATTATGTCCTCCGTGCTTTCGCCTGTGTATTTCTTTTCAGCAGCTCTCACACAGTCAGGAATGATCCTGTCCTTAGCGAAGTCACCACCGCCGATTACATTTCCCGCTCTTGCAGTAGATACAGCAATTCCCATCTCATTAAAGAATGAATTGATATAACTATGGGTAACCAGCTCTGAACAGGATTTGGAGTTGGAATAAGGGTCATATCCATCCAGGGGATCATCCTCCTTAAAGCCCTTGTTCAGCTCCTCGTTTTTGTAGACCTTATCCGTGGTAACGTTCAGAAAGGATTTTACTGAATCCGTTAATCTGACAGCCTCGCAGATATTTACCGTACCCATTACATTTGTCTCATAGGTAAGTACCGGATTCTTATAGGATTCTCTTACCAGAGGCTGCGCTGCAAGATGGAATACTATCTCAGGGCGAATCTCCTGAAAAACCTTCATGATCTTATCTCTGTCCCTGACATCACCGATTATGTGGTTGATGTTTTTCTCAAGTCCCGCCTCTGCAAAAAGGCTTGGGTCTGTAGGTGGTTCCAGAGAATATCCCGTCACCTCAGCTCCGGCCTCCACAAGTATTGCCGTAAGCCAGGAACCTTTAAATCCGGTATGTCCTGTAATCAGAACCTTTTTTCCTTTGTAAAAATCAAGTGTACTATTCATATATGTCCTCATTTCGCAAATCGTTACCTGTTCCATACCATCCATGGTGCTTCATTTTTTTCTATAAGCTCGTTCAGCTTATCCATCTCACGCTTGGTATCCATGCACTGCCAGTAGCCATCGAATTCATAAGCCATCAGCTGGCCGTCCTTCGCAAGATTCTTCAGCGGAGCCTGCTCGAATACAGTAGTGTCATCCACCAGATAATCAAATACTGCCGGCTCAAGAACCATATATCCACCATTGATTCTTGCTCCGTCCGCATCCTCCTTCTCCCTGAAGCTGCTGATCTGTCCGTCATCCTCTATATCAAGAATTCCAAAACGCTGTCCCAGCTCAACCGCTGTAATGGTAGCAGCCTTTCCGTGACTCTTATGGAACTCCAGAAGTTCCTTCATGTTGATGTCGCATACACCGTCACCATATGTAAGCATGAAGGTTTCATCGCCAACATAATCTTTTATTCGCTTAATACGTCCACCGGTCATGGTATTCAGTCCGGTATCAACAATGGTAACCTTCCAGGGCTCTGCCACATTACTATGAACCGTCATCTGATTATCATTTGAAAAGTCAAATGTAATATCAGAGTTATGCAGATAGTAATTAGCAAACCACTCCTTGATGACATGCTGCTTGTAGCCCGCGCAGATTACAAATTCATTGAAGCCATAGTAGGAATATTCCTTCATGATGTGCCAGAGAATCGGCTTGCCGCCTATCTCAATCATTGGCTTTGGTTTTAAATGACTCTCTTCACTTATTCTTGTACCGTATCCACCGGCAAGTATTACAACTTTCATTTTGCTCACCCCTTAAGGCATACCACAGGGGTCAGCCCCCCGTGTATACTTTTATAATTTTTTGATTCTGTCAATAGCTTCTACTGTGTTTTCATAGCTTCCAAATGCAGTAAGTCTGAAATGTCCTTCACCGCTTGGTCCGAAACCGGATCCGGGAGTTCCTACTACATTTGCCTCATTAAGAAGGTAGTCGAAGAATTCCCAGCTGGTCATGTTATCCGGGGTCTTCAGCCAGATGTATGGTGCATTTACACCACCGGAAACTGTATAACCGGCAGCCTTAAGACCCTCTAAAATGTATTTTGCGTTGTTCATGTAATAAGCAATCTGTTCATTGGTCTGCTTCTGCCCCTCATCCGAGAATACAGCCTCGCCGGCTCTCTGGATGATGTAAGGTGCTCCATTGAACTTTGTTCCATGACGCCTTGCCCAAAGTGCATTCAGAGTATTTCCATCTGCATCTTTAATATCCTTTGGAATAATGGTGTATCCAAGTCTTGTTCCCGTAAATCCTGCATTCTTAGAGAATGATCTGATCTCGATGGCACAACTGCGTGCACCTTCGCATTCATAGATTGAATGAGGAACATCCGGTTCAGATATGTAAGCTTCATATGCTGCATCGTATATGATCACTGAACCATTCTTGTTTGCATAGTCTACCCATTCCTGAAGCTGCGCCTTTGTGATGGTTGCTCCTGTAGGATTGTTCGGGAAGCAGAGATATATCACATCCGGAACTTCCTTCGGAAGCTCAGGTGCATATCCGTTATCAGCTGTACAAGGCATATAGATAACGTTGCTCCACAGTTCGGTGTTCGGGTCATAAGTTCCGGTTCTTCCTGCCATTACATTTGTATCAACATATACAGGATATACAGGATCGCATACTGCAATCTTTACATCCTTTGAAAAGATTTCCTGAATATTTCCTGAGTCCGACTTTGCGCCATCACTCACAAATACTTCATCAGCAAAAACAGTTGCACCGAGGCTCTTATAAACCTTATTTACTATCGTGTCTCTGAGGAAGCTGTATCCCAGATCCGGTGCATATCCCATAAAGGTTTCCGCATTTGCCATCTCATCAACGGCCTTATGTAGCGCTTCTATTACAGCCGGACAAAGGGGCTGGGTAACATCGCCGATTCCAAGTCGGATAATTTTCTTATCCGGATTCTGCTCCTGAAATGCATTTACCTTCTTCGCAATATTTGAGAAAAGGTAACTTCCGGGAAGTTTCAGGTAATCTTCATTTACTTTAAACATTTTTTCCTCCTACTCGCCCTGCTCTTATAACTCTCCTTCAAATACGGTAGTTGCAGGGCCTGTCATAAATACCGCATTTTGTTCTCTGTCCCATCTGATACTCAGGTCTCCACCAAGAAGCGATACTATCACTTCATCATCAACCTTGCCATTCAGAATGGAAGCCACTACTGTTGCACAAGCACCTGTTCCGCAAGCCATAGTCTCACCGGAACCTCTCTCCCAGACACGCATTTTCAGATGTGCTCTGTCCACCACCTGAACAAATTCTGTGTTAACACGGTCAGGGAACAGCCTGTTCGTTTCGAATTTGGGACCTATCTGCTCTATTGGATATGAATCCGTATCATCCACATAAACTATGCAGTGAGGATTTCCCATGGAGACACAGGTTCCGTAATATATTGAATCATCTATCAGGATAGGCATGCTTATAGCAACCTTTTCATCTGTCATAAGACCCACTTCTTTTATGGGGTTAATATCAATAATTGATGAAAGTTTTGCCGGTGCATATCCTTCTGAAGGATTAACAGGTACATCTTCCGGCTCAAAGACAGGGGATCCCATATTCACTGTAACATGAGATACCACATATCCCTGATTGGAAACTGCCTGATAGCCTTCAACCTCGCCCACCGGTTTGATACTGAGATTCAGTGTCTTAATTCCGGACAGGGTTTCTATGGTTACTATTTTCTTATCGGTAAGACCATGATCATAAACGTATTTGCCGACGCATCTTATACCGTTGCCGCACATCCTTCCGCGGGAGCCGTCAGCATTGTACATATCCATCATAAAATCCGCCTTATCACTTGCACATATCAGAATAAGACCATCCGATCCTATTCCAAAATGTCTGTCACTAACATACACCGCAAGTTCCGACGGATTATCGATTTTATTTTCTATTGCATTTATATACACATAATCATTACCTATGCCATGCATTTTTGTGAAATTCATGATTTGGTACTCCTCCGGTTTCCATACATTTTGCAGTTATTCCTGCACGCAAATATACAGAGTATATTTTACCACATAATCATAGGATAGAAAAGGATAAAAAAAGCTCCTCAGGCATTATATAACCTAAGGAGCTTTTCATGGTTTATTCAGTTTTATCCGGAGTCTAATTATTTGATCTTTACTTTAAATGTCACTACCTTCCAGGATGATGCTGAGTAAGTATCATTTCCTTTCGCTCTGACTTTAACCTTTACTTTGTAGGTGCCCTTCTTCAGGCCCTTCTTGATCGTAACTTTTCCGGTCTTTTTGTTAATGGTAATCTTCTTGTTTCCGGAAACCTTGGCATAGGTCAGAGTTCCCTGTCCTTTATTCTTGAATTTGATTACCTTCGAAGCTTCAAGGCGCTGCGTCTTCTTCATATTCTTACGCTTCAGAGTGACTGTCCTGCCCTTTACTTCCAGCGTGTTATTCTTCTTTACTACATCTGTTCCCTTCGCTTTATCCAGTTTATCTTCTAATTCTTTAACCTTTGTTTTTAGATCCGCAACCTGCTTCTCATATTCCTGCATTTCCTTAAGTGCATTAGTTTCTTTTATCTTTGTAAGGGCTTCTTCAGCTTCGGCCAAAACCTTCTGCGCCTCCACAAGTTCTTTAAGTGCTGCAGCTATATCACTTGCCGAAGAATATCCATCAAGATTATTGATTAATTCCTGGGCTTTGGCTAGTTCAGACTTTGCCTCTTCTAATACCTGTTCAGCTTTTGCCTGTTCAGCTTCCTTCTCAGATTCCATTATACTAAAGATCTTTGTAGCTTCTCCCTTGAATCTGCCCATTCCAACGAGCTTAACCTCATAGTCACCGGGCTTGTCAAAGGTATCGGTTTCATTAACCTTTTCAAGTGAATAGTCCTTTCCTTCTACTAAGGTTTCTCTTTTATAGACAACTTCCGGAACCGGTTCCTGACCGCTACTCTTATCATATACACCCGGCCTAATTCTAACATCTTCAATAGAACCATATACCCTAACCTTAACGTCCTTCCATATGTTTTTTTCATAGTTCGGATCATCTGTTTCCAAAGTTCCATAAATAGAAATATGTCCCTCGCCCGGAGCTACACCTGTAATAACACCATCATCATTAACCTTTACATACTCATCATATGCTTCGTATGAAAATTTTGCGGACATTTCACTGGAAGTTTCAGGGGTTAGTTGCTCTTTTTCTCCAACATTAATCTCTAAATCATCCTGGATAATATCTGTACTGATCTTATCAATTGTGATTTTGCCTTTTACCATTTCCGGCTTTGTAGAACCGTATATCTCATCGCCGACCGCCTTATACCATACAATGTATTCTCCGGAATCTTTTGCGGTAGGAATATCAGCACTGAATTCTCCTGTCGGTTCTTTTTCATTTCCAAAAGCATACTGCATTTCTCCGCATAATGCCTCACCGGCTTCTATAAGCTCCTGATCACCCTCGTTATATACAAGTCCCATCTTACGAATCGGAGCCTTTTTTACAACTGCAGATTTAACCAATACGTTAACAGTACATGATCCGGTATAATCGCCCTTACCATTTATAGAAAAGGTTGCCGTTTTGGAAGCTTCGTCATAACCGGTGAATTCCACTTCATAATCTTCACCCTTTTTAAGACTTGCCGCCTTTGCAACTATATTTCCGCCTTCAACAGATGGAAAGTACTCTACTGCAATATCCCTTCCTATCATTTCCTTTAACTCTTCTATATCACAGTCATAACTCATATCCAGACCGGTTACATTGATTACACTCTCATCAATTTCTCCGGCCAATATCTTTTCTTTCATAGCCGCCGGATCTGCATAAAAATCGTCCAAAAACCATATATCTGTATTATCTGTACGGTTTGAAGCATATCCATGATATGTTGCGATATGCTTTCCGGCTGTACCGCTTCCCTTCTCAACATATGGAGTTTCAAATTTTTTATCAGTACTTTCATGCAGTGCATATATTTTGAACCAATCTTCGAAGGATGTATCATAATAATCCTTTATAGTTGATACATTTAATGATCCGTCTACCGTATAATTAAATGTGTTATCAGTGGCTTCTTTTGTTATACGCGAAAAATCTTTATCAACAATATCCCCCCATGGATTTGCATCCTTTGACATAAAAAGCATATTCTCTGTTACATCGAGATAATATGAATTCCCATTAATATCAGGAATATAACTTATCGTATGATCTAATCTTTTAGGATTCATTCTCACATAATTACAAGGAAGATCTGCAGCATGACACATAGCAGCATAAAATACCGCAATACCTGCGCATACAGAAGCCTCATCCTCTTTCATACAGCCGTATGAATCCCACTGGTGAGAATAGTATTCAAAATTATATCTTCCGGACCAGAATTCCCAATCATAATGAACTCGTTTATTTACCCAGATAGCAAGTGTATAATATTTTTCCAGATCACTCATATCTGGCTCGATGATTTCTGACACAACTTTTTCCATTTCTGTAATTGTGTAAATCTTCTGACCCACCGTCAGCCCAAAATCCTTTTCAAAAACAGCCGGATCCGCATGAACCCCGATACCTGTTTCATATGGGTCTGCATCAGGATCATAATCATCATCGTCTTTCTCATCTTTCTTAAGCTCTGACATCTTCTTCGGTGTCATATCTTCTTTGTCACCTTCAGCAAAAACATTTAACTTCGTTGAGGACAACATAATGATTAATGTAAGCAACAGAAAGATTTTACCTACTGCATTTTTACTTGTTTTTTTCACCTTTTTTCTCCCTTCTACATTTTATTTATTTTTTTATAACCAGCCGCAAGTACTGTTGAAACTACGATTTCTAAAAGAGCAATAATGACAAGTGATAAATCTCCAAACGTAATATCTTTATTAAAATAAAAAATGATTACATATGTGATCGGAATTATAAACCACTGAATAACATAGATTGTATTCAGATTACTGCTTATTTTCGTGAAGAAACTGACCTGTTTATCAGATAAATGCTTAGATATTACATAGCAAACGCCTATAACTCCATAAACACACATCAGACAAAAAATCGCATCTATTGTGGTCATAAAATAATAATGATGCGCATCTGTTAAAAATCCTTTCGGAATATACCAGCTAGCCACAAAATATGAAATTGAAATTATTAACCCTAATGGCCAGAAGCGAAGTAATTTTTTCTTATCGTTACATCTGATATAGTACTCGCCGAAAACTAACCCCATTGCAGGGAAGATAAACCAATTAAAAAGTGGAAATGCAGTAAATCCGCCGCCACTTCCAATAAAGTATCCTGCTATCAGATTTGCAATATTATTTCCAAAATCATGGAATCTTAAAAAGGAACCTGCTATTGATAATATCAAAGCAGTGAGAAGTATAAGCTTTGCTGAAAATTTCAACTTTTTCAGCACTCCTGTCAATACAAATGCCATTCCTGCAAATGCCAAAACATCAATACAGAAAAGCAGTAAACCATTAGCGATAGGGAAACGGTCCCAATCATCCATCAGGTTTCCGGAAAGAAAATATGGAACAAAGAATTCACCTATATTTACAAAGAAACCAAGCTGCAGCAGCTTAAGTCCCCGCACTATCATATGCCCCGGAGCCTGATTTTTTGAATACACCATTCCCACACCCATTGCAAACATGAATACAGGAGCAGAAAACGGACATCCAAAAAAGTGAGCAACTGCACGTTCCATAGCGAAACTGATATTATTTGTAAAATAGGTTGTTACAAAATAGCAATGTAAAAATATCATAAAAAAAATTGCAAGACACTTCGATAAATCCAGTTCCACCTGCCTGCCGGTGTTAACCCTTTGATCTGAAAATAGTTTATCCATTTTTTTAGTCACCTCCCACATAGAATTTTAGCACGGATTCAGATAATAAACAATCGCAACTGTTTACATTTTTTTGCGAAATGCATCCATATCAAAAACACCCACCGGGTACTGTTCCCAGTGGGTGATGAATGATTTTTGCTTTGTTATTTTACAACTATTGTAGCAACAGCTTTCTTAGTAACCTTATTATGGTTTTTATCCCCTGCTGCTGTAACGCTTATTGTTACTATATAGGTTCCCTTTTTAAGTCCCTTCTTTATTGTAATCTTACCTGTCTTCTTATTAACTTTGAAATACTTATTGAATTTCTTTTTATTTACTTTAACTTTCTTGTAGGTAAGTTTTCCCTGGCCTTTATTAACTACCTTTATAGACTTCTTTACAAACTGCTTAGTCTTCTTAACATTAGCAAATTTTACTTTTGATTTCTTTTCACTAACCTTAAGTGTGTTGGCCACCTTCTTAATATTAAATGTAACCTTCTTGCTTCCGGTAAAACTTCCCTTACCTGTTATGGTAGCTGTAGCTGTTCCTGCATCGATGTTGTTAGCCCATGCAACATCAAAGTCTGTTCCCTGCTTTAAGTCTGTAGTACCAAGCTTAACTGTAAATGCAGGTGTTATAGCCTTTCCTGTATAAGTCTGATATGCAATTGCACTGACTGTTGCATCTGCTATTGAATAACCTTCGCTGAATATACGCCATGAGTAAACCTCCGGATCTGCTTTCCATGTGCTTGGAACCTTACAATCCTTATAGCTCTCGATATCATTTTCATTTATCTTGATAAACTTGCTAAAATCCTCTGTTTCCGAATATTTTTTACGAGCCACTTTACCAGTCTCACATGTTGCATAGCTCTTTGGATCAACATCATAGTATCCGCCTTCAAGATTAAGACATATGTGATCATCAGGAATGCCTTTGCCATCAACTACATCTGATCCACCGACTGAAGGAGTCTTTGCAGATAATAACTCTTCATCTGGATTAAATACATAAAAATCTAAATTCTTTATCTGAGCATTTCCTGATATAGTAACATCAAGACCTTCTTGTCCATCATTACAGATATAAGCACCACCACTTAAAGCACCGCCGGATAACTTCATAGTTCCACCCCCAAAGTTAACATAGCCGGATATTTCTCCATCTGTCATATCTATTTCCAATCCAGACTCAATATCTCCCCCAGTATAAATATCCGACTTAATTATTCCGCTATTTTTGAAATAACCCTTTGCCCTTGCATTAACATTATATTCAGGAGATGAATTGCTTACATAAATACAAGTAAGAGGATTATTAAGTTCCAAATTTTCACGTCCGGATAATACTGCTTTATAATACTTTTCATATGAAGGAGTATATTCACCATTTATTGTTCCTTCATTGTTAAAGGTATGACCATTAAGGACTAAATCTATCGCCGATACAGACGGCAATTTAACAGTTTCTCCCTTAGGAATAGTCACATCTTTTAACAGTATGATCATACTGGAATATTCAGCTTTATCAAATGCATCCTGAATAGTATCACAATAATATTCTTGCTCACTATAAACATCGATAACGCGTGCAACGCTGTCTGCTTTTGCATTAGCCTTGATTCCAAAGCCCGGCACCAGCATTACCAGCATAGCCATACCAAGCAGTATGGATATGGCACCTCTAAGATACCTTTTTTTACTTCTTTGTTCCAATTTACCCTTCCTCCTATAAATTGTTTTATTTTGCTACAAAAACGCAACATAAACAATTTAACATATTTCGCAGTATTTTAATAGTATTTTTTTACCTTTTTATTGAAAAATATAACAAAAAAATGCACCTTCCTACCTTTTTTTCAAAAATAGAAAAGTGCATTATCATTTCATTTACTCATTTACATATGGAATAAGTGCAACGTGTCTAGCTCTCTTAATAGCTACTGTAAGCTCTCTCTGATGCTTTGCACAGTTTCCTGTAATACGACGAGGAAGAATCTTTCCTCTCTCTGAAACATACTTCTTAAGAAGATTTACATCTTTGTAATCGATTACCTGGTTTTCGTCGGAGCAGAATGAACAAACCTTTCTTCTTCTGTGAACAGGTCTTCTTCTCATAGGTGCTGCTCCACCTTCTTTATTGTATGGCATTACTCTACCTCCATGAATTCTTATACCAATGCAAATTCACTTATCCACAAGTTATTACTTGAATGGCAAATCATTCTCAATGCCTTCAGGAATACTCATAAAACCTTCTGCGCTTGCTGCATCCGGTGAAGGTGCTGCCTGTGGTTCATATCCTCCCTGTGATCCGGATTCAGAACCCTTGCTCTCAGCAAACTCCTGTTCCTCTACAACAACCTCAGTTGTGTATACCTTCTGACCTTCCTTATTTGTATAAGAACCGGTCTGTATACGACCTGTAACCGCAATCTTTGTACCCTGCTTAAGATACTTCTCAGCAAATTCTCCCTGTCTGCCGAATGCAACACATGAAATAAAATCTGCTGCCTGCTGGTTATCTCCACCATTCCTTCTGGCAAATCTTCTATCAACAGCAAGAGTATATCTTGCTATAGCAAGCTGATCACCTGTTTGTGAATTTGAATATCTAACATCCGGGTCCCTTGTAAGACGACCCATTAAAATTACCTTATTCATCAGGACTCCTCCTATTTATCAACTAAGCGTCCTGTCTTACAATAAGAAATCTGATAACATTCTCGTAAATACGAAGATGACGCTCTATGAAATATGGAGCATCTTCAGGACCTTCAAAATGTATGAAGTAATAATAACCTTCTGTCATGTCCTGAATCTCGTATGCGAGCTTCTGCTTACCCTTTTCATCGATATCAGTAATTGTGCTCCCTGACTTCTCGACACGGTTCTTTACTCTTTCAAGAGTAGCAGCAACTGTTTCGTCATCAATCTTAGTGCTGACAACTAACGCGATCTCATACTTATTCATTCTTTGCACCTCCTTATGGACTTTTTGGTCTCTGCCTATTCGACATATCTAAACGATACGGTGCAGGCAAAAACAAGGATTTTATAGCATCACAGACCATCACTATATCACAAGAAAAGGTGCAGTGCAAGTTGTTTTTAGCTTTTTATACTCATCTATTTTGAGTTTCCTGTACTCTCCGGGTTTCAGTTCGGGATCAAGGGTCAGGCTTCCCATGGAATATCGTTTCAGATATACAACGCTGCAGCCCACAGCCTCAAACATTCTTTTTATTTCGTGATAACGGCCTTCCGTTATCTTTATCTCATATATAGTTAAACTCTCGTCTTCCTTTAATTTACTGAATTTTTCTGCAAAATAGGAATCATCATATTCTGTCATAAATTCTTCTAAATCAGAAAACCTTCTTAATTTAGCCGGCTTTGTCGGTTTCTCATCACCGATGTCCAAACCGTTTTCAAAAAGAGCTTCTATATCATCCGGTGAATATCCTGTTACAACAGCAACATAGCCTTTTTCCACATGCTTGCCGGGAGAAAGCAGCTTATGACTCAGCTCGCCATCATTTGTAATAAGAAGAAGTCCCTCTGTGTCACGGTCCAGCCTTCCCACAGGAAACAAGTCTCTTCTCTTTTTTGATTTAATAAGATTCAGAACCGTTTCTTCCTTTTTATCACGGGACGCTGTTATAATTCCGGCAGGCTTATAGAGCATGTAATATTCATATTCTGAATAATCTACATCCTCGCCGTTTACATTTACCTCATCAGTATCTGTATCCACCTTTTGTGAGCTGTCCTTTATTTTTTCTCCATTAATAGTAATGGCTCCTGATTTAACAAGAGCCTTCACTTCATTTCTTGTACCGAATCCTGCATCGGCAAGATATTTATCTAATCTGATTTTCAAAACAATTTACGCTTTCTTCTAACTATTTCTGATCAATATATCGTTATTAACTCTGTACTTCTGCCATCAGTTTTTTACCATTATCCTTGAGCCACCGCTCATATTTTCTATATTCAGGCATCACTCTTTCAACTTCATGCCAGAATTTTTTAGAATGGTTCATTTCCAACCGATGACATAGTTCGTGAACTACAACATAGTCGAGCACTTCTATGGGTGCTCTCATCAAAGCCACATTAAAATTCAGATTACCTTTAGACGAGCAGCTTCCCCAACGGGTTTTCTGGTTTCTGATGGTTATCCCATTCCACGTAACCCCAACAAGCGGAGCATAGTATTCAACTTTCTTTTTGAATACATCGCGGGCTCTTTCAGCCAGTTCCGAAAGCTCCAGATCAGACAGGGTTCTGACAGATTCAGCCTCCCTTTCACTTTCCCTGGCTTCTTCCAGCTTACTATCAATCCAGTCCTTGTTTTTATCCAGCAGTTCCTGAATTTCCTTTTTAGAAACTCTATAGGGTGCTCTGACCTTTACATTTTCCGAATCAATTATCTGAATTGATATAGTCTTTCTCTTGGATTTGATTATTTCAATTTTCATGCAACAGACCTACGTCTTTTGATGGCGCTCTTCACTCTATCCTTCTTGTCACTGAGGTAGTATTTTACGCCAGTCTCGTTAACTTCACTGCCACAGAAATAATCCTTCACAGCATTATACTTATCGGCTACGGACACAACTACTGCTTCAATTGAATTAGGCGCTTTACATTTTCCTGCAGGCCACATATGTCTCTCAATCACATCCTGGGTCTTGATAGACATATCCTCTAACAATCCCTTTGCAACAATTACCGAATCCTTCGGATGTTCCCTGCTGCATTCCTTATTAGAAGAATATTTATCATATCTTCCCAATATTCCCAGATCATGGCTCAGAGATGCAATAACCACAGTTGGAACATCAACATCGATATGAATACGATTAAGCGCTCTGCAAAGTCTTACACTGGAGAAAGCAACTCGCATAGTATGCTCACCAACAGTAGAATACTTATGATGTGTCTGTTCAAAAGCCTTTTCCATCTCTTCAGAATGAATAATATTGCTTCCATAGCGCTTCAATTCATCCCATATATTTCTCTTACGTCGAAAACGTCTTATAGTCATTCGCTTACGGATTGTAACCTTGGAATATAATTTACTCATCTGGTTAATCCCCCATGTTATTCTCAATGGTTGGTTTATCTGGTTATTGTCCGAAAACTAGTCACATTAGATTCATAGTATACTAAAGGCCAGTTTGAGTCAACCGGAATTCAAGCCCAATCCCGCTATATTTCTGCGTTTTCTATCATCATTCTGACATTCAGCTTCCGGTGGCTATGATTTTGATAAAGCCCGTCCTTCCTGGATTGCGTAAACGATAACTCCCAGAATTGTTACTGCAATCCCAAAACTCATCAGATATTTCTGGTATGCTGAGGAATTGCCTGCGATGTCGAATATTCCCTTCAGAAGAGATGCCACTGTCAGAGAGGCTACTCCGGTGTTATATATGTTGAAAGAGATTCTTTTGGGGTAAAGATCGTATGGAATCAAGGCAAGCAATGCCAAAGGAATTGTTCCCAAAACCAACGGCCAGCCAAACAGCCACGTCATATATGGAGATGTCACTCCGTGCGAGAACTTATTATATATTAAAAACAAAATCAGACAGAGTATCGAAACCGCCAGATATACTAATGGTGCTTTTCTTTTTCTCATGACTCATTCCTCCTATTCTAATTATTTATCAAGTGTTCCTAAGGAACCATCCTTCCGATATACTTTTATTTTGTGATACAGATAATGTCGCTTACTTTTCTTTCGCTTATTTTGTTTCCGTTTGTGGTGGGGTTGTTGATTACCTCGCCGTTGAAGTACATTGTGGAAGAACCTCCTCCATCAAGGTTATATGCTGATGAAACACCAAGATCTTTCATTAATTCTGCAAGTTGATAAAGACTTAGACCTTCACTCTCATCGGTTCTACCATCGGAAACTACAAAACAATAATGTGTATCTGAATAATATCCTATTGCAGTTCTTGGGTTAGACCGCATAGATTGATCAACTTCTGTATCTTCACTGATAGCTATTTCCCCATCCTTAATAAGTCCGGGACCGAAGGAATATATCTGAACAGCACCTTTTTTCTCTAACTCCTCTGCTGTTATACCTCCCTCTTTAATTATTTCCATCTTACCATCTGAATATACAACCAGATCCTCACAGTCATCGCCTGCGCTTTCAGAGCGATATAAATATCCGTTTCTCATTACATAACCACTATCCCTGAAACCATAAAAGTCTCCATTAATAGCAAGTATTGCGTTAGCATCAGATGCGATTTCAGATGTCTTTGCCGTAATATTTCTTCCAAGTGTATTTTCAGCAACAGCTGATTTAAAAGCCGTAGTGTCCTTTAGCTGAACATCTGCGATATATACATATGTATTGTTGACGTACTTCTTTATGATCTTAATTGTTGCCTTATCCGAAGAGTAGGTCATGTCATCTGTAGAAGTGTTTCCGGATAAACTATTGTTCGTATTTTTCGTTGAACTTTTTGCTTGACTATCTTTCGAATTATCGGTAGTGGATTTTGTTGTATTATCGCTTTCTTCTCCCGGTTTTCCATCAGGCTTCTTCCCCGGCTTTGTCCCTTTATGCCTTCCCGGGCCACCGCCTGCTCCTCCGGAATCGCGATTTCCTGAAGGTCCTCGTCTTCCACTTCCAGATCCTTTAGTTTCGCCGGCTGTATCTGAATCCCCATCATCGTTCGCAATTTTAAATCCACCGGTTTCGCTTGTATCCGAACTTTGCACCTCTGAAAGATTCACTGTATCATGAGGAATTACAAAAGCATCAAGTAAGGTAAATGTAGTATATCCCACTAAAAGTATAGAAAAACTCACAGCCCACATGGGTCTTTTTTTCCACTTTGACATCTTATTCACACCCTTTCCAAATATATATTTCTTCTGCACGTTGTAGCTGATCACGAACAGCGTGCAGTCCACGATTATCTTTGCAATTACCGAATCTATCACCAGACTGAGTTTTTCAACAAGGAAAGCACTTATAAACATCTGGATAATAAACAGAACTCCATATCCTGCAGCTTCACCATGAAGTTTGCCATCACTATTAAAGCTCCAGTATTTATTCATCATGAAGTTCACAGCTCCGGAAATAAATCTCGAAAGAACTGTAGCCGCCAGTATCAGGGACGAATCTGCCGGACCATAAAAGTGAATCACCAGAAAAAACACCAGGATATCCACCGCCGCTCCCGTAAGAGAGGAAGCTGCATATTTAATAGGTCTGGAGTATATTCTGAGAGAATCTCTAAAGGGCCTGAAATGTGAGCAGGAGTTATTATCCTCATAGACAGTTGTGATGGGAACAAATCTGCACTTTGCCTGCTTTACTGCATCCTCCAGAAAATGCATTTCATACTCATACCTGCTTCCGTCCTCATTAATTGCAAGTTCCAGAAGTTCTGGCGGGATTCCTCTGAGACCTGTCTGGGTGTCTTCACATTTTACTCCCGTACTTATTCTGAAAAAAAGGCTTGTTATCCTGTTACCATATCTGCTTTTCCATGGCACTTCAGAACCGCTAAAATCCCTTGTTCCAAGAATCAGCTCACCCGGGTATTCACCCATAGCCTCAGATACCTTTACCACATCCTCCGGCAGATGCTGACCGTCAGCATCCACCGTAATTACTCCATTTGTATTTCCATATAGCTGGATGTGTTTTCGTACAGCTGTCTTTATTGCTTCTCCCTTTCCGAGATTCTTCGGATGGCGAAGAAGTACACATCCCTTCATCAACACCGCATCAAATACTGTTTTTGACGCATTTGAGCTTCCATCATCAACTACAAGGATATGGTCAAAGCCTTTTTCCTTCAATTCATCTATAAGCACAAGCATTTTTGCAGAAGGCTCCAATGCCGGTATAATAATTGTCTCTTTTCTCATTTATCCACCTCCCCGTACCAGATTATATTTCTGCAAATGCTATATTTCTGCAAATGTTACATATCCGTTCCTTCTGAATTCTCCATCTGCGGATTCATATTACCGGGTCCCATTCTGTCTCCCGATCTGCCGCCGGGTCTCATACCGCCACCCATTCCGGGATCTGCATTTTCACCGCCCATTCCGGGGCCCATGCCTCCGTCAAAATCCTGAACAGTTATGGTATTGGTCTCGTTTCCATTCTCAATTATGGTTCCACCGTTATATTCTGCATTACCGTCACAATCGAAGGTTGACTGTCCCGATATATCCAGTGTTCCGCCATTCATATATATGTCGCCGTTGGAATCAACTCCGTCAGTGTCTCCTGCACCCATAACTATAGTTACATTACCACCGTTCATTTCATAGGTCGGAGTATAGCTGTCTGACTTCGCTGCCGCATTTATTCCATCATCTGATGCCTGTATATTTATATTTCCATCGTTAACCTTTATATAGGTTCCCTCGATACATTCGCCACCTGTCAGGTCAAGGTCTCCGCCATCTATCTGAACCATTGTAGTTCCATGAATAGCATCATCATTTGCTTTTATGGTAATGCTTCCGCCGCCTATGTAGATTGAACCGATAGTATTATCATCACTATCCTCTGCGTGAAGACCATCGTTGCAGCTTGTGATATTGATCGTTCCATCAGCAATATTTATGGCATCATGAGCCTCCAGAGCGTCACCGGTACACTCAATATTCATTGTTCCTCCGGTAACTTTTATTTCGTCCTTACATGCAACTGCATTGTCAGTGGAAGTAATATTCAAAGTTCCCTGACCATTTATCACAAGGTCGTCCTTTGAAAAAATAACTGCGTCCGGATTGGTATCTCCGTCAGCTGTAAAACTTCCGGTTACACTGAGGCTGCTTTCTGCCTCCGAGGTAGTAACAAAAACCTTGTCTGCGCTTTTTACATATATACAAGGCATGGTTTCATTCGTAATCTCTGCCCCATCTAAAACCAGCTGAACCTTATCCTCATCACCGGCCTCCACATAGATAGTTACGTCTGATGCC
The DNA here is from genome assembly GCA_024692605.1 of Eubacterium sp. GTDB lineage: Bacteria > Bacillota > Clostridia > Lachnospirales > Lachnospiraceae > Eubacterium_Q. The sequence goes on from JAILMQ010000072.1 coordinate 45,501, forward strand.
GACCCGGAGATTATATATGTTCCTTCTCCGGTGATGTTTATATCCTGCCCGTCACTAAGCGTGAATTTTTCAGCATCTGATGTGTCCGGAGACTGATTCATATCCCTGTCAGTAAACATCTCATTACTACTGTCTGTACTGCCTGCATCACTACTGCTATTACTATCTGTACTTTCGTTACTGCCATCAGTATTATTCTCACTTCCTGTATCAGCCGTACCACTTTCCTCTGTATTCACTATCGATACAGTTTCGGAGATTGCTCCCTTAGATGAAGTATCACTGTTTCCGCATGCACTCATCACCGTTGCCATCATCGCAGCTGCCATTGCTATATACATTCTTTTTCTTATATTCTTTCTCATAATACTTTCCTCCTTTTTCGAATTTGCTTCAGTTATTCCCTGCCATATCTTTAGCAAAGCTTATAAGCTGTCCATACTGTCCAGCTGCCGGCTGAGACTGACATCCAGATTTCCGTTTCGTGTTCTTATTTCATCCAGGAGAGCTTTTGTGGAAATTCCTGTTTTTAGAACAACACTGAGTGTGATCTTATACAGGCTTCCCATATTGCTTGTTTTGACTTCTTCATAGGTGTAGTCAGATAAGTATTTATCAAATATATCTTCAAATTTTCCTTCGTAATCTATATTCTCCGGAACCATTATTTTCAGCATCCTGTGCCTTTCATCTACATTTCCAAACTTTGCTATGTTCAGTATGAGATTTAATATGGACAGGAGGATTGTGAACAGGATTGCAACTCCGATGTAGCCCATTCCCGTTGCAAGTCCCACAGCCATAGCAAGGAAGATACTTGTGATTTCCTGCCCCTTCCCGGGAGTGGATCTGAATCTTACCAGACTGAAGGCACCGGCCACTGCAACTCCCGCACCGATGTTTCCGTTTACGAGAATTATTACCAGCTCCACTATTGCAGGAAGCAGTACCAGCGTTATCAAAAAGCTTCTGGAACACCTGTTCTTTATCATGTATGAAGCTGCTATTATTAAGCCGCACACCAGTGCAGTTACTGTTGCCACCGCAAACTGAGTTCCCGTAAATGTACCATTTGTTATAATTGATTCGAATATATTATTAAGCATAAATCACCACTCCTTTCTCCGGCATTTCCTCTGAACGCGGCTTGGTTAAAACCAGCCGCTTTTCTCTGCTGAGCATTTCTGCATATCCCTTTCCATATTTTGAAAATGATGTAGGGTAGATCTCCAGCTCGCTTAATTTTCTTGCCAGCTCCAAGGGCATCGCATTCAGCACTTTGATTTCCATCATTCGCTGTCCCTCCTCCAGAATCCGGTTTCCTGTCTGTATTTTCCTAAGGTCCAGGGACTTTGTATCCCATCTGATATTTCTGTCAAATGTAATCCTCTGCTCAGGATTTTGCCTGCCAACCATTGCAATTCTGTCGTAACATATTGTCATGGCCGGTATTAAATCTCCGTATATATTTCTCAGCCCTTCTATCTCTTTAGATATTTGAGAATCATCCATAGGCTTTCCACCCTTTACAAGATATTCATAAGCTTTGCCGTAACTGCCGGACACACGCCGTTTATAAACGATCCCATCATATTTTTTCTTAATCTCTATAAAGGAATTCGTTGTATCATCTGTTTTTCCATAAGTTCTGAGTCTCAGTTTTTCCTTATATAACGGTTTCTCCAAAGATGTTCTAATCATTCTGTAATTCGAGGTATCGAAATATATATTGTTGATCTGCGTTTCACCGTATTCATCAATTTTGAAACTCTTCTCAAGAAAAGGAAGAAGCTTTCTGTACTGCTCATCAGACAGCAGATATTTAATCTCCGTTCTCTTAAAAACATTTAAATATTCACTCATAATTCCTTCCTCCTTTCTTTGCTTTGACTACACTTTAAAATCCAAACCTTAAACGAATGTTAAAAAATAAAAAAATTTTTAAACTTCATCCAAGTCACTAAAAAAAGTCCCACCCCATTGGGACAGGACTTTGATAGATTCAATATTATTTTTACAACTCAACGGTGAAGATAGTTTTTCCGTCTTCCGATCTTGCCTTTATAGTACCATTATGATTCTGGACTATACTTTTAGCTATGGCAAGTCCAAGGCCATACCGGTTTTCACTTCTGCTTCGTGACTTATCCGAGCGGTAAAATCGTTCAAAGATTTTTTCCTCTTCCCCTTCTTTAATAGGATCTCCGGTATTAACAACCTTAAGCACTGTTTTACTTTTCACCCGCTTCAGACTCACCTGAATGGATGTATCCTTATAGCTATGCTTTATGGCATTGTCTATAAGTGTTGATACCAGCTTTTCCATTTCCTCCTTGCTGCATTTCTTAGTAAGTCCTTCCTGGATATCCGTTTCGATCATCACACCGTTTTCATATGCCATTCCTTCAAAAACAAGTGCAGCTTTCTCTACAATTTTGGACAGATTTTCTTCCTTTTGCTCTGCCCGCGTAACTCCGTCTTCCATTTTCGAAAGATCCAGCATTCCGGATATAAGCTTGCTCATTCTGTCGGATTCGAACTTAATATTTTCGATATATTTGCTGTTTTCTTCATCAGTCTTTATCTCATCCGATGATGCCATTATCACCGCAAGGGGCGTTTTTAATTCGTGAGAGGCATCCGCAATAAACTCTCTTTGTTTGTCAAATGCGTCTCTTGCTGGTTTTGTAATCCAGCCGGTAATAACCTTCGAAAGAAAATATATAACTCCAACCATAACAAGAAATACACCGGAGGTTATGAGCAGAAGTTTCATAAGCTTATCACTTGTATCCCCGGTATTAACTATCACGATACGGTTGGCACTGTAATTAAAGGCATAGTCGGAACTATAAAGATTATCTACTCTTAGTGTATCCTGACTATAAGACTCCATTATTTCCTCAGCCGCCTGAGTTGCGTCAAAATCCTGAGTCTCATTTCCATGCTTCAGAACTCTGACTACATTTCCATCACTTAACTCTACTGTGTAGACATCCTGATCCATGATCATCATGTTTTCAAATGACTTCTGATCAGGCTCAGTCTCTTCAGGTTTATCTCCCGGCTCAGCATCCGGCTTTCTGTCCGGAATAAATCTGTTACCACGGTCATCCATTATATTCAGACTTCTTCTGATGCCTTCATACTCTCTGTTGTAGCTCTGAACGTTCAGGAATATCACAGTGGCCAGAAGTACCAGAAGCATTATTCCAAAAATTAAAAGAAAAACTTTTCTACTTAGTTCCTTCATCCATGTACTCCATCTTGTATCCCATATTTCTGATAGTATTTATAGCCACCTTTGAATCCAGCATCTTCAGTTTTCTTCTTACAAAGGATATATAAGCCTCCACATTGTTAGACATAAGATCATTTTCCATTCCCCATATCCTGTCAAAAATCGTCTCCTTCGAAAGCACCTGGTCGTGACTTATCATAAAAAACTCCAACAGCTGAAATTCCTTATTATTTATCTTAATACTTTCATCCGTATTTTTATTAATGACTGCAGGTATACTGTAGTCAAGAATAATATCGCCGTATTCCCTTGTATTGCTGACTGCCTTTTCAATTCTAAGCTGTGCATTTACCCTTGCCACAACCTCATCTATATGAAATGGTTTCGGCACATAATCATTTGCCCCCTCAGCAAAACCTTTAAGCTTATCCTCCAGCTGATCCTTTGCTGTCAGCATGATAACCTTGGACTGAATATTATTTTCCTTAATCTCCCGGAGGATTTCCATACCATCCTTTCCCGGAAGCATAATATCAAGAAGAATCAGATCGTAGATACCTGAAAGAGCATTAAAAAGTCCGTCCTCTCCATCATTGGATACATCCACGATATAACGTTCCTTTCTGAGTCGCTCTGCCACCAGATCCGCCAGAGATATCTCATCCTCAACTATTAAAATCCTCATACCTAATCATCCTCGCCAAGTTTTGATTTTATAATGTAGTCTGCAGCTTCAATCAGGTCATCTGCCACATATTCTATATGCTCCTCCAGTTCTTTTTCCGGTGGAGTGATATCCGGAATCATCACCACCCTGCAGCCTGCATTGGCAGCAGACATTATTCCGTTTGGTGAATCCTCTACGGCAAATGTAATCTTTGGATCTACATCTAAGCGATCACATACATAAAGATATACATCCGGTTCCGGCTTTCCATTCTCAACATTCTCCGTACTGATTATATATTCAAAAAAATGACTCAGCCCTAAACCTTCAAGAAAAGCCTCCGATCTGTCAGCCACAGTTCCGGTAGCCACTGCAAGAGAAAATCCTGCTTCCTTTAATTTCTTTAAAGCTTCCATAACCCCCGGCTTAAGAGGAATCCCATTCTTCTCAAGAAAAGGATCCATCAGTTCAAATCTATGCTTTCTTATCTTAACATAGGAGTCCTCATCCCCGGTTTTCTCCCACATTAGCTTCTTAGCCCGCTTCTTTCCAAGACTTCTGAACTCCAGCATATCCTCCGCCGTAAGCATATCATATCCCAGCTCATGAGCCGAGATCAGCCAGTACTCCTGATAAATCCTCTCAGTATCAAGAAGCGTACCATCCATATCAAAAACAACAACGTCCTTCGACATAACATTTCCTCATTTCAATTAATCTTCCTTATAAAAATACACCATTCTCATCAAAAAGTACAATTACAAAACAACATTTTCACATCAAATATGTGAACTATATTTCTTTTTTTATTTATAATATGATGATATACTAGTAAATTGGGTAACAATTATAAATATATATTTTCAGGAGATTACCATGATAGATCATTATAATGCCTTTATATCCTACAAACATTCCCCTCTGGACAACAAGGTTGCGGAAACTGTCCAAAAAGAGCTGGAACATTTCCATATTCCGGATAAGATAAAAAAAACCAGCGGAATGAAACGTATTCAGAGAGTTTTCAGAGATAAGGACGAGCTCCCTATCACCAGTGACCTTTCTGATACTATTTCCAATGCTCTGGAGCATTCCGACTATCTTATAGTAATCTGCTCCACCAGAACAAAGGAGTCCATCTGGGTATCAAGAGAGATAGAATATTTCCTGCGTAATCACTCCAAGAGACAGATTCTTACTGTTCTTGTTGACGGCGAACCACAGGATGTAATCCCTGAAATACTTCAATATGAAGACCGGATAATAACTGACGAATACGGAAGGACACAGACTATCAGAACTCCTCTGGAGCCCCTTTCCTGTGATTTCAGAACCTCCTTCTCAAAAGCCAAGAAGGTGGAGATACCTCGTCTTGCAAGCGCTCTCATCGGCTGCTCCTATGATGAGCTTATGAATAGACGCAGACAATATATGATGCGTCAGATGATTTTGGCCTTTTCCGGTATCCTTCTTTTGATGTCTGCATTTATCGGCTATATGTTCTATACAAGACATCAGATAAAAGAAAACTACTTGTCTGCTCTGACTAATCAGTCAAGATATCTGGCAAATGAATCCGAATACCTTATGGAAAACGAACAGCGAATCACAGCATTACAGCTGGCTCTTGAAGCTCTTCCTAAGGATAAAGATGATAAACGACCGGTAATACCTGAAGCAGTAAGTGCACTTACTAAGTCTACTCTGGCCTACTCATCAGCTGAAGCAAATAGTATCCATGCAGTATGGAATTATCATATGACAAACCAGGTATCTGATTTTATTTTGTCTCCTGACACATCAACCATGGCAGCATATGATTATTCAGACTTTGTATTTGTCTGGAACACTTCCTCCCATGAAACCATTTTCTCAAAGCATTATAGTAAGGAACATATCTGTGGTATCAAATATATTACTAAAGACACGCTGCTTGTATGGACCGACACTAAAATGCGTTATTTTAATATCTATAAAGATGAGCTTCTTTGGGAGATGGAATCTGTAGATTATAGTTTCGACAGCGATGAGCCTAAATTAATAGAGGATGATATGATTCTGACCAACGCCCAAAATAGCAAATTCATTACCATTGATTTAAAAGACGGAGCTGTAAAAGACACATATAATCTAGAAACAGATATTACTGAAGTCGTAAATACAGAATTAACAGCTACTACTACCGATGCTATAGCTCTTGATATTCCTGAGGTTGATATTCCTGAGGTCGATATTCCCGATATCAACATTCCCGACACAGTAATCGAAAGTGCATCCCAGACTGATGCCGCCGTCTCAGATGCAAGCGAGACTGATGCTCAGGAAGATGAGGTAATAACAGATATTCCAATCAACAGATTTACATTATCCGAAGATAAAAACCATATCGCATTTACCACATATCTAAATTGGTCGTATTATGTTTTGGGAGTATATGATATAAGAACCGGTAAAACTATCTATACCAAATATAGTGAATGGATCAAGGATATTCACTGGCTTGATAATGAACATATACTCGTTACCCAGACTTCAGACACCATGAATTCCAATATGTCAGTTGGTAACCAGTCTATTGTTACAGATAACACGAATCATATATATTGCTTAAATGCAAAAGATTTAAGCACCTACTGGAAAAATGAATTTATCAGCACTGATGTTTCTTTATCAAGCAGTTTTTTAGATCTGCCAAGTGCAGATGCCATTGCGTATTACACCGGAAATATCGCTGAGATTCTGGATAAGAAAACCGGAAATGTATTAAATCGTTACAATGTTAATTCATCAATCATAGATATCAGCGATACTAATGAAGACGGCACTCCTGTCCTTATAACAACTGACGGTGGAGTAGCAATTCCTACAGATACACCAAATACAGTAAGCATAGTCAGATATCTTACAGAGGACCTGGATAAAGTAATAGCCGAACATGGTTTTTATGTCCATCAGGAATTTAGCAATGACATAATATACTACGGAGTTAATGTTTATGACAATGAATGGCAGGAATTATCTGACGACACTGTACCTTCTGAAGGTTTTAATGAAACATATCTGAATGATCAATTCCTTGTACTCTTAAATACTAATCAGGAGGCCAAGCTACTGATATACAGATTGGGAGATAAAACTCACTGTACAAGTATAACACTAAACGACGATTCAACTGTTGGTTACACAATACTTGGCATTTATAATGATAAGCTTTATCTTGCAACCAGAGTGGATGACGTTATGACCCTCATGGATGTGGATGTAAATTCCGGCAAGATAGGCACCAGGGATCTTAGTAGTTCTTTTTCACTTCCCAGTGAAACCATGACCATGAAGGATGACACCATATATTATATAGAACAAGATGAAAACTTACATATGGTTCTTAACTGCCTGAGTATATCATCAGGAAAAACAAAAACAATGGAATTACCGGAAGAAGCCACTACAAATCTTAATATTGTAGGTGGATATCTGGAGGGTAACTACATCTATCTGAATGATGATACTGAAAGCGATGATTATCTGGTTGATCTAAATGAAGAAAAAATAATAAAAATAGAAAAGCCTGAAAGATGGGACAGGACTTTCAACGTAGCTGTTTCAGATGGAAAAGAAAAGCTTATTGCCATAAATGATTCAACTAATATTGCAGTCTTTGACACAAAAGGAAACCAGGTTCAGTATATCGACTCCCGCGGAAATCAAACCTATGGTCTCAGCTTCTTCACTCCAAAAGGAAAAAAATCAAAACCACAGCTTGTTGTTGCATACTCTGATCAGTCCCTGAAAAGATATGATATAGAATCCGGAGATATGCTTGATGAAACCATGATTGAAATCTCTGCCTTTGCTGCATCCGGTTTAAAATGTACCGAAAGCGATGATAAATCTCTGCTGTTTTTCCAGAATGAAGGAATCCTAAATATCATAGATACAAATGAATGGATAACTCTTTGCAGCATACGTAACTGCATAGGATATTATAAGCCAAAGGATATTATCCTGACATATGGCTATGCCCAGGACGGTCAGAATAAGGTAGGTTACTTCAAACATTACACAATTGGAGACTTAATAGAAAAAGCTCATTCGATTCTCCAGGGAGCAACCCTGTCCGATGAGCTTAAGGATAAATATGGTCTTACGGATGACTGATAGTCTTAAAAGATTATCAGCCAATCTCCTTATATAGTTGTGGAAACATTTCTTTGTTGATTATATATATGTCGTGCTCGTCATCTTCGCGCACGGCTATATAATCACCGGGTTCTCCTGAATAATACTTTTCATCATCCCACATGGTAAACAGCTTTACACAGCCTGTAAGTGGTCTTGCATATATCTTAGTCTTTGCCGTACTTATTACATTTTCAGCATATTCAAGAACTCCCGTCTTAGCACCGGTAACTGCATTATGAATACTCGGTTCATATTCAAAGGTTCTTTCAAACCTGCCCTCACCCTTGATGTAACTACTTCTTAATTTTTCCTCAGAAATAGGATAAACCTCTCCCTGAAGTCCTATCATAAGATACATATCGTCTACAATCTTGACGTTAATATCTCCCTCCAGAGTTCTGATTTCAACCAGACTTCCAACAGGATAAACATTTGAAAGTTTAACACATCCCAAAGTCTGCGGAAGCTTTTCATACAGTTTCATACCTGAGGTATCCAGCACGGTCCTCTCGGCATAGATGATCTCATACTTCTTGTAATAACTATCCATTCGTCCTTTAATTATATCGAAAACATCTCCCATTCCCTGTATCAGATTAGGACGAAGTGCACCACCGGCCTTATAGAGATGACCACCGCCACCACCAATTCCTTCAGCCAGGAAAGCGGCAACCTCATTAGCGTGAACTTCCTTTGTACAGCTTCTTACAGAGAACTTCACTTCCTCTTCACTGATATAATAAGCAACACATACATCTACATCTGTGGTTTCCATTGAAAAGTCACTTATTACACCGAGAATTGTAGGATCACATTTATCAGCTGTTATGATCATATATCTGTATTCAGGATAATACTTATAATCAAGTATAGCCTTTCCCGTAATCTTCAGCTCATCAAGGGATATATTGGAGTTGCACATAGTTGTAACCAGGGGCTTATTTATCTGAAGGCTGTCTATCATATCCTTATCAAGCGGGTGAGCCACCTCGTTAAATCTTTTTGTATCAGTATATAATCCGTAATAAAGCGCAGTAGCCAGCTTCTTATCTTCATTGGCATCCAGACCTTCAAAACGAAGAAGATCCCATATTACTGTGGCACAGCTTCCGATATTACTACGGATTTCTGTCAGTTCATTTCCCTTCCAGCATCTTTCATGATGGTCTATTATGGCAATGTTTTCTGCATCTGTATCAGTAACATTTTTCTGGCCATGCTGACAATCCACATTAATAAGAAGCTCCGGCTTTTCGTCAAAATCCGGTACAAATTCTGCAGGTATCTCCAGTTCTCTAAGCATAATAATGAGGTTGTCCTTTGAAACCTCATGCACACCTCTATAGATAAACCTTGGCTTCTTTCCCATCTTAGTAAGATACCAGTGAACCGCAAATCCGGATGCAAGTGCATCTGCATCAGGTGTGTCATGGCACTGTATTACAATATCATCAAACTTTAATAATTCGCTAAGTCTCATCTCTTCCCCACCTCTAGTATAATCCGATTGCCTCATCCATAAATAAAGCATTTTCCACAAGGATTCTTTCTGTTTCCGGAGTCCTGTTTCCCATGGTGCCATATGCATGAAAGGCGCCCTTCATCTGAACCATCTTAACATTTACTCCTGCATCTCTACATTTTTTGTAAAGTGCCAGTGAATCCGCATAAAGAGTTTCATTATAATCACAGGTAATGAATACCGGTGGAAAGCCTTTATAGTCGCCATAAATCGGAGATATATACGGATTCTTCGGATCCTCATTTCCGGCATATATTTCACACATAGGTTTTTCAAAACCGGACACGACAGTAAAATCCTCTACCTCATGGATGCTTCTGTCAAGCGAACCGGTAAAGTCCACCAGCGGACTATGTACTATAACTGCAGCAACACTTTTTCTGCCTCTGTCTCTGGCCTTTAATGCCAGAGCAAGACTCATGTTTCCTCCTGCACTTTCACCTACAATAACTATCTTATAATCCGGATATTTTTTTCTTATCACTCTGAGAATATTGTAGCAGTCCTCCAGTCCGGCCGGAAAAATATATTCCGGAGACAACCTGTATTCCGCTGAAATAACTCTGTATCCCGTACAGCCTGCCAGCATAGAACTGTATGCTCTTGAAGCCGAAGCACTTCCGGAAACAAAACCGCCACCATGAATATACAGGATAACTATTCCTTCTCTGACATGATCAGGAACCAGAATCTCAGAGATAGTTCCACCAATTCCTATTCTGTATCCCTTTACGCCTTTTTCCTTAGGCATAAAGGTATATCCCAGATTAGGCAAAACTCTGGCCTTGGTCCAGTCCACTTCCATCATGTTTTGATCGAAGCTCCTGCCCTTGTTCATGAGCTTCACCACATTTTTCATGTTTCTCATCTCTCTGCTTTTCGCAGTTCTGTCAGCAACTGACATTCTATCAACCACCTTATAACATATTATTTATAACATGTATTCTAACGGAGCTTATTCATTAACAGGCATTGTTCCCTCAATATTATCATTGAACCAGTTCATTGAGACTATATCTCCCATATTCATGGTATCAAGGGACATGGCAATACCTCTGCCCTTTTTCTTGGACTCCTGATTAATCACCAGTCCATCCTGTGTATGAATCTCACCGGCAAAAGGACTTATTTCACCCTTTATAATTGAATTTCTGAAGAAAGCAAGCATCTTGGAAGTTTGATACGGAAGCCTTGGAACGATTACATCAACCACACCTGTGGAAAGTCCAAACCAGTAATTAGCTGAAGCTCGTCTGTTCATAGCCTCATCCAGATTCCAGGTACCTGCAAGAACCGAATGCACGATACGGAAATAATATTTACCCCAATTAAAGAATGGAGCACCGATATATTTATTTCCTGAATCTTCTATCTTATAAAGTCCCGGACGCTGTTCTACCTTCATTCCGGTTGTATAATCCATATCTGCAAAAAGAGTGATTCCTTCTGCTTTCCACTTTTCGATTATAGAATCAGTTTCTGAATTCTCTGTATATTCAAGCTTTATCTTGCATTCAGGATCTATCATTGAAACACCTATGGCAAAGGCATTAAGATCTATAACGCTCATGCTTCCGCCTTTTCTTGCAAGATAGCCTATCCGTCTTTCTTCTGCTGATGTACCGCTTCTAAGAAGTGTATCGGCAGCAAGTATACCCATAAGGAAGGATGCTTCGTAAAGCTTTCCATGGTAGCATCTTAGAGATGCATATTTTTCTCCAACGCTGCAGTTTAAGAACTTAACCTTTGGATTACGGACTGCAGCATTAAGAACCTCATTCATCATTCCAGGAGATACTGCAAAGATAATCTCATTCTTATCTTTGAGAGCCTCATCGATAGCAGCCTTTACACTGCCCAGTTTCTTGGAATTATATGCGGATGTAACTACATTATCATCCGTCTTAACACTTACATAAAGTCTTCCGGCTTCATGACTGTCTATCCATCTGGATTCCTCAATATCAGCATCGTAAATAAATCCAACTCTGAGTGGTGATGCAGCAGTATATTTCTTTGTCTTTGAGAAAAGACTCATTATTCCCGCAGGTTTTTCTTCCTTAACCTCCTGGGCGGTATCCTCAAGGAATATTGCATTATCTCCTGCACCTGCAGCAGCAAACTCGTCATGGGCAAGTCTTATGTTGCTGGCTATCTGCTCATCTGTTGTATCTTCAAAGGACTTAAATGCAAATATTGAAACATAGATAAGAAATGCGTTACTGATGGCAACCTCATCCTCTACATTCATTTCCTTTTTACATATCTTGGTAAATCTGTAGAAGGCTGATTTAAGATCAAGGCACAGAGATTCCGGCCATTCATTTTCCAGATCCTGTCCCAGAAGTTCAGCAAGCTTTGCATACTCACCCGGCTCATTAAATACAATCAGGAAAATCTTTGTAGCTTTATAAAAATCAAGATATTCATAATATGCCCTTACTTCCTTTGAGCCATCCTTCTTCGGAAGAATTCTTGTTACATCAGCGAGTATAAATTCTGTTCCACCAAACTTTGAAACTGAAACACGCTTATTGCCTTCCTGTACATAGTACTTATTCATAAATTCATAAACCTTGATAGCATCTCTGATACCCTCACTCAGATATGAATCATAAAGGTTTGACCATTTAAAGGCAAACTCTGTACCCTCATCAAATATTGGCATAAAATTATTAGCAAAAGCATTATTTCTTGCTGCCTCTTTATTTCCCTTTATACGGCTGAGAGGAAGCTCAAGAAGTCCAAGTCTTGACTGTCCTACAGACTGTTTTACTGCTTCCATTGTATCCATAACAGGAAGGTATGGTGACTGCCCTGTTCTGTTAGCCTTTCTTACGGCCTCATCCCCAAGTCTTTTAGCCGCTTTATAATCATCTCTCATTTGTATCCTCCCACTTTATATAGCACTCAACATTTTAAGTTAAACGGTCGTAATTAATTCATTTTAAATGAAGCTACACCGGTCTTTTTTGAAGGTATTTTTCTCAAAATATTTCTTATTATCTTCTCAGATAAGTCATCCCAGTTTTCTTCAAATGGATTAGATACATCCATTATGCTGGAATAATCAAAATTAATTAACTTATCGTGATCTTCATCACCGATACAAAGCTCTATATCGATATGTCCTTTTTCTGCGTAATCCAAAGCAGGTATTAGGTTAGAAACCACAACCTCCTCTATGGCAAGCTGACACTGCGTAGATTCCTTCTGGCTCATGTATTGATTTTTACAGAAGTTTTCAAGTCTGGCAAGAAGAGTATATATATCGTACTCTCCATATAATAGCCTGAATTTGAAATTTCTGATATCAAAAACAAATTGTCTGGTCTTTTCTTTTTTAGGCTTAAGGAAGATGTCCTTTGGTGTTCCCGATTCATAAATCCCGCCTTCATCCATATAGAAAATTCTATCTGAAACATACTTTGCCAGCTTCATCTCATGGGTCACAATAATCATGGTCAGTCCTGTTCCGGCCAGATCTTTTATAACTGCCAAAACTTCAGAAACCATAGTGGGATCCAGAGCACTTGTAGGCTCATCAAAAAGTATGATCTTCGGATCCATAGCCAGCGCTCTGGCTATAGCCACACGCTGCTTCTGTCCACCGGAAAGTTCATCCGGATATTTCCTTGCCTTATCTGTTAGACCAACCTTCTTAAGCTGAACCATAGCTACATCATATGCTTCTTTCGCTGAAACACCCTTCAGATCCTGCTGAGGCATCATTATATTTTCCACAACAGTTTTATGTCCAAACAGGTTAAAATTCTGGAATACCATTCCCATCTTCTGTCTTACCTTGGTAATATCAGTTTCGGGGCTGAATATATCTTCTCCATCAATTATAACCGAACCTGAGGTTGCTTTCTCCAAGCCATTGATACATCTCAAGAATGTGGACTTACCCACACCGGAGGGGCCTATTATAGAAATAACCTCTCCCTCATTAATCTTTGCATTTACATTCTCAAGGGGAACCAAATCAGAATATTCTTTTCTGAGATTTTTAATCTCTATAAGACACATTTAATCAACCCCCTTTATCTTTCTGTTTCCTTTACGGGTATTGGTTTTGAAATCGACAAAATCGATAACCTTTGCAAATACCCACGCCAGAACAAAATATATTATTGCAATAGATATAAGCGGGAAAAACGCGTCCATTGTTCTGCTTCTTATAAGATCTCCCGCTCTTGTCAGATCAACAACAGTGATATATCCGGCCACACTTGTTTCTTTAAAGAGCATTACAAACTGAGTTTTGATAAGCGGCAGGTATATATTCCTTGCCTGTGGAAGTACCACCTTCCTGAAGGCAAGCTTTTCACTGTAACCAAGGGCAAGAGCAGCCTCTCTTTGTCCAGGATCCACTGCCCTAAGTGCATTCCAGATAACTCCGAAGACTCTGATTCCAAAGATGATCGTAAAGCCAATTATTGCTACAAGCACTGCAGGAACATTGGCAAAGCCGAATACTATATAATACAGTACCATCAATATTACAACCACCGGAACACCAGTGATTATACTGCTGAAAATCGAAATAAGTTTGTTAAAGAATTTAATATCCTTATGTCTGAGTATAACAAGAAGAATTGCCAAAGCAGCTCCCATAATTCCTGACGTTACAGCTATCAGACAGGAAAGGAAAAGTCCAGACAAAATCATTTTATATCTGGATTCTTTGACAAATGTACGATAGAAGCTCTGCTTTACTTTATCCACCAATGACACGGAACTGTCCTGTGCCAAATTACTACGTGTTACCAAAACAAAAGCAGCAGGATAATACTCCACAAAGTCCATAACTTCCTTTCTGTCATCTGTGGCTATTATGGAACCGGCACCAAGTAGTGCCTTTCCGGATTCAACCTCTGACATTATGGAAGCAAATTCCATTCCTACAAAATCAACATGCACATCCAGCTTTTCAGCCATCATAAGAATAAGTTCTACATCGAAGCCAACCAGTTTACCATCTGCCACGTAACTCATAGGTTCCAGGGTATCACATACTGCAGCCTTAACAGTTCCGTTGGCACCCGGCCAGGACTGATCCGGAATAGTTTTAATACTGTAATCTGCTCCGGTCCATTTATCCCATAATTCTTTAATTGCTTCCTGATCTATCTCATTAAAAGCCTGCTGCCATTTTTCTCTTTCCTTGCTGCCTTTGGCAAATGCAATACCAAAGGTATTTTCCCCCAGGTTCTCAGGGAAAATGGCAAGAGACTCATCCTTATTCACACTTAATTCTGCCAATGCATTATTCATTAAATACGCATCTATCTTTTTGGTCTTCAAGGCCATAGTCATATCCGGCAGATTCGGAAAATACTCCAGTGAGCCTACCTCAGGAACCTTACTCTTTATAAGTTCTTCAAAAGGAGCTCCTGTAAGCATTGCTATCTTCTTTCCGTTCATATCTGAAAAATCAGAATATTCTGATTCTCTATCAACCTCTGCCCTTACGGTAATTCCGACAAAAAGTGGAATGAACAGAAAAGCCAATATAATAAATAATATAAATCTATATCTTTTTTTCTGCATTGTGTCTCCTCTATAGCAATTATCTATAATTGAGTATTCAGTCTTTTACCCAGGCATTGCTTGCAATAAACTCTTCCAATATATCTCTGTCGATTTTTCCTTCGTCAGCCATGCTTCTCAGTATTGCAAATGCCTTTTCCGGTGGAACCGGTGGTTTATAAGGTCTGTCGTCTGCTGTTAAAGCATCATATACATCTATTATGGTAAGGATTCTTACCTCCCAGGAAATATCCTCGGCTTTTATTCCATCAGGATATCCGGTGCCATCCAGATATTCATGATGCTGAGATGCCCACTTAGGGACATTTTCATAAATTCCATCGAATTCCATCTGACTAAGCAGTTCTCTTGTATAGGATGCATGAGACTGAATTACTTTTCTTTCAGCGTCAGTAAGGGTACCTCTCCTTACACATAAAGATTCAAGTTCGTAATCATCCAAAATAGGAATTTTTCTTCCCGTTGAATCAAGACATTTAAGCTTCGAAACATCAATTACTTTCTGATATGTTTCATCATCCAGAAATCCCAGTTTATTAACCTTAAGAATAAGCTCCGAAGCATCTTCCAGCTTTGCGATCATTTCAAGTGCATCCTCAGTTTCTTCAGGATTTTCCAGCATCCTTATCCTCTCACAGAGAATGGCCAGCTCAATTCTGTAATAAACATCCTTTTCACTGTCCCCCAGTCTGGTGGGCTTATCCATTATCTCAAGAGGAATGATCAGTTTTCCTATGTCATGTAACCAAACACTGGCAAGAAAAGGAGTCCTGTTTTCAGGATTCCTTAACTTACCAGTTTCTTCTAAAATATTCAAAAATTTAATAGCATAACCAACCATATTCCTTGTATGGTTAGCATTATAAGGGGATCTTTTTTCTATAGCTGTGATCATCAGCTGCACGAACTGATCCACAAAACGGATGAGTCTGTTTGTAAGCTCTTCATTGCTCTTATTCAGCTCAACCAGCTCTGTGATATCATTAATAACGACAATAACTCCTGTATTCTCTGCTTCACTTTTGAGAAATGAAACTACAAGACGGAGATACTTCGTCTTACCCTTCGTATGATATTCAATAACCTCATTAACAACCTGCTTTGTAAAAATAGCATCTATAAGGCACTGAAAAAAATCATCGTTTTTATCGGTGATAGCCATAAGAGAAGCTATAGTATTGCCGGTTAACTTTTTGGCATCAATTTCCAGGATATCAGCAGCAATCTCATTTTCCAGCCTGATGATACCATCGTATCCCACAATAAGTATTCCATCTGACATATTCTGCGAAATATTCTCATACTTGATGCTTCCGGTGTTGGGCATATAACTTCTCCTATTTATATCACTAATTATTATTCACTTTTATTATTCTCTATCTCAGCCTTTGCAACCTCATCCGGAGCCTGCTCATATCTGGCAAACTCGTATGAGAATGTTCCGCTACCCCTTGTCATAGAGAAAAGCTTTGTATCATACTCATAAAGCTCGATATATGGAATATCAGCAAGGATTTCCTGATATCCATTCTCAACAGGATTCATTCCTAAAACTCTGGCACGACGCTTGTTCAGATCACCCATTACATCACCTGTATACTGATCTGAAACAAGAACCTTAAGGGATGCTACCGGCTCAAGAAGAACTGGACTTGCATCCATAAATCCCTTCTTAAAGGCCTGGGTTGTTGCAACCTTGAAGGCAAGCTCTGAAGAATCTACTGCATGATAACTACCATCATAAAGAACTACCTTTACTCCGGTTACAGGATATCCTGCAAGAGGACCACTCTTAACAGATTCAATGATACCCTTTTCAACTGCAGGGAAGTAATTCTTTGGAACTGCTCCACCAACTACAGTCTGCTCAAATTCATAAGCTTCTTCCATATTTCCTGATGGTTCCATAGTAATCTTAACGTGTCCGTACTGACCATGTCCACCGGACTGCTTCTTATACTTATACTCTGTATCTGACTTCTTTCTGATAGTCTCTTTAAAGGCGATTCTCGGTCTCATAAGCTCGATCTCGACTTTGTATTTCTCCTTGAGTACATTTAATATTACATCAAGATGCTGAGCACTGATTCCATAAAGAAGTGTCTGACCATTATCTGCATCATTAACATACTTGATAGTCTGGTCTTCCATCATAACCTTTGAAAGTGCCTGTGATATCTTATCTTCATCGCCCTTGTTTTTAGCCACGTATCTTCTATAAACATATGGTTTTGAAATAGGTGTACGAATGTATGTTATCGGGTGCTTCTTTGTTGAAAGTGAATCGGTTGTCTGGGTTACGGAAAGCTTTGCAAGAGCTCCAATATCACCTGCATGAAGTTCTTTAACCTCTTCAACCTTGTTTGCACGGATTACGTACAGCTTGCCCAGTCTCTCTTCAGCATCTCTATGATAATTAAACAGTACATCATCCGGCTTCAAAACTCCGGAGTTAACCTTTATAAGTGAATACTTTCCAATATATGGATCTGCAATAGTTTTGAAAACATATGCTGATTTAGGTTTTGAGAAGTCATAGTCAGCTTCAAATACATCATTACTCTCAGTATTAATACCTGCACATTTTACTCTGTCAGGGCTTGGGAAGTACTTGATGATATCAGCCATAAGTGTGTACTGACCTCTTGCAAGAGTATTTGATCCCATAAGAACAGGAACTATTGATCCATCAAATACGCTTGTACGAAGTGCAGATCTTATCTCATCCTCTGAGAACTCATCGCCTTCAAAGAATCTTTCCATAAACTCTTCGCTGGTCTCAGCAACTGCTTCTACCAAAACGTCACGGCAGATTGCAAGATTCTCCTGTGAATAATCAGGAACATCAAACTTATCTACTGTACCCTTGTCGTTCCATCTCTTAGCCTTCTGCTGAATAACATTTACATATCCAACAAACTGCTCATTCTCACGGATTGGAAGATGGAATGGAGCGATTCTCTTTCCATACATATCCTGAAGACCCTGAACAACTTCTCTGAAGCTTGCTTTATCCTCATCCATCTCTGTAACGAAGAACATTCTTGGAAGATTTCTCTTCTCGCACATATCCCATGCACGCATTGTTCCGGTTTCAATACCGTTCTTTCCGGAAATGACAATTATAGCAGCATCGGCAACAGAAACTGCTTCCTCTGCCTCACCTATAAAATCATAGAATCCAGGAGTATCAAGAATATTAACCTTGTATCCTTCCCACTCAATCGGTATAACTGAAGTCTTGATGGAAATCTTTCTCTTAATCTCCTCTTTGTCGAAGTCACTGACAGTATTGCCGCCTTCAACAGTTCCCATACGATTGGTCAAGCCGGCAAGGTAAGTCATAGCCTCAACCAGTGATGTCTTTCCGGAGCCCCCATGCCCCAAAAGGACTACATTACGAATCTTGTCCGTAGTAAATACATTCATGTAACCACCTCCATATTATGTTCATTATATATAATGGAATTGCTCCCATTATTTTAAAGGCAAGCTAAAATAGCTTGCCTTTTTTACACACTAATTACCCGCAGGGATATTCTTATGTCTCACTATCTTCATGCTGGCATTCTTAATAAACTCCTCATCGCGAAGTTTTATCTTAGTAATCTGCTTATATATAGGTCTGCCCTTATTGACCTTATTTTTCAGCTTTTCAAAATATTCCACGTCTCCAAGATGTTTCTCATCAGGGAATACTTCCGCAACTATCTTACCGTTCTCATCATAAACAAGTGCCTCATTTACGGCGTCATCTCTCTGAAGATTAAGCTCAAGCTCTTCAGGAGAAATGTTTTCTCCATTACTGAGAATGATAAGGTTCTTTGCTCTACCTGTCAGGAATATGAAGTTATCCTCATCTACATAACCAAGATCTCCGGTATGATACCATCCATCCTTAAGGGCAGCTGCCGTCGCTTCAGGATTTTTGTAATATCCCTTCATTACAAGTTCGCCTCTGAACGCAATCTCTCCCTCTTCAGTTGCCTTAACCTCAATTCCGGGCACAACAACACCAACGCTTCCATCCTTATGGAAAAGCGGTCTGTTAACAGCTGTACAAGGAGAACACTCTGTTGCCCCATATCCATTAAGGATTTCAATACCCCATGTTCTGAACTCCTTAACATACATAGGATCAAGTGCCGCTCCACCACATATGATGTATTCAAGATTTCCACCGAATACCTTCTGAATAGTTCCGTATGTCTTTTTTCTCACATCCAGACCTGTTTTAAGAAGAAGGTCAGTGGATTTCATAAGTCCTTTAAAAGCCTGAGTCTTACCTCTTTTTGCGATTTCTGCCCATATCTGTCTGTGGAAGAACTCAACAAACATCGGAACAAGGAACATGGTCTGAGGTCCAAACTCCTCCATGTTCTTCTTCACGAATTTAAGACTCTTATTAATATATATAGGCTGACAATAATTAATAACCATCAGTATTCCTACCACCAGACCAAAGGCATGATGGAACGGAAGCACTGCAAGAACTCCACCCTTAGGCTCAAAAAGCTTACTTGTATTTACAATCTCAAAAGCAATATTATGATTAGTAAGCTCTACACCCTTACTGATACCCGTGGTACCGGATGTGAAAAGAATTGTCGCAGTTTTATCATGAATTAATTCATACTTAAGGAACTCATCAGTTCCTTCTTTAAGAAGGCTTCTTCCTTCAGAAAGGAAATCATCAAACTCCTTAAGATTGTACATCTTCTTTCTTGTTTTCTTTTTAAGTTTCTCATAATAAGTATCAGAAACAAAGAACACGTCAACTTCTCCGATTTTGGAAAGGTCCATAACCTCATCCTCAGGAAGATTCTTATCAATTGCAACAGCAACACTTCCGCCAAAGATTGCAGCAAAATATGTTACAAGCCACTCATATGAATTCTCGCCGATTATCGCAACGTGCTTGTCCTTTATCTTCTTGTCATACATCCATGTTCCGAAAGCGTCGATATCATTCTTCAGATCCAGGTATGATTTCTTCATCTCTCCTGTTTCACAAGGATAGATAAATGCTGTATTGTCAGGTATCTGATCTGCGTTCCTGTTGATCATCTCTTTAAGGTCCTTCATCTCAGGAACACTGTAATATTCATATGGTTTGTTTCTCATTTTTAAACTCCCTAGTATATAGCTTTAATAAATAACAACCTTTGTACCGGTTGGTATGTTGTCGTAAATCCACTTGGCATTTTCCTTCTCAAGTCTTACACAACCATGTGAAAGTGCCATTCCTACACGTCCATCTGTAACATTTCCATTCTTGTCGCAAAGCACTGAATGGAACAGATAATTTCCATGGAACTGAGTATAGTAGAAGCATCTTGCTCCACCCTCAGCATCGAAATAGTAACCCTTACTCTGGGTAGTAAATGTACCCTTTACTGTAGGTGATGAAGGTGCACCATCTGCACACTTCCATTTATGAACTGTTGTCCATGCACCCTTGTAACCCTTATAAATTGCAACATAGTGAATACTGCAGTTTACAAGGATAAGATACTGTGTATTACTGCTGATGTCTGCAGCCTTTGCATCCATTCCATCAGGTGTAAGTCCTTCCCAACGTCCTTCTGAATCAAGCTTCTTTCCATCAATAGTAGTATTCTTAGCCATAGCACCCATAGGTTTTCCGGCTTTATTCTTTGCTTTATAGAAATAGTATTCATTTCCGTTCAGCTGATGCCATCCTGTAAGTGCAGAACCATCCTGATCAAGGAAATATTTATTACCCTTATATGTGAACCAGCCTGTTGCTACTCCACCATTCTTAAGGAAGTAATACTTTTTCTTCTTTAACAGCTTCCAGCCCTTTACTCTCTTACCATTCTTAAGGAAGTAATAGGTCTTTCCATCTATTGTTGTCCAACCTCTGGCTCTGACACCGTCATCATCAAAGAAGTATTTTGCCTTCTTGATCTTAACCCAGCCCTTAGCCATCTGGTAATTCTTCTTGAAGTAATACTTCTTACCATTCTTATTAAGCCAGCCTTTGTAAAGCTTTCCTGTTTTATCTATAGAATAATATGTATTATCACCATCAGTAACGAAGCCGGCCTTAGCCCTACCGTTTGACCGGAAGAAATATGCATCATTTCCAATCATTACAAGACCCTTGGCAAGTCTACCCTTTTCATCAAAGTAATAATACTTTCCTGAAAGCTTCTTTAAGCCCTTAAGCATTACACCCTTTTTACTGAAGTAATACTTATTCTTTTTAAGTGTGAACCATCCTGTTACACGTCCACCGTCAACTTTTCTAAGATAGTATGTATTTCCACCAACTGTAAGGAATCCGGTCTGCATAATACCCTTCTTTGAGAAGTAGCAGTAATTGGAATTAACCAGTACCCAGCCGGTTTTCATTACACCATCATTATCAAAATAATATTTCTTGGATCCGATAACCTGAAGTCCTGTAGCAATTGTACCGTTGCTCTGGATATAATATCTCTTCTGGTCAGCTGTAACCCATCCGGTCTTAAGCTTTCCGTTGGCATCGAAATAATACTTCTTGCCATCTATGATCTTGAATCCGGACTTAGCCTTTCCAAGAGCACTATCAATAAAATACAGAGAACCATCGATGGTCTGCCAGCCTGTAAGCTTCACACCATTCTTATCATAGTAAAACTCATTACCCAGAACAGTCTGCCAACCGGTCTGCATCACACCATTATCATCGAAGTAATATTCTTTGTTATCGATTGCCTGAATACCTGTCTGCATTACTCCGTTTTCATCAAAGTAATACTTCTTCTCCTCTATTGTCTGGAAACCGGTAACAACATAACCTTCCTCATTAAAATAGTACTTTTTTCCGTCTATCTCCTGCCAGCCTGTGAGTATAGTGGCATCGTCGGTTTCATAGGTTATTCCCTTGTCGTCCTTTTTCCATCCGGCTGCCAATGCATCATATGTGGGGCAAAGTGCAAAGGCTAAAACGACTAAAAGGCCTAACAGAACTCTTCTCTTGAAATTAATCATAATTCCTCCTCCCATTCATCAAGAAACTCTTTCAATCTGTTCCTTTCTTTCTCTATAATTCTTTTATCCTGAGAATTAAGTGCCAGTTCAAACTTTCTTGCCTCATTCTCAAGAACATCTCTATCTGCGCCCAGAGCTTCCTCATACATTCTTTCAACTCTCAGAAGTATAAGTTTGTTCTCTTCCTGGTCTCTGGGGTGTATCTTCAGATAAGCCAGCTCCTGAAATCTTTTCTCGATTTCCTCGTCAGTCATCTCTGTATACTGACCCTTGATTATCTGTCGATATTTCTTATCTGTAGATATAACTCTGGCTTCAACCTCTAGTATTGAGTTTATATCATAAGTGTATGTCACGTCAACCGATTCCGCACCTGCTTTACCCTTTGGAACCTCGATTTCCATCTCCCCAAGTTCCAGGTTATTTTTAGCCATGCGGCTCTCTCCCTGCAGCACATTTATGGTGATTTTTGTCTGATTATCATGTACTGTGTAGAACCTCTCAGTTCTGCTTGCAGGAATGATAGTATTTCTTTCTATTATAGGACAGTAATGTCCGCCTTCCTTTACTCCATCTCCCAGATCCACCATAACCTCTGTTCCCAGAGTAAATGGACAAACATCTGTGAGTACCACCTCTCTGATGGACTGCTGTCTTTCCTTCATAGCTCCCTGAACAGCCGCTCCAAGGGCAACAGCTTCATCAGGATTAATGCTTGTATCCGGAAATCTGTGAATAAGCTTTCTAATAAATGATTGTACACCACTCAGCTTAGTTCCGCCACCCACAAGTACTACTTTATCTATATCGGTAAGCTTTAATTTGGCATCGCTGAGAGCTCTCTTAACCGGTATTCTTATTCTATCATATAATGACTCACATGCCTTCTCATAATCCTGGGCCGTCAGCTCCATCTCCAGCTGTTCTTCGCCTACTTTGCATCTCATAACTGCAGAGTTGTTTTCTCCAAGATCCATCTTGCATTGCTCAGCAGCTTTATGAATTAAAGCTCTCTCTCTATATGTCAGATCTTCTTTTACAATATCCTTATTCTTCTTATAGAAGATATCCTCAATCACCTGGGTAAAATCTTCTCCTCCCAGATAATTATCACCTGCAACAGCTCTTACCTCCAGTATAGGTGGGAAATAATCCAGAATGGAAACATCCAGAGTACCGCCTCCCAGGTCGAATACCAGATTCTTTGTAGGCTTATCATCGTTGTAAAGTCCATGAGCTATGGCAGCGGCTGTAGGCTCGCTGATGATTCGCTCAACCTTGAGGCCTGCCAGTTCACCGGCTCTTTTAGTAGCCTTTCTTCTCATATCATTAAAATATGCAGGCACACTAATAACTGCCTCTTCAACCTCTTCATTAAGAAACTTTTCGGCATCCTCTTTAAGACTTCTGAGTACGAAGGAGGAAAGTTCCTCTGCAGTAAATTCCTTTTTACCGAGAGTATACTTTTTGTCACTTCCCATATCCCTTTTAAATACTGCAGCACTTGACTGTGGATACAGTCTCATTCTTTCTACTGCCGTCTTTCCGACATACACATTATCCTCTTCGTCTATACTGACAACTGAAGGTGTAAGCCTTTCACCAAGACTATTAGGGATTATCTCAGGTCCATTATCTGTATAATAAGCCACAAGGCTGTTTGTTGTTCCAAGATCAATTCCTATTATCATATTATCTCCATAACCGGATTATCTCTTGAAGCTGCCTCCGGTTAATATCATCAATGCTTTATATGGTTCAATGTCATCAGGAGAAAGCTCAAGGGATTTTCTATAACACTCAATCGCCTTTGGAATATCCTCTGACATTTCATACATTCGGCCCTGCATCAGGTACATTTCGTAACATATTGAATGCGTGCAGAAGGAGCATCTGTAGGTCTGACACATCTTATCCAGCATTTTCATAGCTTCAAGGGTGTCTCCCTGGAAATACTTCAGCATCGCAGCTATCCTGTTACGGAACGGAAATTCAGCAGGAAATGACAGATAATTATCAATACTACCGAACCCTTTTATTATACACTCAATACCATTATTTGCAAGTTTCTGACTTTTTGAGTGGTCATTACTCATGTAGGTTGCAGTGGCATAACACATATATAATCTGGCCAGTTTAGCCAAAGTATCCTTATCGGTTATATAATTCTCCGGTCTTCTTGCAAAATGATTTTTATTTCCCAGATTTAAAACCGCATTTTTAATAGTATTTTTTTCAGGATTTTCCGGCGTCCAGAACATTATACTTTTTCTGAAATATGCTATGGCCTTCTTTAAATCTCTCTCCGAGAAGAGATAAAAGTTTCCCAGCTCCTGGAAGAACTCTGCAATCCTTTCTCTGTTTGGACCATGGGTCATCTTATTAAGCCCGTCGAAAAAGTATCCCTTCTTATCCAGATAAGTTGTTATTCCTCCGGAGATTAATTCTTCTGCTTTTTGATCATTACCGGCAAATCTGTATATCTCAACAAGTCTGAAGGTATTCTTCATAACCCTGAGTTCATACCACTTGTTATTTGTTTCATTAAGCAGATTCTTATAGTAATCAATCAGTTCCTGATATACACGTCCGGACTCAGCATATCTTCCGGACTTGCAATATGCCCTTGCCAAAGACTCATTCATACTTGAAGTTTTTCCAAAGATATCCATAGCCTGGGTAAGAGTCTTTATTTCATTTGAATATTCTTCCAGTGAATCATAACATTTAGCCAGATTCACATATGGATTAGGCGTTTCTTTATCCTCCATAACTTCTATTGCTTTTTTGAAGGATTCAATAGCCTTTTTAAACTCGGTTTTCTTCATAAGAGCGAGACCGGCTGCGTTATGAGCATACACATTATTATCCCGCATCTCTATTGCCTTCAACGCATCCTGATATGCTTCATCAAACTGATAACCATCCAGATAAAGCAGAGATCTCTCAATCCTGTAGTAATCATCATCGGTAATCTCCAGCTGTCTTGTTGCATATCTTACGGCAATATCATAATTATCTCTGTCCTCTCCCAGTCCATACTTATCCTGGTAGATGGCCATAAGTCTGTTATTGGCATTTTTATGATTTGGATTTTTTTCCAGACATCTGACGTATTCCTTCTCTGCCTCCTCATATCTTTCGGCTCTTCTTAGGAATTCGCCATACTCATAATTGATATTATCATCATCCGGATACAGTTTTAGCATATCCTTATAAAGCTTATCCGTTTCCTTTGATGTCCACTCATATATATCAGTAAGAAGCCATAATAACCTCTTGTTATTCGGCTCGATTGCCCTTCCCTTATCAATATAAGAAAGTGCGTCCTTCAGATGTGTTCTTTCCCCTTCTTCATTCCTGATGCCCATCAGCATGGTTGCAACATCACTGAAAAACTCCACCTTGTCCTCGATATCGCAGTCTTCCTCGTCAAGTCGGCTTTCAACTTTTTTATAAAGTTCATAAGCCTCTTCCTGCATACCCTGTCTGGCAAGGTGTCTGGCCTTGATATTATTCAGCTCATCACTTTCAACACCAGCCTCCTGGGCTCTTTTAAGAACGCCTTCAACATCATCCTTCTGATCATAGATTGCAAACACCCTTGCTGCAAGGATGTAGGCCCGTGGATAAAATGGGATATCACGGATTATATTATAGTAATCATCTATTACAAGCTGCGCATCCTTCATCTCAAAAGCAGTTTCCTGCCTGTTTACATAGGCCGGAATACAATGATCCACTCTCTCTATCATGGAGTTCCATATTTCCATAGCCTCCGGATATCTCTTGGTTTTAAGAAGCATCTTTCCATAGTTTTCCTGATAATAAAGCATTTCATTCAGGTCCTGATTATTGGTGCAGCCCTCAAACACATCCACCGAAAGCTTATAATACTTTTCACATTCATCATATCTTTCAAGTTCATCCAGACATGCAGCATAAAGATAATAGCAGAAGCCTCTTCTCTTCAGTCTGTCCACATCCTTTTCAGACATTTCCGCCCCGGACTTACTCTTTTCATACAGCTCATCCATCATTTCAACCCATTTTTCAAGGTATGACAGAGCTAATGTATATTGCTTAAGATTGAAATAACTTCTTCCGTAAAGATTATTATATCCGTAAAATGTTTCTTCATCCGGTTCAATATTCTTAAGAACCTCTATTACCTCTTCATTCTTTTCCTGTCTGAAAAGTGACCAGGCAAAATCCACCTTCTCCTTTGGAGTTGCTTCACCGGATTCAATCTTTTCATTATATGACTTTGCCAGCATACTGCTGGTTTTCTTAAGAAGCATTACTCCTTCACTGTTTCCGGAGTTGATATCAAGAGCCTTTATGATGGTTTCACAGGCTTCTTCATAGTCCTTTTTTAGCATCTGAAGAGTACCCTTTGTCTGAAGGCACATAACTGATTTGCCTTCATTTTCTATGAAGTTATCTATTATCTCTTCATACTTATCAATAGAAAGAGGTTCCTTTCCCGAATAATCCTTTTCAGAATTAAAGGCTCTGTCAAAAACCTGAAGATAAACTGCAGTTGCATATGTATAGGAATCTGATATTTCAAAGATTTTTCCATCGGTAACTTCCCTGGCAATTTTCAGAGCATCATCCGTTCTTCCATCAAAATAAAGCGCACGCATTTTGCCTGCCAGTTCCAGAGGATGGAATATATCAAAGGTCTCCAGATGTTCTACAACGCATTTTAATATTTCGAGACTGTTCTTTTCCTCTTCCAGTAGTTCCTCAGCAGGAGGAAGTTCATCTTCAGTTCTTACGTAGCATTCATACTTAGGACGAAGTATCTTATCAATATATCCATGAATATAAGAGCCTTCCTTCAGATAGGAATCCATAGGATCATCAAAAACCTCCGGCTCAAATATACCGGCCTTAGTCTCAAGCTTTATTTCATTTAAATCATCCTCTATGATTTCCAGATACTGCTGTCTTGGAATCACATATTGATATTTGAAAAAGTCATCGCTCTTAGCTTTAAATTCAACGAAGTTGAGATAATCCTCAGGGAAGGACTCGACTAAGTTAGCATGCTCAGCAGTTATTCCAAAGGTGTCATCAAAAAGCTTCCATACCAGGTGTGGAAGGTAAAAATGTCCCATGCAAAAAGCAAGCAGCTTTTCCCTTACCTCATCTGCAGTATCGAGCTCTGTACAAAGGGGATCAGAAAGCAGCTCCTTCCACACGGAAACGTTAATTCTTTTATCCAGATCAGCATAGATTTCAGCTGCCTTATCTATAAACAGATCAACCTCCGTCTTCTCCTCGTCAGGAACTTCAGCAGAAGAATCTGCCCCTTCCTCAGGAGCGTTTAGCGAAGCAATGGCCATTTCATATGCTTCTCGCAGGAGTTTGAAGCCCTCCGGATTGTCCTCCGGGTTAACAGATACGACCTTGGTTCGGTACGCGTTTCTTATTACATTTTCATCCTTCGAAGGTTCGATGCCCAGAACCTTCCACATATCTATTTCAGTCATACCCTCTACCTCATCTAAAATTATTTTCCATATTCATATATCCGGAATCA